>NZ_CP125377.1:4752500-4960000 GCF_034008315.1 Pseudomonas sp. P8_241 | reverse complement strand
TAGTCTAACCTTCGGGAGGACGGTTACCACGGTGTGATTCATGACTGGGGTGAAGTCGTAACAAGGTAGCCGTAGGGGAACCTGCGGCTGGATCACCTCCTTAATCGACGACTCAGCTGCTCCATAAGTTCCCACACGAATTGCTTGATTCATTGAAGAAGACGAAAAGAAGCAGCCCGAAATTGGGTCTGTAGCTCAGTTGGTTAGAGCGCACCCCTGATAAGGGTGAGGTCGGCAGTTCGAATCTGCCCAGACCCACCAATTTTGTGTGGGAACCTGTAGAAATACGGGGCCATAGCTCAGCTGGGAGAGCGCCTGCCTTGCACGCAGGAGGTCAACGGTTCGATCCCGTTTGGCTCCACCACTAACTGCTTCTGATTGTGTAAAGCTTAGAAATGAGCATTCCATCGGTTCGATGGTGAATGTTGATTTCTAGTCTTTGACTAGTTCGTTCTTTAAAAATTTGGGTATGTGATAGAAAGATAGACTGAACGTTACTTTCACTGGTAACGGATCAGGCTAAGGTAAAATTTGTGAGTTCTCTTAGTTGAGAAATTCGAATTTTCGGCGAATGTCGTCTTCACAGTATAACCAGATTGCTTGGGGTTATATGGTCAAGTGAAGAAGCGCATACGGTGGATGCCTTGGCAGTCAGAGGCGATGAAAGACGTGGTAGCCTGCGAAAAGCTTCGGGGAGTCGGCAAACAGACTTTGATCCGGAGATGTCTGAATGGGGGAACCCAGCCATCATAAGATGGTTATCTTGTACTGAATACATAGGTGCAAGAGGCGAACCAGGGGAACTGAAACATCTAAGTACCCTGAGGAAAAGAAATCAACCGAGATTCCCTTAGTAGTGGCGAGCGAACGGGGACTAGCCCTTAAGTGGCTTTGAGATTAGCGGAACGCTCTGGAAAGTGCGGCCATAGTGGGTGATAGCCCTGTACGCGAAAATCTCTTGGTCATGAAATCGAGTAGGACGGAGCACGAGAAACTTTGTCTGAATATGGGGGGACCATCCTCCAAGGCTAAATACTACTGACTGACCGATAGTGAACTAGTACCGTGAGGGAAAGGCGAAAAGAACCCCGGAGAGGGGAGTGAAATAGATCCTGAAACCGTATGCGTACAAGCAGTGGGAGCCCACTTTGTTGGGTGACTGCGTACCTTTTGTATAATGGGTCAGCGACTTATTTTCAGTGGCGAGCTTAACCGAATAGGGGAGGCGTAGCGAAAGCGAGTCTTAATAGGGCGTCTAGTCGCTGGGAATAGACCCGAAACCGGGCGATCTATCCATGGGCAGGTTGAAGGTTGGGTAACACTAACTGGAGGACCGAACCGACTACCGTTGAAAAGTTAGCGGATGACCTGTGGATCGGAGTGAAAGGCTAATCAAGCTCGGAGATAGCTGGTTCTCCTCGAAAGCTATTTAGGTAGCGCCTCATGTATCACTGTAGGGGGTAGAGCACTGTTTCGGCTAGGGGGTCATCCCGACTTACCAAACCGATGCAAACTCCGAATACCTACAAGTGCCGAGCATGGGAGACACACGGCGGGTGCTAACGTCCGTCGTGAAAAGGGAAACAACCCAGACCGTCAGCTAAGGTCCCAAAGTTATGGTTAAGTGGGAAACGATGTGGGAAGGCTTAGACAGCTAGGAGGTTGGCTTAGAAGCAGCCACCCTTTAAAGAAAGCGTAATAGCTCACTAGTCGAGTCGGCCTGCGCGGAAGATGTAACGGGGCTCAAACCATACACCGAAGCTACGGGTATCATCTTAGGATGATGCGGTAGAGGAGCGTTCTGTAAGCCTGTGAAGGTGAGTTGAGAAGCTTGCTGGAGGTATCAGAAGTGCGAATGCTGACATGAGTAACGACAATGGGTGTGAAAAACACCCACGCCGAAAGACCAAGGTTTCCTGCGCAACGTTAATCGACGCAGGGTTAGTCGGTCCCTAAGGCGAGGCTGAAAAGCGTAGTCGATGGAAAACAGGTTAATATTCCTGTACTTCTGGTTATTGCGATGGAGGGACGGAGAAGGCTAGGCCAGCTTGGCGTTGGTTGTCCAAGTTTAAGGTGGTAGGCTGGAATCTTAGGTAAATCCGGGATTCTAAGGCCGAGAGCTGATGACGAGTGTTCTTTTAGAACACGAAGTGGTTGATGCCATGCTTCCAAGAAAAGCTTCTAAGCTTCAGGTAACCAGGAACCGTACCCCAAACCGACACAGGTGGTTGGGTAGAGAATACCAAGGCGCTTGAGAGAACTCGGGTGAAGGAACTAGGCAAAATGGCACCGTAACTTCGGGAGAAGGTGCGCCGGTGAGGGTGAAGCATTTACTGCGTAAGCCCACGCCGGTCGAAGATACCAGGCCGCTGCGACTGTTTATTAAAAACACAGCACTCTGCAAACACGAAAGTGGACGTATAGGGTGTGACGCCTGCCCGGTGCCGGAAGGTTAATTGATGGGGTTAGCTAACGCGAAGCTCTTGATCGAAGCCCCGGTAAACGGCGGCCGTAACTATAACGGTCCTAAGGTAGCGAAATTCCTTGTCGGGTAAGTTCCGACCTGCACGAATGGCGTAACGATGGCGGCGCTGTCTCCACCCGAGACTCAGTGAAATTGAAATCGCTGTGAAGATGCAGTGTATCCGCGGCTAGACGGAAAGACCCCGTGAACCTTTACTATAGCTTTGCACTGGACTTTGAATTTGCTTGTGTAGGATAGGTGGGAGGCTTTGAAGCGTGGACGCCAGTTCGCGTGGAGCCAACCTTGAAATACCACCCTGGCAACTTTGAGGTTCTAACTCAGGTCCGTTATCCGGATCGAGGACAGTGTATGGTGGGTAGTTTGACTGGGGCGGTCTCCTCCTAAAGAGTAACGGAGGAGTACGAAGGTGCGCTCAGACCGGTCGGAAATCGGTCGTAGAGTATAAAGGCAAAAGCGCGCTTGACTGCGAGACAGACACGTCGAGCAGGTACGAAAGTAGGTCTTAGTGATCCGGTGGTTCTGTATGGAAGGGCCATCGCTCAACGGATAAAAGGTACTCCGGGGATAACAGGCTGATACCGCCCAAGAGTTCATATCGACGGCGGTGTTTGGCACCTCGATGTCGGCTCATCACATCCTGGGGCTGAAGCCGGTCCCAAGGGTATGGCTGTTCGCCATTTAAAGTGGTACGCGAGCTGGGTTTAGAACGTCGTGAGACAGTTCGGTCCCTATCTGCCGTGGACGTTTGAGATTTGAGAGGGGCTGCTCCTAGTACGAGAGGACCGGAGTGGACGAACCTCTGGTGTTCCGGTTGTCACGCCAGTGGCATTGCCGGGTAGCTATGTTCGGAATAGATAACCGCTGAAAGCATCTAAGCGGGAAACTAGCCTCAAGATGAGATCTCACTGGGACCTTGAGTCCCCTGAAGGGCCGTCGAAGACTACGACGTTGATAGGTTGGGTGTGTAAGCGCTGTGAGGCGTTGAGCTAACCAATACTAATTGCCCGTGAGGCTTGACCATATAACACCCAAGCAATTTGAGTCGAAAGGCCAGATTGCGGTGTGTGAAGACGCAATGAACCGAAAGTTCGAAATACTCACAAAACACCAAGCTATCACATCCCCAATTTGCTGAAGCGCGGCCGACTGGCCACGATTCGGTACCCGAATTTCTTGACGACCATAGAGCATTGGAACCACCTGATCCCATCCCGAACTCAGCAGTGAAACGATGCATCGCCGATGGTAGTGTGGGGTTTCCCCATGTGAGAGTAGGTCATCGTCAAGATTAAATTCCGAAACCCCAATTGCGAAAGCAGTTGGGGTTTTGTTTGTTCGGTCGAAATACAGGGGCACGCCGTCTATCGTGCTCAGGGCAATTGTAAAAAAAATCACATCAACCTGATTCCGCGCTTTTGGTATCGTGCAGCGCTTTTTAACGGACTGAGTTTGCGCCCATGGATCGGCACACCTTTTCAAAGAGTTGCTGCACTAGTGCCTGAGCCGATCCCGATCAAAGACCACGAAAAAGAGTCACGCCTGGTCAACAAAAGACTGATGGCCTGCGCTCTGTTCGTCGTCGCTATTACCTGTGCGCTGGTGGTGCGCCTTTACGTCCTGCAAGTGGTTGAATTCGACTATCACTCCACGATTTCCGAAAACAACCGCGTCCACGTCCTGCCAATTACACCAACCCGTGGAATGATCTATGACCGCAATGGGGTCGTCCTCGCAGATAACCGACCCAGTTTCAACTTGACCATCACTCGCGAACGCGCCACCGATGTGAAAGCTGAGCTTGATGAGGTGGTCAGCCTCCTGCATTTGCCTCCGGAAGATCGCACGCTGTTCGACAAAGCCATGAAGCAGGCACGGCATCCATTTGTGCCCGTTACCCTGTTCTATGAGCTAAGCGAAGAACAGATCGCCGAACTGGCAGTAAACGAGTTCCGGTTGCCTGGACTCGATGTCGAGCCGCAGTTCGTTCGCCATTATCCGCTGGGAGAGCACTTCGCTCATTCGGTTGGCTACGTCGGGCGCATTAACGAGAAAGAATCCAAAGTACTGGATACGGTCGAATACCGGGGGACGCAATCCATCGGCAAGACCGGTATCGAAAAATTCTACGAGTCACAACTCCACGGTCATGTCGGTTACGAGGAAGTTGAAACCAATGCTCAGGGCCGCGTGTTGCGCGTGCTCAAGCACACGGACCCGGTTCCCGGCGAAAACATTGTCCTGAGTCTTGATATCAAGCTTCAGGAAGCCGCCGAACGAGCTCTGGATGGTCGTCGTGGCTCAGTCGTCGCACTCGATCCATCGACCGGTGAAGTGCTGGCTATGGTTAGCAACCCGAGTTTCGACCCCAACCTGTTCGTCACAGGCATCAGCTCAAGGGAATATTCGACGTTACGCGACTCTATCGACCGGCCGCTTTTCAATCGTGTGCTGCGTGGCCTGTATGCGCCGGGTTCAACCATCAAACCGGAAGTTGCAATCGCCGGGCTCGACGCCGGGATCGTCACGCCGCAAACCCGTGTGTTCGACCCAGGCTACTACCAGCTCCCTGATTTCGATCACAAGTACCGAAACTGGAACCACAGCGGCGACGGTTGGGTAGATATGGACGCAGCAATCATGCGTTCCAACGACACCTACTTCTACGATTTGGCGCACAAGCTCGGCATCGATCGCTTGCACGACTACATGGCCATGTTCGGTCTGGGCGAGAAAGTCTCCCTGGATATGTACGAAGAATCTCCCGGGCTGATGCCATCCCAAGCCTGGAAGCGCGCTACGCGTCGTCAGCCATGGTTCCCCGGCGAAACGGTGATCCTCGGTATTGGCCAAGGCTATATGCAGGTTACGCCGTTGCAACTCGCCCAAGCCACGGCGCTGATTGCCAACAAAGGCGTATGGAACCGACCGCACCTGGCCGTGACGGTCGACGGTGTCGCGCCGGTGGACGAACATCCGATACCCAATATCTTGCTCAAGGACCCGCGCGACTGGGAGCAAGTCAACCACGGCATGCAGATGGTGATGCACGATGCCCGCGGGATTGCCCGAGCAGCGGCGGCGGGGGCGCAATACCGTATTGCCGGCAAGAGCGGTACCGCGCAAGTGGTAGCGATCAAGCAGGGCGAGCGTTACAACCGTGCGAAAACCCTGGAGCGAAACCGCGACAATGCCTTGTTCGTCGGTTTCGCTCCGGCCGAACACCCGAAAATTGTCATCTCGGTGATGATCGAAAACGGCGAAGCCGGGGGCCGCGTCGCCGGTCCCGTTGTACGGCAGATCATGGACGCCTGGCTGCTCGATCAGGACGGTCACCTGAAACCGCAGTACGCTGCACCAGGCAAAGCGTCGGGTGACCCTCACGCCTAGAGCAAGCGCCGTAAGGCACTTGCCATTGCCCTGACGTTAACGTAAAGATTGCGGCAGGGCGCCTATTCACAAAGGCGCAGGGGCGGACGACCCGGAGCGCTTGATGACGCTAATAAAAACAAACCTACCCAAACTGCATCGCGAAGCCCGGTTGGCCCGGGAGAAACTTCACCTGGAAGGCGAAGTGCCTGACGGTGTCCTGCGCGCCGAAATCGATGCCTCATGGCGTCGTAGCCTCAGCCATGGCGTGCATTTCAATGCCAAGCATGAGCTTGCGCTGGAATCGAGTGCGAGCGTCGACGTACTGCTCGCGAGCAATCGCTTGTTGATCGACGCCGCGTTGCCCGCCATCGATTACCTGGCCGAGCGCCAGGGCAAGGAAGGGTTGATCATATTGGCTAACTCCGATGCCACGATTCTTGCGGTTGAAGGGCGCGCCGATCGTCTCAAGGGCAGTGGCCTGCAAGACATCACCCTCGGCGCTTGCTGGAGCGAGGCAGTACGCGGCACCAACGCTCTGGGCACCGCGCTGGTCGAAGCCCGACCAACCTTGATCGATTGTGGCGAACACTATCTGGATCGCCTGAGCGATTTTTCCTGTACCTCTGTACCGATCCATTGCCCCCAGGGCGATATCCTCGGCGTCCTCGACCTGACCCGCGAAGGACCATTGGGTCGTGCCCATGACAGTACCGCGCTCTTGGCCATGGCCGTCAGTCAGATCGAGAGTCGGGTGTTCAACGCCAGCTATCCCGATGAGATCGTCCTCGCTTTTCACAGTCGTCGTCAGTATCTCGAGTCTCCATGGCAAGGCCTGCTGGCAGTGAGCCTCGGCGGGCGGATTCTGGCGGTCAGTGCCCAGGCATGTCAGTTGCTCCATGCCGAGCGCTCGGCTCTGGTGGGCCGGCGCTGCGAAGAGTTTCTCGGTGTCGATGGCCTACAGTTACTGACCCGTTTGCATCAGGGCGGCGCTGGCAGCTTGCAAACCGCCAAAGGCGAGTTTTTCTACAAGACACTGCGTGCGCCACAGCGCTCGGTCAACGCCAACAGTCAGGCGCGCAACGTTGCGAAAACCGCGAAAACGCAACCAGATCTCGAATCGCTCGCCGGAAGTAATACCCGTTATGCCCGGGCTTTGCGCATGGCTCGCCAAGGCTTGGCCAACGCGCTTCCGGTGTTGCTGCTGGGTGAAACCGGCACCGGCAAAGAAGTCATCGCCCGCGCCCTGCACATGGCCGGCAGCCGTTGCGATAAACCCTTCGTCGCGGTGAACTGCGCAGCCATTCCCGAAGGCCTGATTGAGTCTGAACTGTTCGGCTACCGTGAAGGCGCGTTCACCGGCTCACGCCGTGGCGGCATGATCGGGCGCTTGCAACAGGCCCATGGTGGCACCTTGTTTCTCGATGAAATAGGCGACATGCCGCTGGCCTTGCAAGCTCGCCTGCTACGCGTTCTTCAGGATCGCAAAGTCGCGCCGCTGGGCGCCGGTGAAGAGCAGGACATCGACGTCGCGCTGATCTGCGCCACCCACCGTGACCTCAAGCGTCTGGTAGAGGAAAAACACTTTCGCGAAGACCTGTTCTACCGGGTCAACGGCATCAACGTGATACTTCCGGCGTTGCGCGAACGTGAGGATTTTGGCGCGCTGATCAGTCGCCTGCTCAGTAGTCTCGACGCGCCAACCGTAGTCCTGCACGACGACCTTGACCGTTTACTCGCCGCTTATCATTGGCCCGGTAATATCCGTCAGCTTGAGATGGTTTTGCGTACGGCGCTGGCCATGCGCGAGCCGGGGGAGGCTGTTCTGACCATCGACCATTTGCCCGACAGCATGCTTGACGAGTTGTCCGTCAGCGAACGGCCGCACTCCGGCAGCATTCGTGAAAATGAACTGGAAATGATTCGCCAGTCCCTCGACACGCATCAGGGCAATGTATCGGCCGCCGCAGACGCCTTGGGCATCAGCCGCGCGACGCTGTATCGCAAGCTTAAACAGTTGCGCTCATGATGCAGCGCCTGATCGTTCGGCTGATCGACAGCCAGAACCCCGAGGCCCTGCAAGCGGCGTTGCATTGGCTCTACAGTTTTGTCCGGCCCCATCGTCTGGCAATTGCCGGACTGCTGGGATTATCGGTTTGTGCTTCGGCGCTGGTGCTGGTGCAGCCATGGCTGACCAAGCTGTTGATCGATGACGGTCTGCTGGCACGCAACTTTCCGATGCTGGTTTTGATTGCCGGGTTGATGATTGTCGCCGGACTGCTGGGGACGGCGCTTTCGGGGATCAATCGCTACCTGCACACACGGCTGTCCGGGCGCATGCTGTTTGCGTTGCGCGATGATCTGTACCGGCATTTGCAGACCCTGTCGCCGAGCTTTTACGGCCAGCGGCGCATTGGCGACCTGATGTCGCGGCTCGATGGCGACGTCGCGGAGATTCAGCGCTTTGCCGTGGACTCTCTGTTTTCGGCGGTGTCCAGTGTGATCGGTCTGGTCGTAGCGGTGGCGATGCTGCTGACGTTGTCCTGGAAGTTGTCGCTGTTGGCACTGGTGTTGATTCCCCTCGATGTACTCTGGCTGCGCTGGATGCGACGCAAGGTCGAGCGCGATGTGCGGCAATTGCGCGAGCGCTCGGCGGACATGTCCTCGTTCATGGTCGAGACACTGCCGGTGATGAAATTCATTCAGTCTGCTGGCCAGCAACAGCGGGAAGCGCGGCGCCTTGAGACGCTAGGGCAGGGCTACATGAGCCAGTTGCTGCGCCTGCAGGTCACCGAATTTTTCACACAGGCCGTACCGGGCACCCTGACGTCGTTGTCGCGCGCCTGTGCATTTTTGATTGGCGGCTATTGGGTCGTGCAGGGCACTTGGCAGTTGGGTGCGTTGATCGCGTTTTCCACTTACCTGGGCATGGCCGTTGGGCCGGTTCAGAGTTTGCTCGGGCTCTACGTGGCCATTCAGCGGATGACCGTCAGCCTCGGCCGGGTCATGGAGTTGCGCGGTGAGCAACCGACAGTACTGACACCCGATGCACCCCGGCCAATACCGGCCTCTGGCGATCTCTGGTTCGACAACGTGCACTTCGCCCATCCGGGCCGGCAGTCGACGTTGCGCGGCATCGAAGCGCGAATTCCCTACGGTTTGAAAGTCGCCTTGAGCGGCGGCTCGGGTGTCGGCAAATCAACCCTGATCGATCTGCTGCAACGGCACCACGATCCGCAGTCCGGGCGAGTGCTTCTGGATGACGTCGACTTGCGTGAATTGGACTTGTTCCAACTGCGTCAGCGTATCGCCATCGTCAGTCAAGACATCGTGCTGTTTCGCGGCAGCCTCGCCGACAATCTGGCTTATGCCGTGCCGGACGCCAGTCGTGAATCGATAGCCGAAGTCGCGCGACTGGCTCAGCTGGACAGCCTGATCGCGTCCCTGCCTGAAGGGCTCGACAGCCCGTTGGGGGAGCGTGGTCAGCAGCTGTCCGGCGGGCAAAAACAGCGCATCGCGATTGCCCGGGCATTGTTGCAGGACCCTTTGATTCTGGTCCTCGACGAAGCCACCTCGGCGGTGGATGAAACCACCGAGCGCGAAGTCATCGAAGCCATCGACCGTTTGTTTGCCGGGCGTACGCGGATCCTGATCAGCCATCGTCCCTCGACACTGGCCGACGCCGATTTGCGCTTTGAATTGCTCGATGGCGTACTCACCTCGAAAACGGTGCTGCATGAAGCCTGAACTGCGTATTGGTGTGGTGGACAGCGGCCATTCGGCTGCACAGCGGGTGCAAGTGATCGCCGGACGACGGTTTTCACTTTTGAAGGACGCTCTGGCCGAAAGCGACTTGCGGGATGACCCGCTCGGGCACGGCAGCGCTGTGATCGAGGCCATCAGCCGGCGCGCACCCTCAGCGTTGTTTTGCGTGGCTCAAGTGTTCGATCAGCGCGGGGTCACCAGCGCGTTGCAGATCGCTACCGCGATCGACTGGCTGGTGGCGCAGGATGTGCGGCTGATCAATTTGAGCCTGGGGTTGCGCCAGGATCGCAGCCTGTTGCGCGCAGCCTGCGCGGCGGCCGTGGCGAAAGGCGTGCTGTTGTGTGCGTCGAGCCCTGCTCAGGGTGAAGGCGTGTTCCCCGCGAATTATGCGCAGGTGCTGCGGGTGACCGGCGACGCCCGTTGTGCCGAGCAGCAATGGTCATGGCTCAACAGTGCCCAGGCGGATTTCGCCGCGTGTGTGCACGGCACATATCCAGGGCAATCCGGTGCGAGCCTCGGTTGCGCAGCGTTGAGTGGACACATTGCGGGTTTCCTCGCTGCGCAACCTGACGCCAGCAACGCACAAGTCATCGACTGGTTGCAGCAGAACGCCGCCTATCGTGGCCCTGAACGGCGACTCGGGTCATGACCGCGATCGTCATTCTCGGCGCAGGACCCGCGGGTGCAGCGGTTGCGCTGGGGCTTCGGCGGCTTGGTTACAGCGTGACTTTGGTCAGTGAATGGCGCCGGTTTGCCGCGCTCGAAGGCGTATCTATCCGGGTGCTGGAGGCATTGCGTGGTGCGGGTTTTCATCATGCGCTGACGAACGCAGCTTTGCCGTCTCAGCGGCAGGTTTCGTGGAACGGCCGGCAACACGCACAGAATATCGAATACTTGCTGGATCGCCCCAGCTTTGACCGAGGACTGCGTGAGGATCTGCGCTTGGCCGGTGTCGAGCTCATCGAAGGCCGTGTGTTGTCGGTTCAATCTTGCGAACCTGGCCATCGAATCGAGATCGACGCTCGCGAGCCGCTGCTCACGAAGTTTCTGGTCGAAGCCCGTGGACGTCAGGCGCCCGCACTCGGCAAAGGCCTTCGAGGCCCGGAGACCGTCAGCCTGCTTAATCGCTGGCAAGGCTCGCCGGGCACCACGGCCAGCGCCGTTGAAAGCCTTGCAGACGGTTGGGCGTGGATGGCGCGGCGGGCCGACGGCCAGTGTTACTGGCAATGGACGGTGGACGTGGCCAGTGTGGGGTTGCCCGCCAAGGCGCAATTACTGGATTTTTGTCAGCAACGGCGTCAGGCGTCGTCCGTGGCGAGAGCGTTTTTTGGCAGCGACCCCCAGGTCCAATTGCAGCTGCATGCCCGCAGCAGTACGGCGATTCTGAGCCCTCAGGTGTGCGGCGATAACTGGATTCGTATTGGGGACGCAGCGATGGCTGTGGACCCGCTATCGGGCAACGGCATTTTTCAATCCCTGTCCTCGGCGTTGCAGGCGCCGGCGGTGATCAACACGCTGTTGCGCAAACCCGAGCGAGCGACGTTGGCCCAACGCTTTCATCAACAAAGGGTGGAACAGCTGTTTTTGCGATTCGCGCGCATCGGCCGTGATTTTTATGCGGATGAGCAACGATGGTTGGATCAACCCTTCTGGCAGGCACGACGGCAATGGCCGGATGCCGAGATCGCCCATGCCGAGGCAGATTTCAATGCGTTGAGGATCGAGCGGGCGCCGGTGTTGCGCGATGGTTTTGTCGATGAGGCCGAGGTGGTGATTACGGCGGATCAACCGTTGGGGATCTGGCATGTGCTGAGTGTTGAGTTGGCGCCGCTGGTTCGGGGGATGAAGCAAGGAGTGCCTGCGGAGCAGGTCCTGGCGGGCTTGACGCTGGAGCAGGGGAGGATGGTCAGGAGTTGGTTATTGGCGCAGGGGTTCAAACCCTGAGGCCAGTGGTTGTTGGGCTGGCCTCATCGCGAGCAGGCTCGCTCCTACAGGGTGAATGCTTTCCAATGTAGGAGCGAGCATGCTCGAGAAGGCGGCCCGACAGTCGCCGCTATTACAACTTGATCAACACCGACTTCAGCTCGGTGTAATGCTCAATCGCCGCATAACCCATTTCACGCCCGACCCCCGACATCTTGTAACCGCCGAACGGCAGTGCCGGGTCCAGGGCGCTGTGGCAATTGACCCATACCGAGCCGGATTTGATTCGCGGAATCATCCGGTGCACCGCTGCCAGATCATTGGACCAGATGCTCGCACCCAGTCCATAAGGACTGTCGTTGGCCATGCGCAACGCGTCGGCCTCGTCATCGAACGGAATGGCCACCAGTACCGGACCGAAGATTTCTTCCTGCACCAGCGAATGCTTCTGATCGACATCAACGATGACTGTCGGTTTGACGAAGAACCCCGGCCCGAATTGCTCACCGCCACAGGCGATGGTTGCGCCGCTTTCCCGGCCCTTTTCGATGTAGCCGTAAACCCGTTGCTGCTGACGCGCTGAAATCAATGGGCCCATCTCGACGCTCGGGTCCAGGCCATTGCCGAGCTTCATGGCGTTGGCGATATCGCTGATGTCCGCTACCACATTGTCGAAGTGCTTGCGCTGCACGTACAACCTGGAACCCGCGCAGCAGACCTGGCCCTGGTTGAAGAAAATCGCACTGGCGGCGCCGGCCGCGGCGGTCTTCAGGTCGGCGTCGGCCATGACAATGGTCGGCGATTTACCGCCCAGTTCCAGGGTGACCCGAGTCATGGAATCCATGGCGATCTTGCCGATCTGCTTGCCCACCGCGGTTGAGCCAGTGAAGGTCAGCTTGTCCACCAGCGGGTTGTGGGTCAGGGCGGAACCCGCCGTGATGCCGGTGCCGGTGACCACGTTGAATACGCCTTGCGGATAGCCCGCTTCCAGCACCAGTTCCGCGAGCTTGAGCGCAGTGAGCGGGGTTTCATCAGCGGGTTTGAGGACGACGGTGCAACCGGTGGCGAGCGCCGGGCCGAGTTTCCAGCAGGCCAGCAGCAGCGGGAAGTTCCAGGCGACGATGGCGCCGACCACGCCTACCGCTTCGCGACGGATAAAACTGTGGAACTGATCGTTAGGCATAAGCGGCGCCGACACGTCGACCGTGGAGCCTTCGATCTTGGTCGCCCAACCAGCCATGTAACGCAGGAAATCGATGGACAACTGCACATCCATCACCTGGGCAACCGCCGCGCTTTTGCCATTGTTCAGGCATTCCAGTTGCGCCAGCAACTCGGCGTCGCGTTGCATCAGGTCGGCGAGTTTCCACAACAGATTCTGCCGCTCCCGCGGGCGAGTGCGGCTCCAGGCCGAATCATCGAAGGCCTGGCGGGCGGCGAGCACGGCGCGGTCGACATCCTCAGGCGTGGCCCGTGGCACCACGCACAGTTCTTCACCGGTGGCCGGGTTGTGCAGGGGCATGGTCTGGCCGTCGGCGGCCTCGATCCAGTCTGCGCCGATCAGCATGCGTGGGGCACGCTGGATGAATGCCGTGGTGGCGGGAAGCAGGTTTGGGAGCGACATGTTGAAACCTCGTCTTGTTCGTGTGACGAGGTCTTTCGCAACGGTTGTGCCAGTTGTAGATTTCTTTGTTTCGAGCCCGAACGGGCGGGCTTGCGGGTTGTTTTTCGAATGGCCTCGGCGTGCGCAAGCGTCGCAAATTGCGACGACGTGAGACATCAGTACACCCTTGCAGGAGCGAGCCTGCTCGCGAAAAACCTCCGGACAATCCAGGCATTCAGACACTCCGCGTTATCGTTGACGTCCATCGCGAGCAGGCTCGCTCCTACAGAGAGCAGAACTATGCTTGTCTCAGGTTGCAACAGTTGTCGCGAAATTGAACGGGGAACGCAGATCCAGCCATTGACTAAACCCAGGACGTTTCAAGCAACTCATTGATTCAAATAGATATTAATAAGCTGGCACGCTCCGTGTATTGCTCATCGCAGACGTTTCTCTTGCCTCCGTAGCCGATCGAGGCCGGCGGTAGAAACCATAAAAACGACAAGCCACAAAAATAAGAAAGCACCGTGCGAGGTTCGACGTTGATGAAGAGAAGAATCCGATCAGGCATGAGCGCCAGCCTGCTGGCCGTGGCCGCTTGCGTGGCCCTGCATACCCCCGCCAGCCTGGCAGCCCGCGACGCCCAGACCATCCTCAAGGAAACCTGTCAGGGCTGTCACACCCCCGAAGCCGATAACGCCCTCAGCCGTATCAGCCACCAGCGCAAGACGCCGGAAGGCTGGCTGATGAGCATCGCCCGCATGCAGACTATGCACGGCTTGCAGATCAGCGATGACGACCGTCGCACGCTGGTCAAATACCTGGCCGACACCCAGGGCCTGGCGCCGAGCGAAACCGATGGCGTGCGTTATGCCATGGAGCGTCGGCTCAACACGGTCGAGCAGTTCGATGACCAGACCAGCCAGATGTGTGGCCGCTGCCACTCCGGTGCGCGGGTCGCCCTGCAACGGCGTCCGGCCCAGGAATGGGAGCGTTTGGTGAACTTCCACCTTGGGCAATGGCCGTCGCTGGAATACCAGGCACTGTCCCGGGACCGCGACTGGTTCGATATGGCCCGTAAAGAGATGGTGCCGCTGCTGGCCAAGCGTTATCCGCTGGACAACCCGGCCTGGAAAAAATGGCAGAGTGTCGCGCCGAAGGCCGATGCCCTGGTGGGCGACTGGAGCTTTAGCGGTCACTTGCCGGGCAAGGGTGAATTGGCTGGTGTGATGAGCGTCAGCGCCGACGGCAGCGATACCTTCAAGGTCAGCGTCAAGGGCCAATATGCCGACGGCACCCCGTTCAATGGCGACGGCAGTGCGATTCTCTACACCGGCTACGAATGGCGCGGCAACGTGACCATCGATGGCGTGACCATGCGGCAGGTGTTCGCCGCCCAGGGCAATGCGATGCAGGGCCGAATGTTCGAGGCCGAGCATGACGAGCGCGGACTGGACTTCGTCGCGGCCAAGCAGGGTTCCCAGCGTTTGCTGGCCGTGCAGCCGGGCTATCTGAAGGCTGGCAGCGAAACTCAAGTCACCCTGATCGGCAGCGGCCTGACCGGCAAGCCGGACTTCGGCAAAGGCGTGGAGGTGGTTGAAGTCATTGAGCAGAGCCCTGAGCGGATCAAGGTCAAACTCAAGGCTGCCGCCAATGCCCAACCGGGCCTGCGTATGGTCACCGTCGGTGCGTTGAAAGGCCCGAGCCTGTCGGTCTACAGCAAGATCGCCTCGGTCAAAGTCGTGCCGCAATTCTCGGTAGCGCGGATCGGCGAGGGCGGTGGTTCGACGCCGAAAGTCCAGGGTCGTTTCGATGCGGAAGCCTGGGGCAAGGGCGCCGACGGCAAGCCGTACCGCATCGGCGTGTTCCCGGCGCAATGGACAGTCGAGGCCTTCGACGATCGCGCCAAGGAAGACGAAGACGTCAAGTTCGCCGGCACCATGCAGGCCGACACCGGCGTTTTCACCCCGGGCGATGCCGGACCGAACCCGGCACGCAAGATGTCCACCAACAATGCCGGCAACCTCAAGGTGATCGCCGCCGTCGACGACGCAGGGAAATCCCTGACTGGCGAAGGCCACATGATCGTGACCGTGCAACGCTGGAACAATCCACCCATTCCTTGAGTTGGCTGAAAACGCAGGCTTCAGACACTTTTTCGGAATGACCGCAGGCCCCGGAACCGGGGCTTGCACAGGAGGTTTGCCATGGGCGCTATCTTGAATCTGGTCGAACGCAACTTGCACGAAGTGCACGTCGACGCCGACCGCATGCTGTTTCACATCCCCAGCAGTTCGCTGTTCGCCAGCGATGAACTGACGGGCACCATCATCGACACCTTGCGCGGGCCGGGTTGCTCCTCGGACGACCTGATCCAGCGCCTGGCCACGCGTTTCAATGGCGAGGAAATCACCGAGACCCTGCGCGAGCTGATGGCCCTGGAACTGGTCAGCGACGGTTCGCCGCTGACCCCGGACATCGCCACCAAACGCGTCGAGCGCACGGCAATCAATACCGTGGTGCTCAACGTCAACACTGGCTGCAACCTGAGCTGCACGTATTGCTACAAGGAAGACCTCGACAAACCATCGGCAGGCAAGAAGATGGACGTCGAAACGGCGATCGCTTCGGTGGAAATGTTGCTCAGGGAATCCCCGGACGAAGAACGTTTCACCGTGGTGTTCTTCGGCGGCGAGCCGCTGAGCAATCGCAAGCTGATCGAGTACATGGTCGATTACTGTGAGAAGCGATTCCGCGAGGCGGGCAAGTTCGTCGAATTCGTCATGACCACCAACGCCACGCTGCTCACCGAAGACACCGTGGACTACCTCAATGCCCACCGCTTTGGTTTGTCAGTGAGCATCGACGGGCCGAAAACCGTGCACGACCGCAACCGCATCACCGTGGGCGGGCAGGGTACGTACGACGTGGTGCGGCGCAAGGCGCAGATGCTGCTGTCACGCTACAACAGCCGTCCGGTCGGTGCTCGCGTAACGCTCACCACCGGTGTGACCGACGTCGAAACCATCTGGGACCACCTGTTCAATGAACTGGGTTTTGCCGAAGTCGGCTTCGCGCCGGTGACTTCCGGCGACATCAGCAGCTTCAACCTCACCAGTGATGAACTGGTGCAGGTGTTCGCCAACATGAAGGCCCTCGGTCGACGCTATCTGGAAGCAGCGCTGGAGCACCGCAACATCGGTTTCTCCAATCTGCACCAGCTGATCACCGACATCCACGAAGGCCACAAAAAAGCCCTGCCATGCGGTGCGGGCCTGAAGATGCTGGCCGTGGATCACAAGGGTGAGCTGAACCTGTGCCACCGCTTTACCGGCTCGAGCCTGCCGACCTTCGGCAACGTCCACAGTGGGGTGAAACAGGTGGAATTGAACGACTTCCTGTCCCAGCGCCTGGACCGCACCAACACCGGCTGCGAAGACTGCCAGATCCGCAACCTGTGTTCCGGCGGCTGCTACCACGAGAGCTACGCCCGCTACGGCGACCCGACCCACCCGACCTATCACTACTGCGAACTGATGCGTGACTGGGTCGACTTCGGCATCGAGGTCTACACCCGGATCATGGCCAACAACCCTGCGTTCATCAGCAGTTACATCACTCCGCGCAAGGCTCACTGATATGAAACATCTCAAGGCAATCAATAACAAAGCGCTGAAGCTGGATCAGGCCGCGGATGAGAACCGCATTGAAGAAGTGGTGGCGATGAGTTCGGTGGCGGGCTGTGCCTCGACCACCGACCCTGGCTGGGAAATCGATGCGTTTGGCGGTGTGTCGTCGCTGTGCCAGCCGATGGAAGCCGACCTCTACGGTTGCTCTGACCCTTGCTGGTGGCCGGCCCAGGTGCCAGACATGATGAGCACCTACCCGGACTGGAACAAGGATGCCCTGGCGTCCAACGACAACTGGCGCAACCTCGGCACTGTCTTTCCAAAAGACAAGTAATCGGACAGAAAAGGATTCCAGCATGCACAGCATCAAAGCCTGCGGCCTGGCCGCTTTCGCCGTCCTGAGCACGTTTTCGCTCAGTCTCCTGGCCGATGAAAACAGCGTATTGCAAGACGGTCACGAATACATGGTGACCACCAACTACCCGAACAACCTGCACGTGATCGATCTGGCGACCGACACGCTGTTCAAGACCTGCAAGATGCCTGACGCCTTCGGGCCCGGCACCGTGCAACTGTCACCGGATCGCAAGACCGCCTATGTGCTGAACAATCACTATGCGGATATCTACGGCGTCGAACTGGACAGTTGCAAGCAGGTATTCCACGCCAGCATCACCCAGAAGCCGGGGGAAAAAGCGAAGTCGATGTTCGCCTTCACCCTCAGCCACGACGGCAAGGAACTGTTCACCGTCGCCAACCCGACGTTGATGATGAACGACCGCTATGAAGTGCAACAGCCACGGCTCGACGTGTACAAGACCGATGCGGGCATGGACGCCAAGCCTGTGCGTAGTTTCCCGGCGCCGCGCCAGCTGACCATCATGCAGAGCGGTGACGATGGCACGCTGTACGTGGCCGGCGCGGACGTCTACAAGGTCAATGTGCAAACCGGAAAATTCGATGTGCTGATTCCCAGCCGGCACTGGAAACGCCCGAACTACAGCGCACCGGACGTGCTCTACGTGTGGAATCAGCAGACATATCGGCATGATTTTTCGCTGCTCTACACCGCGGCGAAATTCAAGGACAAGAAACAGGACCCGGCCACCGCCGAATACCTGTACGGTCTGTTCAGCGTCGACCTGAAGACCGGCAAGACCGAAACCACCGACTTCGGCCCTTTGACCGAAATCTACTTCAGCGGCATGCGCTCGCCGAAGGACCCTAACCTGATGTTCGGCGTGCTCAACCGCCTGGCCAAGTACGACATCAAACAGAAGAAGATGCTCCAGTCCGCCACGCTCGATCATTCCTACTACTGCATTTCCTTCAACAAGGACGGCAGCAAAATCTACCTGGCGGGGACGTTCAACGATGTGGCGATCTTCGATGCCGACAGCCTGAAACAGACGGGCAGCATCAAGTTGCCGGGCGGGGACATGGCGATTACCACGGCGCAGATTTTTGTCCGCTAACTGTGGTGCTTGAACTGACGTCTTCGCCGGCAAGCCGGCTCCTACAGGTTTTTCACAAATTTACTGTAGGAGCCGGCTAGCCGGCGAAGAAGCCCTCAACAAAACGGTGAAAATCAACCCCCCGGCACCGGACAACTCATATCCCCTTCCTGACACTTCAGGTAGTTCCTGAACGTCTGAACCCGTGCCTTTGTCAGCTCTGTGGTGCAGTTGCTGTAGATCAACGGATACACACTCCCACCGGTCACCCCGGACGCCGAGAACTTGCACTCGGCATCGCGAAAAGCCACCCAGGCGCGCTGCGCGCCCACCAGCAACTTTTTGTTGTCCGGGTTGCCTTTGAGCCGTGAATTGATCTGCTGATACAACGCATTCAACTCCTTGTCGGCCGCCGCATGCTGCTGCGCCGCGCACTGGTTCATCGTCGTTTGGTCACTGGCGTTGTCGCAATCCACGGCGAAAACGCCCGCGCTCGGCAACAGCGGCGCCAGCGCGAGGAAAAAGCGTAGTTTCATGGAGGGATGCTCGCGTTTATCAAGGAAAATTGCGCTGCAGTGTAGCGAAAGGACATTCGCTCGCACGGCCTGCCTGGCATCTTCATCCAGAACTAATTCCCGCAAATGCAGCCGAATGTTTCAGGCATGGTTGATTGCGAATCCCGATTGGTACAACTTTAGGGTTGGTCTTATGGTCTTACTGACCTACTGTTCAAGTACAGGAGGTGACTTATGAACCCAGCATCTGATCGCATCGAAAGGAAAATCCTGCTCAAGGCCAAGCGTTCTCAGGTCTGGCGCGTGGTGGCCAATGCCGAAGTGTTCGGACAGTGGTTTGGCGTTGCGCTGGAGGGCAAGCGTTTCGTCGCCGGTGAGTGGACCCAGGGTAAGGTCACGTACCCGGGGTATGAGCATGTCTTGTGGAATGTTCTGGTCGAGCGGGTCGAGCCGGAGCGGCTGTTTTCGTTTCGCTGGCACCCTTATGCGGTAAACGCGCAGATCGACTATTCCCAGGAACCGACCACCCTGGTCAAGTTCGAACTGGAAGACCACGAAGACGGCACGCTGCTCAAGGTCTCGGAGTCCGGGTTCGATCACATTCCCGACGTACGCCGGGAAAAAGCCTTCCGCATGGACAGCCGCGGTTGGGAAGAGCAGATGAACAACATCGAGCAGTTTTTGAGCGAGAGCGCCAAGGGCCACCCGCGTGAGGGTTGAGACCCGGTTTCAGCGCAAAGGCGCGAAGCTCGCTTTGCGGCTTCGAAGTCCAAGCGTCTAAGGGTTTTCGGAAGGTGGGTTATAGCGAATGTCTTACACGCGGTGGTAGTGATGTCGACTGTTGTTATTTGGATCCGATGCGTAAGCTGGCCTCACCCACTGAAGCACAGGATGTGCTCAGGATCACGGATGATCGACCATAGGCAAGGAATGCCGCGACAAGGAGTCGTAATGGTCTTGGAAAAACCCGCTTCGGCGGGTTTTTTTGTGGGCGTGTGAAAAGTCATGGCTGCGGGTATTTGCATCCCGCAGCCCATTTTTGTCACTGACGGTCAAGTTTCGCTGCTGCGCGCTGAGTAATTTGCGCACGCAATTTCAACGAGCCAGCGGCACGTTGGCTCGCCTCCTCAAGCACGCTGGCCGGTGCTGTCTCGGGGCTGCCCGCGGCAAATGGCGGCGCTGGAGCGTATTCCAGTTGCAGCTGCACCAGCTCGGCGGTGGCCTTGTCGAACAGCTCTGCGGCCAGGGTCAGAGCAAAATCGATGCCGGCGGTGATGCCGCCACCGGTCAGCAGATTGCCGTCGCGAACGACGCGGTCCTGAACCGCAATCGCCCCCAACGGCGCCAGCAGTTCGTGGTACGCCCAATGAGTGGTGGCACGTTTGCCCTTGAGCAATCCGGCTGCGCCAAGCACCAGCGAGCCGGTGCACACGGAGGTGACGTAGCGCGCGTTGGCGGCTTGGGTCTTGAGAAAGGCCAGGGTTTCGTCATCTTCCATCAAGGGGCCGACGCCGCTGCCACCCGGAACACAGATCACATCCAGTGCCGGGCAATCTTCGAACGTAGTGGTCGGTTTCAGCATCAGACCGGTGCTGGCGGTGATGGGCATCAGGTCTTTCCAGATCAGGTGCACTTTCACATCCGGCAACGAGGCCAGCACATCGTAGGGGCCGGTCAGGTCTAGTTGTTGAACCTGTGGAAACAACAGAAAACCGATCTGCAACGTCATGGCGCTTTTCTCGTGAGGTGGGTAGACGGTTTGACTGTAGGCTCGTAGTCTTTGGCGCATACGCCAATATCCCCACGAATTACGCCAAATGCCGAAAACCATTCACGTACTTGCCTTCGCCAACGTGCAATTGCTCGATGTCACCGGGCCGTTGCAGGTATTCGCTTCGGCCAATGACATTGCCCGTCAGCGAGGTTTGCCAACACCCTATGCGCCCTCGGTGATCGCCAGCGGCGGTGGGCCAGTCATGTCATCAGCCGGGCTGGCGCTGTTGGCCGAGCCATTGCCGGAGCAAGGCAGCGACACCCTGGTCATTGCCGGTGGCTGGGGCGTCTACGCGGCAGCGGAGGATGCGTCGATGGTGGCGTGGGTGCGCGAACATGCACGCGGATGTCGGCGGGTTTGCTCGGTGTGCACCGGGGCGTTCCTGCTGGCGGCCAGTGGCTGGCTCGATGGCCGACGCGTCGTTACACACTGGACCCGCTGCGAGCAACTGGCGCAGCAGCACCCGCAATTACAGGTCGAACCCAATCCGATCTTCATCAACGACGGCCCGGTCTGGACCTCGGCCGGCGTGACCGCCGGCATTGACCTGGCACTGGCCATGGTAGAAGAAGACCTTGGGCGCAGCATGGCGCTGGAAGTTGCCCGGCAATTGGTGGTGTTTCTCAAGCGTCCGGGCGGCCAGTCGCAATTCAGCGTGACCCTGTCCTTGCAAAAAGACGGCAACCGGTTCGATGAACTTCACGCCTGGATCAGCGAAAATCTCACCAAGGATCTCGGCGTCCCGACCCTGGCGTTACAGGCCGGCATGAGCGAGCGCAGCTTCGTCCGCCACTACCGCGCCGACACCGGCCAGACCCCGGCCCGGGCCATCGAGCTGATTCGGGTCGAGACCGCGCGGCGCTTGCTCAGCGATACCGGCGTGCCGATCAAACGCGTCGCGGTGCAATGCGGCTTCGGCAGCGAAGAAACCCTGCGCCGCAGTTTCCTGCGGGCAATGGGCGTGACGCCACAGGCTTATCGGGAGCGGTTTTCTGTCAGTGCAGCAGCAGATCCGGTGCACTGATCACATCAGGCTTGCTCTTGCGTCACCTGATTGAAGTACTTCGTCCGATCCGGGGTAAACGTCACCACCATCGAGGTCCGTGAGCAGGTCAGCGCACGCTCGTCGCACAGATCAACGTCCAGGTCTTCCCCGCGCAAGCCCTGCCACTGGGCCAGGTACTTTAGGGAACCGTACTTTTCAAGTTTCTTCAGGCTGCGGTTGACGCCGCCTTTCCAGCCCAGCACCGGCAGTTCGCCAGCGAGGCATTGCTTTGCGAGGTCGGGGAAGCGGGAGGCGCGCTGGCGGCCGACTTCCCAGCACTTGATCAGGCCTTTGTCGTGGGCTTCCCACAGAGCTTCGCGGTTCAGACCGGTTCGAAGGGGAGTGTCGATGCTGCGATGGATGCGTTGGGTCATTCTGGCTCCTTGAATTGCGGGGGGCTGGACAGCTCCGCTGTGCCCGTTGAATCTGGATGTTAGGTGGGGATGTGATGCCTTGCAATACAGGTTTTTTACGGTTTTTGCATTCGGTTCTGTTTAAAAAAGGTAGGACTTGGAGCAACGTATCGTTCGGGAAAAACACTGAACCCGTAGAAGCCCGGCTCACCGGCGAAGGCATCCCTGAGTGCGCATTCGCCGGCAAGCCGGGCGGCTGTGAAAACAAGTCTCAAGGCTGCCAGAAGCTCTTTTCCCCACTCAATTTGCGATCCAGAAAACACGCAGCGCTGATCAGCGCCAGGTGCGTCAACGCTTGCGGCGTGTTGCCCATGTGGCGTGCGTGACTGTCGAATTCTTCGGCGTAGAGTCCCAACGGGTTGGCATACCTGAGCAGTTGTTCGAATTCCAGATGAGCCTTGTCCACTTGACCTGCGCGGGCCAGGCATTCGACGTACCAGAACGAGCACGCGGCGAAGGCGCCTTCGGTGCCGGGCAAGCCGTCGATCTGGCTGTCGTCGTTGCGGTAGCGGTAGATCATGCCGTCGCGCACCAGGGTTTTTTCGATGGCTTGCAGGGTCGACAGCCAGCGCGGATCACGGGCGCTGACGAAGCGCACCAGCGGCATCAGCAACATCGAACCATCCAGCCCGGTTCCACCGATGTGCTGAACGAAATGCCCGCGCTGTTCATCCCAGAAGTTGTTCCAGATGTCGGCGTAGATTGCCTGGCGTGTCTGGTCCCAACGAGCGAACGGTGCGGGCAACGAGCGTTTTGAAGCCAGGCGAATGGCCCGGTCCAACGCGACCCAGCACATCAGGCGCGAATGCAGGAAGTGGTATTGCTCGCCGCGCATTTCCCAGATGCCGACATCCTTTTGGTTCCAGGTTTCGCACACCTGATCGACCACTTCCACCGTGTGCTTCCAGCCATCATGGGAGATGGCTTCGCCGTATTTGTTGACCAGATAGATAGCGTCCATCAGCTCGCCAAAGATGTCGAGCTGGACCTGTTCATACGCCTGGTTGCCGATACGTACCGGCCGGGCGCCGCCGTGGCCGCGAAGGTGCGGGAGTTCAATCTCCGGCAATTCCTGGTGACCGTCGATGGCGTACAGAATGTTGAGTTTCATCGGCTTGCCCTGGCAATCGCTGACCCGCCCGCGCAGCCAGCGCATGTAGGCATTGGCCTCTTCGACGAAGCCCAGACGCATGAAGGCGTAGACGGTGAACGAGGCGTCGCGGATCCAGGTGAAGCGATAGTCCCAGTTGCGTTCGCCACCGGGCGTTTCCGGCAGGCCGAAGGTCGCGGCGGCGAGAATGGCCCCGTGTTTGCGCGACGTCAGCAGCTTCATGGCCAGGGCCGAGCGATTGACCATCTCCCGCCAGCGCCCACGGTAATTGGACTGGCCGATCCAGTCGCGCCAGAACTTCAGGGTGCGTTCCAGGCACAGGGCGGCGGCGCCTTCCTTGAAGCGCGGATCATCGATGGCACCGAGCAGAAATTCAGTGCTCTGGCCTTGTTCCAGAGTGAACTCGGCGACGGCGGCATTGCCTTCGATTTGCAACGCTTGACCCGAAGACAGTCGCAAGGACGGTTGATCAGGCGCTTCAAAAATCACGTCTTTTTTATCCATACGGGCGCGGGTGACGGCGCGGGCGTAGTCATGCCGAACGGCGCAGTGCAGGCGCAAAGTGGCGCGACCGCTGACCAGGCAAATCCTGCGCATCAGCAGCGGACGGTCGTCCTCGGTGTCGCCAATCGGCAGCAGATCGGTGACTTCGACCACGGCGCGGTCGCTGAGCCAGCGGGTTTGCAGCACGTTGGTGTCGGGCAGGTAGATCTGTTCCCGGCGGGCGTCTGGCAAGTCCGGGGACAATTGAAAAATTCCCGCTTCGGGGCTGTCCAGCAGAGAACAGAAGATCGACGGACTGTCGAATTCCGGCCAGCAGAAAAAGTCCACGCTACCCTTGTCATTGACCAGCGCCGCACTGCGCATGTCGCCGATGATGCCGTGGGCGTCGATGGTGCTTTGGCATTCGGGGTGATCAGCCATTGTCGCGAAACTCCGGGGAACCTGGGGCCTAAGTAGCTGACTGGTCGGGGGCGGTGAGAGTTCATTTGGAGAAGGGAGATGAGGTGTCTGTTCTGGCCCCATCGCGAGCAAGCTCGCTCCTACAGTGGGTGGGCGTAAACCGTCCAGTGTGGGAGCGGGGTTGCCCGCGATGGGGCCCTTCACATTCCACCAACAATTCCACGCTTCCCCCGCAATCAGCCGTTATGGCAACGTGCATGCCCTGATTGAGACCAGACCCATGGCAAACCCCTACCGCGAACTATTCAAAGCCCCTGGCAGCGGCGCATTCGTATTGGCGGGAATGATCGCGCGCATGCCGATTTCCATGACCGGCATCGGCTTGATCACCATGCTCTCGCAGTTGCACGGTGGATACGGATTGGCGGGCGCGGTGGCGGCGACGTTTGCGTTGGCCACGGCGTTTTGTGCACCTCAGGTGTCGCGGCTGGTGGATCGATATGGCCAGGGGCGGGTTCTGCCTGTGTCGGCGTTGCTCGGTGGCGGGGCATTGTTGCTGCTGTTGCTGTGCACGCGGTTGCAGGCGCCCAACTGGACGTTGTTTGTCTTCGCCGCGTTGGCCGGTTGCATGCCGAGCATGTCGGCGATGGTGCGGGCGCGCTGGACCGAGGTCTATCGCGGTCGGCCGCAGTTGCAGACGGCCTACGCCCTGGAATCGGTGCTGGATGAAGTCTGCTTCATCGTCGGGCCGCCATTGTCCGTGGGGCTATGCGTGGTGGCGTTCCCTGAAGCGGGGCCGTTGGCCGCGTTGCTGGCGCTGGGCATCGGGGTGACGGCGTTCGTCTTGCAGCGCAGCACGGAACCTGCGGTGCACCCCCATGAAGAACATCATCAAGGCTCGATCATTCGTTCCCGCGACATTCAATTGCTGATGCTGTTGATGGTGGCCATGGGCATTATCGTCGGCGTGGTGGACGTGGTCAGCGTGGCTTTCGCCCAGCAGCAGGGCCAACCGGCGGCAGCGAGCATTGTGCTTTCGGTGTATGCGATCGGTTCGTGCCTGGCCGGGCTGGCGTTCGGCGCATTGCGTTCGAAAATACCGCTGCCGCGCCTGTTTCTGTACGGTGGGGTGGCGACGGCGGTGACGACGTTGCCGTTGCTGCTGGCGGTGAACATTCTCGGTTTGTCCCTGGCGGTGTTTGTCGCCGGCCTGTTTTTTGCGCCGACCTTGATTGTCGCGATGGCATTGATCGAGCAAATCGTACCGCCGGCCAAGCTCACCGAAGGCCTGACCTGGTTGGTCACCGGCCTGAGCATCGGGGTGGCGATTGGTGCCGCCGGTTCCGGTTGGCTGGTGGATGCGTTCGGCGCGCGGAGCGGGTTCTGGCTGGCGATTGCGGCGGGGGCGGTGGTGCTGGGTTCCGCCATTTCGAGCTATCGCCATCTGAAATGATGTTTCCATGGAAAATGTCTGTACGACTAATTCCCGGCATACCTCATCCGTTCACCAATCAGACAACTTTCGAGGTAAGCCTGGTGACCCGGCTGACATTGCTGTGCCTGCCCTATTCGGGCGCGAGTGCCATGGTCTACAACCGCTGGCGGCGCAAGCTGCCGGAGTGGATCAGACTGCAACCGCTGGAATTGCCGGGGCGGGGCGCTCGATTCGGCGAGCCCTTGCACACCGACATGCGGCGCCTGGCGCTGCAACTGGCCCATGAACAAAAAGCCACGCTCAAGACACCGTACGCGTTGTTCGGCCACAGCATGGGCGCGTTGCTCGCCTGCGAGATGGCTCATGCGTTTCGCTCGCTGGGTTGTCCGGAGCCGGTAGCGCTGTTCGCTTCCGGCACCGCCGCGCCGACGTTGCGTGCCGAATACGACCGGCACTATGCCCAGCCCAAAACCGACACCGAACTGATCGAGCAACTGCGCCTCCTCAATGGCACCAGCGAAGAGATACTGGCCAACCAAGAATTGATGAGCCTGACCCTGCCGGTGCTGCGTGCGGACTTCCTTTTGTGCGGGCGATTCGAACCAGTGCGACGGCCCTTGCTCACGTGCCCTGTGCATGTGCTCGGCGGCAAGAATGACCGCGCCACGACCGAGCAGTTGATCGGCTGGAGCCAGGAAACCCGCGGCAGTTTTTCCGTGGACATGCTGGCCGGTGGGCACTTCTTCATCCATGAACATGAGGCCAGGGTACTGCGGCTGATCAAGGATCAGCTTGAGGTGCATCATCGGCGGCACTCCATGGCTGCGAGCGCCTGATGATCGATTAATCCCTTTGTAGGAGCTGGCTTGCCAGCGAAGGCGGTCTTGCAGGTGGCACCATTTCTCCTGTCATGACCCTTTCGCTGGCAAGCCAGCTCCTACAAGAGCGGTGCGATTTACACCCCTTCTGACACCTAATTCATTCGCTAATTTTTCTGGTCTGCATTCGTTTGATAAGGACGACGTGCCTTTGTGCTTCCCGCCACTGATCCGGATGCCTTGAAATGAATGCTGAAGACTCCTTGAAACTTGCTCGCCGGTTTATCGGGTTGCCCCTGGAAAAGCGCCAGGTGTTCCTCGCGGCATTGGCCAGGGAGGGCGTGGAGTTCGCCCGGTTTGCGATTCCATCCGGCGTTGACGCCGAGGATCGCCAGGCACTGTCTTACGCTCAGCAACGCATGTGGTTTCTTTGGCAACTGGACCCGCACAGCGGCGCCTACAACCTGCCAGGGGCGGTGCGGCTGACCGGGCGTCTGAACGTATCGGCGCTGGAGCAGGCATTCGCCAGCCTGGTGGCCCGTCACGAAACCCTGCGCACGGTGTTTGCCCGCGAAGCCGATGACAGCGTGCGGCAAGCCCCGAGCGCTGCGCCGCTGCAAATCGAACACGTGGATATCAGCGAGCTGCCCGCCGCTGACCGTGAGCACTCGGTGGCTCAAACCGCCGAACAACAATCGGTGCTGCCATTCGATCTGGCGGTCGGTCCGCTGCTACGGGTGACCCTGCTCAAGCTCACCGATCAGGAACATGTCCTGCTGCTGACCCTGCACCACATCGTCTCCGATGGCTGGTCGATGAACGTGCTGATCGACGAATTCATCCGCTGCTACGACGCCTTCGATGCAGGCACCCCACCGCAACTTGCGCCGCTGCCGATCCAGTACAGCGACTACGCCCTGTGGCAGCGCCGCTGGCTGGAAGCGGGCGAGCAGGCGCGGCAACTGGCGTACTGGCAGGCGCAGTTGGGCGATGAGCATCCGGTGCTGGAATTGCCGCTGGATCATTCGCGCCCGGCGATGCCGAGCTATCGCGGCACGCGCTTCGAATTCGCGGTCGATACACAACTGGCCGAACACCTGCGCACCACCGCGCAGAACCACAACATCACCCTGTTCATGCTGTTGCTCGGTGCGTTCAACGCGCTGCTGCATCGCTACACCGGGCAAACCGACCTGCGTGTCGGCGTCCCCATCGCCAACCGCAACCGTGCGGAAATCGAAGGGCTGATCGGCTTCTTCGTCAACACCCAGGTGCTGCGTACGCAACTGGACGGCCAGACCCGGGTTGACGACTTGCTACGCGCCATCAAGGAAACCGCCCTCGGTGCCCAGGCCCATCAGGACTTGCCGTTCGAGCGTCTGGTCGAGGCATTGAAACTGGAGCGCAGCCTCAGCCACACGCCGCTGTTCCAAGTGATGTACAACCACCAGCCGCAGGTTGCGGACATAGCCTCGGTGAGCACCGCGTCAGGCCTGGCGCTGGGCAGCATCGACTGGCAAAGCCGCACCACCCAGTTCGACCTGACACTCGACACCTGGGAGAAGGGCGGCAAGCTGCACGCGGCGCTGACCTACGCCAGCGACCTGTTCGAGGCCGATACCATTGTGCGCATGGCCGGGCACTGGACGCGTCTGTTGCAGGCGGTCGTCGACGACTCGACGCAAGAAATCGGCGAGTTGTCGATGCTGACGGCGGATGAGCAGCACGTGCTGGTGCATGACTGGAACCGCACCGCCGAGGCTTATCCCGTCGAGCAGTGCATGCATCAGTTGATCCAGGCCCAGGCCCGGCGCACACCCGAGGCGTCGGCCTTGGTGTTTGGTGATCGTCAGCTCAGTTACGCGCAACTCGATGCGCGCAGCAATCAACTCGCCCATTGCCTGCGCGAGCACGGTGTCGGTCCGGATGTGTTGGTGGGGATTTGCGTTGAGCGCTCGCTGGAAATGGTCATTGGTCTGCTGGCGATTCTCAAGGCCGGTGGCGCCTATGTGCCGCTCGACCCAGAGTACCCCGCAGAACGCCTGGCCTACATGATCGAAGACAGCGCGATTGGCCTGCTGCTCAGTCAAACCGAATTGCTCTGCGCGCTGCCGACCGAGGGAGTCAAGGTCATCGCCCTCGATCAGGAAGACGACTGGCTCGACGGTTACAGAGAAACCTGCCCGCAGGTTGAGGTGCACCCGTTGAACCTGGCTTATGTGATTTACACCTCCGGCTCCACGGGCAAACCCAAGGGTGCCGGCAACAGTCACGCGGCCCTGGTCAACCGTTTGTGCTGGATGCAGCAGGCGTACGGGATCGATGGCCGCGACTCGGTGTTGCAGAAAACCCCGTTCAGTTTCGACGTCTCGGTGTGGGAGTTTTTCTGGCCATTGATGACGGGTGCACGTCTGGTGGTGGCGCCGCCGGGTGCGCATCGGGAACCGGCGCGGTTGATCCGGATCATCAAGGATTACGGCATCAGCACTTTGCATTTTGTGCCGTCGATGTTGCAGGCGTTTATCCACGAGCCGGGTGTCGAGACATGTACCAGCCTCAAGCGCATCGCGTGCAGCGGTGAAGCGTTGCCGCTCGACGCGCAACTGCAGGTGTTCGCCAAACTGCCGGGCGCCGGACTGTACAACCTGTACGGTCCGACCGAGGCGGCCATCGACGTGACCCATTGGACCTGCATCGATGAAGGCGCCGACAGCGTGCCCATTGGCCGTCCCATCGCCAACCTGCGCACCCATGTGCTGGACGCACAGTTGCTGCCGGTCCCGGCGGGTGTGGCAGGGGAGTTGTACCTCGGTGGCGCCGGGTTGGCGCGCAGTTATCACCGGCGCCCGGCACTCACCGCCGAACGTTTTGTGCCGTGCCCGTTCCACGATGGCGCGCGGTTGTACCGCACCGGCGACCGCGTGCGCCAGCGCGCCGATGGCGTAATCGAATACCTCGGGCGCCTCGACCATCAGGTCAAGCTGCGTGGCCTGCGCATCGAGCTGGGTGAAATCGAAACCCGCCTGATGCAGCATCCGCTGGTGCGTGAAGCGGTGGTGTTGGTTCAGGGTGGCAAACATCTGGTGGCGTACCTGGTGCTGGAAAACACTGAGGCGGATGCTCAATGGCCGCAAACGCTCAAGGCCTGGCTGTTGAGCTCCCTGCCGGAATACATGGTGCCGACTTACCTGATGTCGCTGGACGCCTTGCCGGTGACCGCCAACGGCAAACTGGACCGCAAGGCCTTGCCGCCACCCGAATCCGCGCCGCAGCAAACCTTCGTCGCCCCGCAGGATTCGATGCAAACCGCGCTGGCGCAGATCTGGCAGGATGTGCTCGGGCTGGAGCGTGTCGGTCTTGAGGACAACTTCTTTGAGCTGGGCGGCGACTCGATCATCTCCATCCAGGTGGTCAGCCGTGCCCGTCAGGCCGGGATTCGCCTGAGCCCGCGGGATCTGTTCCAGTACCAGACGGTGCGCAGCCTGGCGTTGGTCGCGGAGTTCGACAGCCACAGCGCTATCGATCAAGGCCCGGTCAGCGGCGAGGTGATCCTGACCCCGGCGCAGCATTATTTTTTCGATCAGGCCATCGCCCAGCGTCAGCACTGGAATCAGTCGCTGTTGTTGACGCCGCGAGAGGCGTTGAATCCTCAAACGCTGGAAGCTGCGCTGATCAAGGTCATCAATCACCATGACGCCGTGCGTCTGCGCTTCATCGAAGGTGCAGACGGCTGGAACCAGCATCACGCGTCACCCGTTGAAACGTCAGGATTGTGGCAGCGCCGTGCGTCTTCGACCGATGACCTGAGCGCGATGTGCAATCAAGCACAACGCAGCCTCGATCTGGCAGGTGGACCGCTGTTGCGCGCCGTGCTGGTCAACCTCGACGATGGCAGCCAACGCCTGTTGCTGGTGATCCATCACCTGGCGGTGGATGGCGTGTCGTGGCGGGTGTTGCTCGAAGACTTGCAACAGGCCTACCGGCAAGCAGCACTACCGGCGAAAACCAGCGCCTATCAAACCTGGGCTAAACACCTGCAACAGCACGCCCGCACTCTCGATGAACAACTGCCGTACTGGCAGGCGCAACTGGACGACGCCCGCGACTTGCCGTGCGACAACCCGCAGGGCAGTTTGCAGCATCGCCACGGGCACAAGATCGAATCGAAACTCGACGCAGGCTTGACCCAGCGTTTGCTGCAACAAGCTCCGGCGGCTTATCGCACCCAGGTCAACGACCTGTTGCTCACCGCGTTGGCGCGGGTCATCTGTCGCTGGACCGGGCATGAATCGACGTTGATCCAGCTCGAAGGCCATGGCCGCGAAGACCTGTTCGACGACCTCGACCTGACGCGTACCGTCGGCTGGTTCACCAGCCTGTTCCCCGTGCGCCTGCAACCCAAGGCCGAGACTTCACGTGCGATCAAGGCGATCAAGGAGCAACTGCGCGCCGTCCCGGCCAAGGGGTTGGGTTATGGGCTGCTGCGTCATCTCGGTGAACCGGCCCAGATCGACGCCTTGAAAGGCTTGCCGACGCCCCGAATCACCTTCAATTACCTCGGGCAGTTCGACCGTCAGTTTGATGAGACTGCGCTGTTTGTCCCAGCGTCTGAAAGTGGCGGTCAGGCCCAGGGCGACGACGCGCCGCTGGCCAACTGGCTGACACTGGAAGGCCAGGTCTTCGGCGGACAACTCACGCTGCAATGGGGCTTCAGCCGCGACATGTTCGCCAACAGCACGGTGCAGCAACTGGCCGATGCCTATGCCGAAGAACTCAAGTCGTTGATCGAGCATTGCTGCGCGACAACGGCGGGCCAGGTCACTCCATCGGACTTCCCGCTCGCACGCATCACACAGGCACAACTGGACGCTTTGCCCGTCGCCGCGCCCGCCATCGAGGACGTTTACCCGCTGACGCCGATGCAGCAGGGCATGCTGTTCCACACCCTGTACGAACCCCAGGCCGACGCCTACATCAACCAATTGCGCCTGGACATCCGGGGCCTTGAAATCGCCGCGTTCGGCCGGGCGTGGCAGGCGGCGATCAATCGCCACAACATCCTGCGCAGCAGCTTCCATTGGTTGGGACTTGAGTGCGCGCATCAGGTGATTCATCGCCAGATCGACCTGCAACTGCAAGTGATCGAAGCAGACGATATCAACCTCGATGCCTTGGCAACTGAAGAGCGCAGCCGTGGGTTCGAGCTGAGTAGCGCGCCGTTGTTTCGCTTGATCCTGGTGCGTCGGGGCAGTGAAGACTGGCACCTGATCTACACCAGCCATCACATCCTCATGGACGGCTGGAGCAACGCGCAGTTGCTCGGCGAAGTCATCCAGCACTATGCCGGCCAGACGCTGACCAAGCCGTTGGGACAATACCGCGACTACCTCGGCTGGATTGCGCAACAGCCGCTCCCTGCCGCCCAGCAGTTCTGGAAACAGGCACTGGCGCCGCTGGAAACCCCGACGCTGTTGGCGCAAGCCCTGCCGACGCCGGCCGAAGGGCGAGGCATGGGCGAGCATCAACTGACCGTTGAAAGCACCGCGCTGCAAAGCCTGAGCGATTTCGCCCGCCAGCAGAAAATTACCCTCAACACCTTGCTTCAAGGTGCATGGGCGCTGCTGTTGCAGCGCTACACCGGCCAGCCTTGCGTGGCCTTCGGTGCGACGATTGCCGGGCGTTCGGCGCCGTTGCCGGGCATCGAGCAACAGTTGGGATTGTTCATCAACACTTTGCCGATCATTGTCCATCCGTCAGCGGGGCAAGCGGTGAGCGATTGGCTCAATGAACTGCAAGCTTTGAACCTGGGCCTGCGTGAGTTCGAACACGTGCCGCTCTATGATATTCAGGGCTGGGCCGGGCAGCAGGGGGCGCTGTTCGACAGCCTGCTGGTGTTCGAAAACTTCCCGGTGGCCGAGGCACTCAAACAAGGGGCGCCAGCGGGCTTGGCGTTCGGCGCGCTGCACAATCACGAAATCACCAGCTACCCGCTAACCCTCGGCATCGAAGTCGGGGCCTCGTTGCGTCTGGATTTCAGTTTCGATCGCAGCCAATTCAGCGCCGAGCAGATCACCCAAATGGGCGCGAGCCTGTTGCATGTGCTGGCGCAATTTGTCGCCCAGCCACAACAGGCGCTCGGTGCTGTCAGCCTGCTGGATGCTCAGGCCCAGGACCGAGTACTGCGTAACTCGCGTCCACCGGCGCCGCGACTGGACAACCCGTTGCTGACCCATCAGCGCTTCGAACAGCAAGTGGCACGCACACCTGATTCGCTGGCCGTGGTAGCGGGTGACGAACGCCTGACGTACGCCCAGCTCAATGCGCAAGCCAACCAGTTAGCCCATCGCCTGCGCGCTCTTGGCGTCGGGCCGGGGCAGCGGGTCGGCCTGTCGGTGCGGCGCAATACACGAATGATCGTCAGCCTGATGGCAATCCTCAAGTCCGGCGCCGGGTATGTGCCGCTGGACCCGGATTACCCGGCCGAGCGCCTGGCCTACATGATCGAAGACAGCGGCATCGACCTGCTGCTGGCGCAATCGGGCCTGCTCGCCGATGTGCTGCTGCCGCAAGGTTTGCCGCGCCTGACGCTGGATTTGAGCGAAGACACCGGGTACTCCACCGACAACCCGGTGAACCTCGCCAGCGCCGAAGATCTCGCGTACCTGATCTACACCTCCGGCTCCACCGGACGCCCGAAAGGCGTGTGCCTGGCCCATGCCGCACTGCGCGAGTTCTGTGTGATTGCGGCGGATTATTCAGGCCTGACCCCTGAAGACCGTGTGCTGCAGTTCGCCACGTTCAGCTTCGACGGCTTCGTCGAACAGTGCTATCCACCGCTGTGTGTGGGCGCGGCGTTGGTGATGCGCGGCGATGAGCTGTGGGACACCGACACGCTTTATCGCCAGCTTGTCGAACACGAGGTAACGCTGGCGGATTTGCCGGCGGCGTATTGGTTCTTGCTGTCCCAGGAGTGGGCCGCTCAGCCTCGGCGCGACAAGGGCCGTTTGCGTCAGGTCCATGTCGGCGGCGAAGCGATGTCCCTCGAAGGCTTGAAGCTGTGGCACGCCGCTGGGCTGAGCGACGTGCGTTTGCTCAACACCTACGGTCCGACCGAAGCGAGCGTGGTCTCCAGCACCCACGAATGCACCCTGGCCGATACCCGCAACCCCATCGGCGTGCCCATCGGCAAAGCGTTGCCGGGCCGTGCGTTGTATGTGATCGACACGCAAGGTCATCTGCTGCCGAGCGGTTGCGTCGGCGAGTTGTGCATTGGTGGTGATGCGGGGCTCGCCCAACGCTATCACCAGCGCCCGGACTTGAGTGCCGAGCGCTTCATCGCCGATCCGTTTTCCACCACACCGGGGGCGCGGCTGTACCGCAGCGGCGACCTCGCACGCTATCGCGAAGACGGCGCGCTGGAGTATCTGGGGCGCATCGACCATCAGGTGAAAATTCGTGGATTGCGGGTCGAGTTGGGTGAGCTCGAAGCGCACCTGCAAGGCTTGCCGATGATCAGCGAAGCGGCGGTGCTGGTGCACGAAGCCGTGGGTGGCAAGCAGTTGATCGGCTACGTGGTGCCGGCCAATGCCGAACTGCTGAGCACAGATGCGCGTGAACTCACCGACACCGTTCGCCGCGCCTTGGGCGAGCGTCTGCCGGATTACATGCTGCCCGCACAGTTGGTACTGATGACTGCGCTGCCGCTCAATCGCAACGGCAAGCTCGACCGTGCGGCGCTACCGGCCCCCGAAGCCTGGGAAACGGCCACAGGCACCGCGCCGCAAGGCGAGCTGGAAACCGAGCTGGCGCAGATTTGGCAGCAAGTGTTGCAGGTCCCACGGGTTGATCGCGAAAACAGCTTCTTCGAACTGGGCGGGCATTCGTTGCTGGCCACGCAGATCGTCTCGCAGATACGTCAGCGCCTCGGCCTGTCGGTGAGCCTGCGCAGCCTGTTCGAACACCCGCGCCTTGAGGATTTCGCCGCGCAGGTGAAAGCCCTGCAACGCACCTGTGAGCGCCCGGCGCTGGTGGCGGGCACCGGCGGCGAGCGTCAGCCGTTGTCCTTCGCCCAACAGCGTTTGTGGTTCCTGTGGAACCTGGAACCGGACAGCTCGATGTACAACATGCCCGGCGCGTTGCGCCTGCGCGGTGAGTTGAATCTTGAAGCCTTGCGCCAGACCTTCGACACCTTGGTGCAGCGTCACGCGGTGTTGCGCACCACCTTCTACGAGGAAGACGGCAAGGCCTGGCAGCGCGTGCAGGAGCAATTGCCGTTGAGCTTTGATGCCGTCGACCTGCGGCATTTGCCATCGCCGGATACTGAGGCGCAGAAACTGGCCCGGGAAGAAGTTGCTCGGCCATTCGATCTGCGCCACGGCCCGCTGCTGCGAGTCCGCGTGTTACGGGTCGCGGAACAGGAACACGTGCTGCTGTTGACCGTGCACCACATCGTTGCCGATGACTGGTCGTTCCGCATCCTGATCAACGAGTTCGTCACGCTGTACCCGAGCCTCAACCGTGGCGAAACGCCTCAACTTCCAGCCCACAGCGTGCAATACGCCGACTTCGCCAAATGGCAACGCCAGTGGCTGGAGCAAGGTGGAGAACTGCAACGTCAGCTCGATTACTGGCAGCAGCGTTTGGGTGAGCAATTACCCGTGCTGGAGCTGCCGGCTGACGGCGATCAACGCACGGCCGCGGAAGGCGCCAATGCGCATTTCACCTTCAGCGCAGAACTGAGCCAGCAACTGCGCGACTTCGCCCAACAGCACGATCTGTCGCTGTTCATGCTGCTGTTGGCCGGTTTCACCCTGGTGTTGCGCCAGCGCACCGAGGTCAATCGCGTGCGCATCGGCACCGATATCGCCAACCGAAATCAAGCCGAGCTTGAAGAAATGGTCGGCTTCTTCGTTAACCAATTAGTTCTGCAAATTGACGTGGAGGCCGAGCAGTCGGCCAGGCAGTTGCTGGACGTTTGCCGTCGCGCGGTGCTGGAGGCTTCGGACCATCAGGACCTGCCGTTCGAGCGACTGGTGGAAGCCTTGCGCTTGCCGCGTCGGGCCGGACGCTCGCCGCTGTTCGACATCAAGCTGATTTACCAGGAAGGCGTCGGTCGCCTGCCGTCGATGGAAGGCTTGCAGGTCGAGGACTTTGCGTCGGGGCGTCAAGCCGCCGAGATCGGCATGGTCGCTGCGTTCTACAACGACGCCGAGTACGTTCACCTGAGTTTCGAGACACCGGCCGGCCAGTACTTGCCGAGCACGCTGGCGTGTCTGTTCGAGCAGATTCAGGCCGTGCTGCAAGCGTTGTTGCGCGTCGACGAGTTGAGCGTGAGCCAGTTGCTGGAGGTGGCCACGGACGTGCAGCGCCGCGCCGAAACGCGCCTGAGTGAACAGCGCAAGGCTTTGCTCGGCGGCGCCATGGCGATCAAGCGACGCTCGGCGAAACGTGGCGCGCCGACTGTGCAATCGGCGGCGGACTGATTCAGGCGGCGGTGCTCAACCTGCACCGTCGTCAACATTTTCTGGAGGGGTTTATGAGCGTTTCAACGACCAGGTCCATTGCCAAATTGGCTCGTGGTGCCCGCAAGAGCCTGTCCACCGATCCGACGCAACTAGTGAGTTTCGCGCCGATGTTCGAGGGCGTCAGCATGCCGCTGGTGTGCCGTCCGGCCGTGCCTGGCGTGAATCTCGTGGAATGGGCGACTCAGAATCGCGCCCTGATCGAAACCCGCTTGCTGGAACACGCGGTGATTCTGTTTCGTGGCTTCCAGGTCGCCGACATCGCCGAGTTCAACCGTTGCGTCGATGCGATTTCCGGTGGCGCGTTGGAGTACCTGTTCCGCGCCTCGCCACGAACCCAGATCACCGGTCAGTTCAAGATCTACAGCTCCACCGATTACCCGGCGCCGGAGAAAATCTTCCCGCACAACGAGCACTCGTATTCGCCGGTGTTCCCGCGGCACCTGTACTTCTATTGCGACACCCCGTCGACCACCGGCGGTGAAACGCCGTTCGGTGATACCCGTCAGATTTTGGCGCGGATCGACCCGGCAGTGCGCGAGCAATTCCAGCGCAAACGCATCCAGTACGTGCGCAACTATGGCGACGGCATGGGCCTGCCGTGGCAGACGGTGTTCCAGAGCGAGGACCGCGCAGACGTCGAAGCCTACTGCACGAAGATCGGCATACAGGCCGAATGGAAGTCCGGCAATCGCCTGCGCACCCGGCAAAACGGCCCGGCCATCGTGCGCCATCCGCTGACCGGCGAACGCATCTGGTTCAACCACGGCACTTTCTTCAACGCCCTGACCCTGCCCGACAGCATCCGCGACAACCTGCTGCGTGAATTCGGCCCGCTGGACCTGCCGCAGAACACCTTCTTCGGTGACGGCACGCCGATTCCCGAGGACGTGATCCGTCACCTGCAAGGCATCTACCGCGACGTAATGGTCGAGTTCGCCTGGGAGAAGGGCGACGTGGTCCTGCTCGACAACATCCTCAGCGTGCATGCGCGCAACGAATTCACCGGCTACAGAAAAATCCTCACGGCCATGGCCATCGCGCAGAAAAGCGCCGACCTGGATCAGGAATAAGGACACCCGACATGAACACCACCGCCCTCGAACCTTCGGTAGACGTATTCCAGACTTCGGCCCAGCAGGCGTTCTATCTGCGCGCCCAGGAACTGGCTGGACAAACCCTGTTTGCCGCCCTGACCCTGCCGCTGGCCCAACCGGTGACCGCGCAAGTTTTGCGCGCAGCGCTTGAAACGCTGGGCCAGCGCCACGAAACCCTGCGCACGGTTTGTCGTCGCTTGCCGGGGATGAAATGGCCGGTGCAAAGCCTCTGCGATCAACTGCCGCTCACGTTGCTGGGCAGCCAGCCTTGCGTGGCTGATGCTTTCGAGCGCAGTCGTGAAGCCATGCTCAACGATCCGATCCGGGTGCTGGCGGTGGCGCCGGTCGAGACCGCTGACGGAAAGCATTTCGTCACGGTGCTGACGCTGGCCAGCAGTTTCGACGAAGCCTCGTTGCGTGTGCTTTCGGGCGAACTCGCCAGTCTGTTGCGCGGCGAAACCCTGCCCGTCGACGAAGAAGCGCTGCAATACCTGGACTACAGCGCGTGGCAGGAAGAACTGCGCGAGGAAGACATCGGTCATCAAGGCGCGGCGTTCTGGCGCAACCTGCAACAGCAGTTCGCCATGGCGCACCGCTTGCCCTTCGAAAAACCGGTCGACGTTGCGCGGGTGCGTCGTCAGGCCATGCTCGCTGACACCCAATGGTTTGCCGGCGTGCAGCGCACTGCCGCCGACCTGGGTATCGAGGACGAACAGGTGGCGTTGCTGCTATGGAGCGCCTTTGTTGCGCGCATCGGCAATCAAGAGAAACTGTTGATCGGCTGGCAAGTAGTGGGGCGCAACGAGCAAACAACCGCGACCCTCGGACGCTTCGCCCGTCGCTTGCCGGTGGCCTTCGATTACCGCAGCCATCAAACCATGGCACAAGCGCTGGCATCCTTCACCGCCAGCCTTGAGCAATCACTGTCGTGGCTTGACTGTCTCAACGAGTTCGAATTGAGCGCCGAAGGCAGCGGACCGCTGCGTTATGGTTTCGTCTATGAATCCGGTATCGAGCACGCTATCGAGGTCGACGACGCCAACCCCGAAGTCCTGCGCTTGCGAGTTCAGGGTGAGCGGTTGCAGCTGTCGTGCCTGGAGGGCGCAGTTCCGGAATCGATGCTGGTCGAATGGCTGGCCCAGTTTGCCGAGTTCAGCTGCCAGTTGCTCGCATCCCCCGAGCTGACGCTGGCTCAGGCGAGTCTGGTCAATGAGGCGCATCTTGGCCGTTTGATCGAGGGCTTCAACCCGAACGCCACCGAGCAGGCGTTGCCGTGCCGCTTCCTGCAAGAACTGTTCAGCGAACAGGCGCGCCTGCACCCGCAGCGCATCGCGGTGAGCGTCAATGGTGAGCGCCTGAGTTACGCCGAACTCGATGCACGCTCCAACCAGGTGGCCAACACCTTGCGCGCCCAAGGCGTCAAGCCGGACCAGGTCGTGGCGGTCTACGGCCAGCGTTCGCTGGAAATCGTCGTTGCGCTGTTGGGCACGCTGAAGGCGGGCGCGGCGTATTTGCCGCTGGACCCGAACTACCCGATCGAACGTCTGGCGTTCATGCTCGCCGACACGGGGGCGTGTCAGGTATTGGCCTGTCAGCCGTTGCCAGAAGCGTTGGGCAGTGAGCGCGTCGTTTCCTTGATGCCCGGCGCCGAAGTCTGGTCCTCGTCATCCAATCAACCTGAACCCCAGGGCGACAGCGCGAACCTGGCTTACGTCATCTACACCTCCGGCTCCACCGGCAAACCCAAGGGCGTGATGATCAGCCATGCCAACGCCTTGGCTTCGACCGTGGCGCGCAAGGCCTTTTATCGTCAGCCCCTGCGTTCGTTCCTAATGCTTTCGTCGTTCTCCTTCGACAGTTCGGTGGCCGGGGTTTTCTGGGCGTTGGGGCAGGGCGCGACCCTGTGCCTGCCTGACGAAGACAGCTACAAGGATCCGGCGCAACTGGCGTTGTTGATCCAGCGCGAAGAGGTTTCTCACTACCTGACCTTGCCGTCCTACCACGCGCTGATTCTCGAACACCTCGACCGTCAGGCGCTGGCCTGTGTGATCGTCGCCGGCGAAGCGTGCAGCACCGCGCTGGTGCAGCGACATCGCGAAGCATTGCCGGGGGTGGTGCTGGTCAACGAATACGGCCCGACCGAAGGCACCGTGTGGTGCTCGGCCTGGGAGCTGCCGCTCGGCGAAGACGACGACAGCATTGCGATTGGTCAACCGATTGCCGGCATGCGCATTCACGTACTGGGGCCGGATCTGCAACCCGTAGCCGTGGGCGTTGAAGGCGAGTTGTACGTCGGCGGTGCCGGCATTGCCCGAGGATACCTGCAACGGGCCAGGCTGAGTGCCGAGCGCTTTGTGCCCGATTTGTTCGCGACGACGGCGGGCCAACGCCTGTACCGCACCGGTGACCTGGCGCGTTATCGCGCCGATGGCGTGCTGGAGTATCTGGGCCGGGTCGACCATCAGGTGAAAATCCGTGGTTTTCGCATCGAGCTGGGCGAGATCGAGGCGGCCATGCGTAACGCACCGGACATCGAAGACGCTGCGGTGATTGCCCGCGAAACCCCGACCGGCCCACAACTGCTGGGCTTCGTGGTGTCCCCGACCGACACTGCGGACATCCGCCTCAACGAACTGCGCAGCCACTTGGTCGAGGCGCTGCCCGAGCACATGCAGCCAGCGCGCTTGCAAGTCCTTGAGCGTTTCCCGCTGATGCCGAACGGCAAACTTGATCGTCAGGCGTTGCTCGATCTGGATGTGCGCCGCAGTACCTTCGTCGCACCGCGCAACGATCTGGAGAAAACCCTCGCGGCGATCTGGGCCGAAGCGCTGCACGTGGAGCGCGTCGGCGTGCACGACAACTTCTTCGAACTCGGCGGGCACTCGCTGCTGGCCACGCGGATTCGTGCGCGGATTCAGGAAGAACTGAACCTGGCGATCCCGCTCAAGCTGTTCTTCGAAGGCGACACCCTGGAGCGTCTGGCGGGGCAGATCGAGCAGTTCCGTCAGCACAGTGAACATAAAGAAAACGATGTAGACGCCCTCGAAGCGTTGTTCGACGAAGTGGATGGGGAACACACGCGATGAGTGCTGCACCGGACAGAATGATGACCCTGGCCCAGCGTTTCTGCGGCTTGAACGCGGACGCCCGACATGCGTTGCAACAGAAGATGCACGCCCAGGGGCTGACCCTGGAACTGCTACCGATTCCGCCACGGGACCACAGTGTCGACACACTGCCGGCGTCGTACGCGCAGCAACGCTTGTGGTTCCTCTGGCAGATGCAGCCCCTGGCCACCGCCTACAACCTGACCGGTGCCTTTCGCCTGAATGGCGCGCTGAATCGTGAAGCGCTGGCGCACACCTTGACTGCGCTGGTGCTACGTCATGAAGTGCTGCGCACCACGTTTGTCTTCGACGAACAGCAGGTGCTGCAAAAAATCCATCCGCACATGGACGCGCCGCTGGTCGATGTCAGCGCGGGCGACGAGGTCGAACTGCAACGGCAGATCGCCCTGAACGCCGAGCAGCCATTCGACCTGCAAAATGGCCCGCTGATGCGCTGCCGCTTGATCCGCCTCGACGCCAAGCAACACGTGCTGGTGATGACTTTCCATCACATCGTCACCGACGGCGGTTCGCTGCCGATCCTGTTGCAGGAGTTCACCCGACTCTATGCGCAGCTCAGTGCCGGGCAGGCTGCGCAATTGCCGGAGCTGGTCATCCAGTACGCCGACTTTGCCCGTTGGCAGCGTCTGTGGCTGGAGGCCGGCGAGGCTGAACGACAGCTCGATTACTGGCGCGAACAATTGGGCAATGAACATCCGTCGCTGAGCCTGCCAACCGACCGTCGCCGCCCGGCGATCCCGAGCCAGCAGGGCGCCAGTGTCGAACTGAAGGTTTCAGCCGCGCTGACCGCGCAATTGCGCGAGCTCGCCCGCCGTGAGGGCTGCACACTGTTCATGCTGTTGATGGCGGCGTTGCAGACGTTGCTGCATCGCTACAGCGGCGAACAGGACATCCGCGTCGGCGTGCCGATTGCCAACCGCACCCGCCAGGACGTGGAAAACCTGCTGGGCTTTTTCGTCAACACCCAGGTGCTGCGCAGCCAGCCACGGGCCGACCAGCTGTTTGTGCAGTTGCTGGCCGAGATCAAAGCCGCGGCACTCGGCGCGCAGGCCCATCAGGATTTGCCCTTCGAGCAATTGGTCGATGGGCTGGGCGTGGAGCGCAGCCTGAGCCATACGCCGTTGTTCCAGGTGATGTTCAATCATCAGCGTGATAGCGGTGACCCACAACGCTGGGACCTACCGGGCCTGAGCGTCGAGCCGCTGATCTGGGACGAAAAGACCAGCAAATTCGACCTGATGCTCGACACCGTCGAGAGCGACGAGGCTATCCACGCGTCGTTCGTCTACGCCACGGAATTGTTCGACGCCTCGACCATCGAGCGTCTCGGCCGGCATTGGTTGAACCTGTTGCAGGGGATCTGCGCGGATAGCCGCGTGGCCCTGGCCGATCTGCCGATGCTCGACGTATCCGAGCAGCAGGCCACCTTGCTCGACTGGAATCGCAGCACGGTGTCGAGCGGCGATCAGGCGAACGATTTGTGCGCCCATCAATTGATCGAGGCGCAAGCTGCCGCGCACCCGCACAACATCGCCGTGACCTGCCGGGGCGTCACCCTCACTTACGCCGAACTGAACAGCCGCGCCAACCGCATCGCCCATCGACTGCGCGAACGCGGCGTTGGTCCCGACGTGATGGTCGGTATTGCGCTTGAACGTTCACTGGAGATGATCGTCAGCCTGTTGGCGATCCTCAAGGCCGGTGGCGCCTATATGCCGCTGGACCCGCAATACCCGCAGGATCGCCTGGCCTACCTGCTTGCCGACAGCGGCACGCGCCTGTTGCTGACCGATTCCGCATTGCTGCCGCACCTGCCGTTGAACGACGGTATTGAAATGATCTGCCTCGACCACGCCAGCGACTGGCTGATCGAGGCGAGCTCCGACAACCTGCCGAACCTGACAGCGCCGAAGAACCTGGCCTACGTCATCTACACCTCGGGCTCCACCGGCAAACCGAAAGGCACGCTGCTGCCCCACAGCAACCTGACGCGGTTGTTCAGTGCCACCGAACATTGGTTCGGTTTCAACGCCGACGATGTCTGGAGCCTGTTCCATTCCTATGCCTTCGACTTTTCCGTGTGGGAAATCTTTGGCGCGCTGTTCTACGGCGGCAAACTGGTGGTGGTGCCCCACGCGGTCAGTCGTTCCCCGGAGGACTTCGCCCGGTTGCTTCGTGACGAGGGAGTCACGGTGCTCAACCAGACGCCGTCGGCGTTCCGCCAGTTGATGCCGTTTGCTTGCGCCGACGCAAAAAACATGGCCCTGCGTTATGTGGTGTTCGGCGGCGAGGCGCTGGACGTGGCCAGCCTGCGTCCGTGGTACGACGCGTTCGATGACCGGCAGCCGGTGCTGATCAACATGTACGGCATCACCGAAACCACCGTGCACGTGACCTACCGACCACTGTCCCGCGCTGACCTCGATGGCGCCAACAGTTCACCGCTGGGCGAGCCGATTGCCGACCTGCGCTGGTACGTCCTCGACCCGCGCCTGAACCCGGTGGCCAAGGGCTGCGTGGGTGAACTGTACGTCGGCGGTGCCGGTCTGGCTCGCGGTTATCACCAGCGCGCTGACCTGACCGCTACGCGGTTTGTCCCGGATCTGTTTTCCGAGGAGGCTGGAGCGCGCCTGTATCGCACCGGCGACCTCGCCCGTTATTGCGCCGATGGCAGTATCGAATACGCCGGGCGCATCGACCATCAGGTGAAGATTCGCGGCTTCCGCATTGAACTCGGGGAAATCCAGGATCGCCTGCAAAGCCATCAGGCCATCGAGCAAGCGCTGGTGCTGGCGCCCGAGGTCAATGGCAGTCAGCAGTTGGTCGCGTGGTTCACCGCGACCGGCGACGACAGCGATTTGCGCCAGTCCCTGCGCGAACATTTGCAGGCCGGTTTGCCGGATTACATGGTGCCGGCGCACCTGATCAAACTCGACCAATGGCCGCTGACCGGCAACGGCAAGCTTGATCGCAACGCATTGCCCAAGCCTGACGCCGCGCTGGCGCAACAGGCCTATACGGCACCGTTGGACGAGATGCAGGCTGCGTTGGCAGCGATCTGGCAAGACGTGCTCAAGCTGGAGCGTGTGGGCATCGACGATAACTTTTTCGAGCTGGGCGGCGACTCGATCATCTCGATCCAGGTGGTCAGCCGTGCACGGCAGGCCGGGATTCGCATTACTGCGCGTGACCTGTTCCAGCACCAGACCGTGCAGAGTCTGGCGAAGGTGGCCGAGCGCAGTGCAGGGCGGGTGATCGATCAGGGACCGGTGCGTGGTGAGGTGTTGCTGACGCCGATCCAGCATTGGTTCTTCGAGCAAGACATCGAATCCCGCCATCACTGGAACCAGTCGCTGCTGCTGGAACTGCGCGAATCGCTGGACAGCGCCAGCCTGCAACAGGCCTTGACCGCGCTGCTGGAGCATCACGACGGGTTGCGTCTGCGCTTGCGTCAGGTGGATGGCGTCTGGCAACAGGCTCAGGCTGAACAGTGGAGCAGCGCCGAGGTACTGTGGCAGCGAAAGGCTGCCAACGCCGATGAACTGTTGGAACTGTGCAACGAAACGCAAGCCAGCCTGAACCTGCAGGATGGCCCGCTGTTGCGTGCGCTGCTGGTGGACATGGGCGCGGCGGGCCAGCGATTGCTGCTGGTGGTGCATCACTTGGCGGTGGACGGTGTGTCCTGGCGTTTGCTGCTGGAAGATTTTCAAACCGCCTATCAACAAGCGCAGCACGCTCAACCCCCGCGCCTGCCCTCGAAAACCAGCGCCTATCAAACCTGGGCCGCTCGCCTGCAATCCCATGCGCAAAGTGCTGAGCTGACCAGCCAGGCCGTTTACTGGCAAGACCAGTTCCGCGACGTGCAGGTCCAATTGCCTGCCGACAACCCGCAAGGCAGTCTCGCCAGCCAACATGCCGTCAGCGTGGAAACACTGCTCGACAGCACCTTGACCCGGCAGCTGTTGCAGGACGCTCCGGCGGCTTATCGGACTCAGGTCAACGACCTGCTGCTGACCGCGCTGGCGCGGGTGCTGGGTGACTGGACCGGCCAGCCGTCGACGCTGGTGAAGCTCGAAGGCCACGGCCGTGAAGACCTGTTCGACGACATTGACCTGACCCGGACGCTGGGCTGGTTCACTTCGATTTTTCCGGTAAAACTGACTCCGGCCAGCGATCTGGCCGGCAGCATCAAAGCGGTCAAGGAACAACTGCGCGCCGTGCCGGACAAGGGCATTGGTTTTGGCATCCTGTGCTATCTGGCCGACGCCGGGCTTGAGGATCTGCCGTCGCCTCAGGTCACCTTCAACTACATGGGCCAGTTCGACGCCAGCTTCGACGAGCACGCGCCGTGGCGCCCGGCCAAGGAAAGCGGAGGCGCCGAGCAGGGCGCATCGGCAGCGCTGGACCGTGGCCTGAGCATCAACGGTCAGGTCTATGGCGGTCAATTGCGCCTGAGCTGGACCTTCAGCGGTGACGTGTTCAACCCGCAAACCGTGCAGCGCCTGGCCGATGCCTACGCCATGGAATTGCAGCGGTTGATCGAGCACTGCCTCAGCGGTGCCGGTGGTTTGACCCCGAGCGATGTGCCGCTGGTGCGCGTCGATCAGGCGCAGCTGGATGCCTTGCCGTTGGCCGCAAACCAGTTCGAAGACATTTTGCCGCTGTCACCGATGCAGCAGGGCATGTTGTTCCACAGTCTGTTCGCTCCGGATGCTGGAGCCTACGTGCCGCAAATGCGTGTGGATGTGCAGGGCCTCGACGTCGAGGTTTTCCGTGATGCCTGGCAACAGACGCTCAATCGCCATGACGTTTTGCGCGCCGCGTTCTTCAGCGAAAGCAATGGCTCGCGGCCGCTGCAAGTGATTGTGGCCGACGCGACGTTGCCGCTGACCGTGCTCGATTGGCGTGATCAGGCCAACGTTACTGAAGCGCTGGATTGTCTGGCCGAAGACGACCGTTTGCGCGGTTTCGACCTGATGGCGGCGCCATTGCTGCGCCTGACGCTGGTGCAGACTGCGAGCGATACGCATCACCTGATCTTCACCAACCACCACATCCTGCTGGACGGCTGGAGTACTTCGCAGTTGTTCGGCGAAGTGCTGCAACGCTACTCCGGAATCATGCCAGTACCAAACGTTGGGCGTTACCGCGATTACATGACCTGGCTGGTTAGCCGTGATCGCGCCGCGTGCGAAGCATTCTGGCTGGAGCAATTGCAATCGCTCACCGAGCCGACGCGACTGGCCGGCGCCTTGCCGGGGCCGGCTGAGGGGCAGGGCGTTGCTCATCGCACCCTGTACCTGAGCCTGGACCGTGCCGCCACCGAGCGCCTCAACGGCTTTGCCCGTCAGGCCCGCGTCACGCCAAACACCGTGCTGCAAGCGGCGTGGCTGTTGCTGTTGCAGCGCTACACCGGGCAGCAGACGGTGGCGTTCGGCGCCACGGTGTCGGGGCGTCCGAGTGAGTTGCAGGGAATCGAGCAGCAGATTGGATTGTTCATCAACACCTTGCCGGTGATCGGCACACCGCACCCCGAGCGCACGGTCGGCCAATGGATCGATGAGGTCCAGGCACTTAACCTCAGGTTGCGCGAAGTCGAATACACGCCGCTGGCGGATGTGCAGCGCTGGGCCGGTCACTCTGGCGAAGCGTTGTTCGACACGTTGCTGGTGTTCGAAAACTATCCGGTTGCCCAAGCGCTGGAGGAAGGGAATTGCAGTGCATTGAAGTTCTCCGGTATCAGTAACCACGACCAGACCAGTTTCCCGTTGGCCGTCGCAGCCGAGCTGGGTGAATGCCTGGACTTGCGTTTCAACTACGACTCCGCGCTGTTCAGCGCGGGTGCGATTGAAGGTTTGAGCACTCGTCTGGTCGCGTTACTCGATGCGATGGTCTGCACACCGCATTTGCCATTGGGCCGCTTGAGTCTGCTCGACGCGGCGCAAACCGCTCAACAGGTGAAATGCTTCAATCGCACCGCTCAACACTGGCCGGACATACGCCCGGTCAACCAGTGTTTCGAAGACCAAGTGCTGAAGACCCCGGACGCACCGGCCCTGGTGTTTGCCGGCCAATCCCTCAGCTATCGCGAACTCAATCAACAGGCCAACCGGCTGGCGCACTACCTGCGCAGCCAGGGCGTCGGCGCCGAAGTGCTGGTGGGCATTGCCGCCGAACGTTCGCTGGAACTGGTGATCGGCCTGCTGGCGATCATGAAGGCCGGTGGTGCCTACGTGCCGCTGGACCCGGACTACCCGCGTGAACGGCTGGAACACATGTTCGGCGACAGCGGCGTGCGCCTTCTGTTGACCCAGGGGCATTTGCTTCAACAGTTACCGATTCCAGCCACCACCACGGCAATTTGCCTGGACGACATGGCGTCGTTGCTCGAAGGCCGCAGCGACGAAAACCTGCCCTGCGTGGTCGAGCTGCAATCGCTGGCCTACATGATCTACACCTCCGGCTCCACGGGCAAACCCAAGGGCGCGGCCAACCGTCACGATGCGCTGTACAACCGACTGGCGTGGATGCAGGGCGCGTATCCGCTGGACGGGCGCGACTCCGTGTTGCAGAAAACCCCGTTCAGTTTCGACGTGTCGGTGTGGGAGTTCTTCTGGCCGTTGATGGTCGGCGCACGTCTGGTTGTGGCCGAACCGGGTGCCCATCGTGATCCGGCGCAACTGGTCAGCCTGATCGAGGAGTACCAGGTCAGCACCCTGCATTTCGTGCCGTCGATGTTGCAGGCGTTTGTCCAGGGCGAAGGTTTCGAGCGTTGCGCCAGCCTGCGGCAGATCATATGCAGTGGCGAAGCGCTGTCGGCGGATTTACAGCACGCCCTGTTCGGCGTGCTGCCCAACGTTGGCCTGTACAACCTGTACGGCCCGACCGAAGCGGCCATAGATGTGACCCACTGGACCTGTGTCGATGACGGCGGCTTCAGCGTGCCGATCGGTTATCCGATTGCCAACCTGGTGACCTACGTCCTCGATGACAGCCTGCAACCGCAAGTGCAAGGTTGCGTCGGTGAGCTGTACCTGGGCGGCATCGGGTTGGCCCGTGGTTACCATCGCCGTCCGGACCTGACGGCCGAGCGCTTTGTCGCCAGCCCCTTCGGTGAGCAGGGCGAGCGCCTGTACCGCACCGGCGACCTGGCGCGTTATCGCGAAGACGGCGTGATTGAATACGTCGGGCGCATCGACCATCAGGTGAAAATCCGTGGTTTACGCATCGAACTGGGAGAAATCGAAGCCTGCCTATTGGAGCATCCACAGGTGCGCGAGGCGGTGGTGATCGCCCTCGACGTTGGCAAATCCAAACAGCTGGTGGCTTACGTCGTCGGTGATGCCGCCATCGATCCACTCAAACAGCACCTGCGCAATGCGCTGCCCGAGCACATGCAACCGAGCCACGTGCTGCGGCTTGACCAGTTGCCGGTGACGCCCAACGGCAAACTTGACCGCCGCGCATTGCCGCAGCCGGACCAGCAAGTGCGCGAATACATCGCGCCGCGCAATGCGGTGGAAGCGACGCTGCAAGCGGTGTGGCAAGCATTGTTCGAAGTGCCGCAGATTGGCATGCAGGACAACTTCTTCGAACTGGGCGGCGATTCCATCGTCTCGATCCAGGCGGTCAGCCGTGCACGCAAAGCCGGGTTGAGCATTTCCCCCAAGCACGTGTTCAGCCTTCCGACCATCGCCGAGCTGGCGACGGTCGCCCGGCCGGTCGGGGCGGATCAAACCGTGACGACGCTGGTTGCACCGGCGGCAAAAATCGAACTGAGTGACGCGCAGTATCAAGCGCTGCAATTGACAGCGGATGAAGTCGAAGACGTCTATCCACTGTCGCCGATGCAGCAGGGCATGCTGTTCCATTCGGTGCAGGACGGCGATTCGGGGCTGTACGTCAACCAGATCGAAGTGGGTGTGCGCGGCGTCGACGGTGCGCGTTTTCGCGAGGCGTGGGCCGACGCAGCCCAACGTCACGCGATCCTGCGTACCGCATTCCTGTGGGAGGGCGACAAGGAGCCGCTGCAAGTGGTGCTGCGCGATGCGCCATCGCTGCTGACCGAACTGGACTGGCGCGGGCTGGATGATCAGCCTGAGCGCGTGCGCCAATTGGCTGTCGAGGAACGTGAGCGTGGCTTCTCGCTGAACCGTGCGCCGTTGCTGCGCCTGTTGCTGGTGCGTCTGGAGGACGATCGATATCGCCTGATCTGGACTTACCACCACATCCTCATGGACGGCTGGAGCGTGTCGCGCCTGATCGGTGAAGTGCTGCGTCATTACAGCGGTGACGAGCACGAGCCGGTCGCGGCCTATCGCGACTACATCGACTGGCTCGGCCAGCAAGTCGGCGCGGCCAGCGAAGCGTTCTGGAAAGACAAACTCGACAATCTCGAAGGCGCCACGCACCTGGCCCGCGCAGTGCCGGTCAAAGCGCCGCAATCGGGCTATCACGCGATCTATACGCACCTCAGCGCTGGGCAGACTGCGCGTTTGCAGGCATTTGCCCAACAACAGCAGGTGACCCTCAATACCCTGGTGCAAGCCGCGTGGCTGCTGCTGTTGCAGCGCTACACCGGCCAGCGCACGGTGACGTTCGGCGCCACGGTGTCCGGTCGCCCGGAGACCCTCAATGGCTCGCAGAACATGCTCGGGCTGTTCATCAACACCTTGCCGGTGGTCAACACGGTGCCAACCGAAGCGAGCGTCGGCGACTGGTTGCGCGAGGTTCAGGCCTACAACCTTGATATCCGCGACTTTCAGCAAACCCCACTGGGCGATATCCAGCGCTGGGCCGGGCAGGGCGGGCAGTCGTTGTTCGACAGCATCATCGTGTTCGAAAACCAGCCGGTGGACCGCACGCTGCGCGAGTGGAACGGCGACTCCCTGCGTTTCGAGGACGTCTCCGATTTCGGCCTGACCAGCTTCGCCATGGACCTGATGGTCAGCCTCGATGAAGGGCTGCGCATCGAGTACATGCACCAGCGCGATCAGTTCGACCTGGCCACCGTCGAGGTCCTGCGTCGCCACATGGAAAGCCTGATGCAGCGCCTGTGCGAGGATGCCGGGCGCGCCGTCGGCGAGCTGGGACTGCTGACCCTGGACGAAGGCCGGACGCTGGACGGCGAGCTGCCGGTGGTGGCTGACGGTGATGAAACGCCGGTGCACGAGCTGATTCGTCAGCGTGCCCGCCTGCAACCGCAGCACACGGCGTTGGTCTTGAGTTATGCCGACCGCGATGCCGAACACTTGAGCTACGCCGAACTGGACCGTCGCTCCGACGCCTTGGCGGTGCATCTGCTGGAACAAGGCGTGCAGGCCGAAGACGTGATCGGCGTGTTCATGGAGCGCTCGCTGGAACTGGTGGTGTCGTTGTTGGCGGTAATGAAGTGCGGCGCTGCCTACGTACCGCTCGATCCGCAATACCCGCAAGAGCGTCTGCGCTACATGATGGCCGACAGCGACATGCGCCTGCTGCTGACCCAGGAACGCCTGCGCGATGTCGCGCAGCTCAATCCGGGCACTGTGATGATTGCCGTGGATCGTCTGGATCTCGATGTAGACGTGGCAACACCGAAACCTGGCGTGCATGCCGAACAACTGGCTTACCTGATCTACACCTCGGGCTCCACCGGCAAACCGAAAAGCGTCGCCGTGGCCCACGGGTCGTTGAGCATGCACGTGCAAGCCATCGCCAACCTGTACGAAATGGACCCGGACAATCGCGAACTGCATTTCATGTCGTTCGCCTTCGACGGCGCCCATGAACGCTGGATTACCGCGCTGATCAGCGGCTCGACCCTGGTGATCCGCGACAACACCTTGTGGACCGCCGAGCAGACTCTGGCCGTGCTGCACCGCCAGCGCATCAGCGTCGCCTGCTTCCCGCCGGCATATCTGCTGCAACTGGCCGAACACGCCGAAATGCAGGGTGGCCACCCGCCGTCGGTGCGCATCTATTGCTTCGGCGGCGATGCGGTGCCGGATGCGACCTTTGAGCGGGTCAAGCACACGCTCAAGCCACAATACCTGGTCAACGGCTATGGCCCGACCGAAACCGTGGTCACGCCGCTGCTGTGGATAATCGCCGCCGATGGCCAGTGCCAGGCGATGTACGCGCCGATTGGCCAACGCGTGGGCACCCGCAGCCTGCACGTGCTGGACATGGACCTCAACCCGCTGCCGGTGGGCATGGTCGGTGAACTGTACATCGGCGGGCGCGGAGTCGCTCGCGGCTACCATCGTCACCCGTGGCAGAGCGCCGAGCGCTTTGTTGCCGATCCGTTCAGCCTCGATGGCGGGCGTTTGTACCGCACCGGCGATCTGGTGCGCCGCCGCGAGGATGGCGTGTTCGATTACGTCGGGCGCATCGACCATCAGGTCAAGGTGCGCGGCTTCCGCATCGAACTCGGCGAAATCGAAGCCCGCTTGCGCGAGCAGGCCGGGGTCAACGATGCGTTGGTAGTGGTGCGAGAAAACGGTCAGGGGCCGCAACTGGTGGGCTATGTGGTGGCGGCGCAAGACGATGGCCTCGGCCCGCGTTGCCAGGCGGCATTGCGCGAGAGGTTGCCCGACTACATGGTGCCGACGCAGGTCGTGGTGCTGCCGCGCTTCCCGCTGACCCCCAACGGCAAGCTCGACCGCAAGGCCTTGCCGGATCCAGCCTACACCGGTCGCGACTACGTGGCCCCGCGCACGCCGCTGGAATGGGCATTGGCGCAGATCTGGCAGCAGGTACTGGGCATCGAGAAGGTCGGCATTACCGACAACTTCTTCGAGCTGGGCGGCGATTCGCTGCGCACGCTCAAGGTGATTTCGAAAGTTCGCGCACTGAATCAACCGGACTTTCAACTGAAATTGCGCGACATGATGGCCAAGCCGACGATTGCCGGATTGTCTGGTGTCGATGAACAGCCGCTGCGACAGAGTCCGCAACCGCTGTTGCTGCTCAATCAGGTAGTGGACGATCAATCGGCGCTATTCTGCCTGCACGCCGGTTTCGGCACGGTGTTCGATTACGAGCCGTTGGCTCGGCGTCTGGAGGGTGAGCGAACGGTTTACGGCGTGCAATGCCGGATGTTGCTCGATCGCCAGTGGCAGGACACGTCGCTGGCGCAGATGGCCGGGGCTTACGTCGACGCCATCCGCAGCAAGCAACCGCAAGGGCCGTACCATTTGCTGGGCTGGTCGCTGGGCGGAGCGTTGGCGTTGATGGTGGCTGATTTGCTTGAGCAGCAGGGACAGCGCGCAGCGTTCGTCGGTCTGGTGGACAGCTTTGTGCCGACACAAGCCAATGCCGTCGCCAGCCCGGATGAGTGGCGCGTAGACCTGGCCGAGTTCCTTGGGGTGGCGATGGGCATGGACGGCGATGTGATTGAACGGGCGTTGTGTGCCGAGACGATGGGGGGGCATGAGGCTGTGGCGCGGATCATTCGTGCGGTCATTGACACACAGAGCGATCAGGTCAGCGGGTATGCCTTGCTCGGCGCCGATGAGTTGGCCCAGACGTTCATGGTCAGCACGCGGTTGAAGGCGCTGTCGCGGCAGGTCGACAGGTTGCCGATACCCCAAGCCGAGCTGTGCTGTTGGTGGGCCGATGGCAACCCGACTGCTGAGCGTGCGACCTTCGAACGCCAGCAACCGCGCCTGCGAAGAACGCAAACCGTATCAGCCAGCCATTTCGATATCCTGCGCCAGGATGAGTGTCTGGAGGCTGTGGTGGCGTTGTTAGGCCGGGAGGTGGTGCCCCAGCTCTGAGCCAATAAATTGTGGCGAGCGGGCTTCCCTGTGGCTAGGGGGCTTGCCCCCGTTGGGCTGCGAAGCGGCCCTAAAACCAGCCACTGCGGTTATTCATGCGTACCGCATTGTTCGGGTTTGCGGCTGCTGCGCAGCCGAGCGGGAGCAAGCTCCCTCGCCACAGGTTTTCATTCAGCCTGAGATTATCGAGTTCGCCCTAACGAACAACCCTAACGCTTCGTTTACCACGGTGAGCCTTTTTATTTTTGGAGACGACCGCCCATGGCACTGCACCCGGACATCGAAGGATTTCTTGAGCTGGCCGAGTTTGGCCGCCTGAGCGGCAAGAGCCAGCCCATGCATGAGCTGAGTCCGGACGAGGCACGCAAGCAATTCGAGCAGACCTCACAGTTGCTCGATGCGGCCCCGTCGGGGGCGCTGGTCGTGACGGCTGTGAACATTCCTGCCCGCGATGGGCATCTGCTCAGTGCCCGTCTATACGCCAAACCTCAGGCAAGCAGCGAACCACGCCCGGTGTTGCTGTACTTCCATGGCGGCGGTTACGTGGTGGGTAGTCTCGATTCCCACGACACCTTATGCCGGCGTCTGGCACTGGCGGGGGTGTTTGCCGTCTTGTCGGCGGATTATCGTCTGGCGCCTGAGCACCGTTTTCCCACCGCCTATAACGATGCCGAGGACGTGGCTCGCTGGCTGGCGAATGGTGCGCCTGCGCTGGGGCTTGATGTGAATCGGGTGGCGCTGGCCGGGGACAGTGTCGGTGGCAGCCTGGTGGCGTCGCTGTCGCTTGCCATCGCGCAGGATCCGCTGGCCTGGCCCCTTGTGCCTCGCCTGCAAGTGCTGCTGTATCCGGTAATCGATGCCGTGCAAAAACGCCCGTCGCTGGAGCGATTCGCCGAAGGTTATTTGCTGGAAGCCACCACGCTGGAGTGGTTCTACCAGCAGTATCAACGCAGTGAGGCCGATCGCAGCGACTGGCGTTTTTCACCGCTGTACGCCGAACGCCTGGAACGACTGACACCCACCGTGCTGTGGCTGGCCGAGTACGACCCGTTGCTGGACGAAGGCCTGGCATGGGCCGAAAAACTGCGCAGCGCGGGTCAGCCGTTGGTCCTGGATATGAAAGCCGGCATGACCCACGATTTTGCGCGCATGGGTGAAATGGTTCAGGAAGTGCCGCAGATGTTGGCGCAACTGGCGGCGCAGATCAGCGAGAGTCTGGCCTGACGCCGTACTCTTGTAGGAGCAACCTCGCTCCCCCATCGATCCGATATTGAGCCCAATCGCGCCACTGTCAGGCTGTGCTTTAATTTGAAAACTTAATGACAGCGTTCTGCGCAGAACCCACAACGCGACATGCGCTGTTGCCTGATTATCAAGCCGAAAGGGAGTTTTGCATCGTGACTGAAGAGATCAAAACCAAAGGCCCCGCCTCGTACTTCCCATCCATTGAAAAGAAGTATGGGCAGCCGATCAGCCATTGGCTGAACCTGCTCAAAACAGTCGACGACAAGAAACATATGGAAAGGGTGGCCTGGCTCAAGACTGAGCATGGCATTGGGCATGGCCACGCAAACGCTTTGGTTGCGTATTACCTGGCCACCGCGAAAAGCGACTGACTGCGGTGTTGTTTTGAGCCAGCACCGAGCAGTGTCAGGGTTGGCTCATTCAGTCTCTGCGTTTATCAAGACATTGGCGGCGCAGCACCGTGCTGTTGATATCCCTGCATTCGACCGAGTAATCGTCATTGTCATAGTCTTTGTTTTTTGCCTTGTCCTTGGCCTTACCGCAATTGCCATTGTCGTTGCAATTGCCTTTGCCCTTTTGATTGTTGTCGCTGTTGTTTTTCAGACAGTTTCTGACGTCACTGGCACTGCCCGCATCATCGCAATCTGATCCGGCGAAGGACAGCGATGGCAAAGCCAGGGAGAGCAGGGCAGTACATACAGCGGCCGCTACGATTCGCATGACAAAACTCCTGAGTAGTGCTTATCCGAACGATTGCCTTGAGAAGCTCCGGCTCTGACTATAGCAGGCCTTTGAAAAGAGCTTCCTCAAGCCAGCATTTCGCTGATCCACCGTGCCTGCCGCGCGATGTCTTGCACCTTATCCTCAGGTACTTGCCGAGCATGAGCAAAGTTGCTCAGTGTTCGCTGTTTCTCACGCAGCAGGCGTTGCCACTTGGCCAGGAATGCAGGGCTGCGTGTTTGCAGTTGAAACGGGCCGAAGTACAGCTCCCGGGGGGTGTATATCACCGGTCCGGAGCGCTCGGCGACGATGATTTCGTAGCTGAAGCGGTTTTCCCGCAACAGCTCCTCGCAGAGGATGCGGTAGCCATTGTCCATCAGCCATTGGCGCAGTGGCTGCTCGCCACCATTGGGCTGCAGGATCAGGCGCTCCTGACCGCTCAGGCGCGCCTTGCCACTCTCGAGGATGTCGCGGATGGTCTCGCCGCCCATGCCGCAGATACTGATCGCCGTGATTGCGTCACCCGGCTCGATCGCCGCCAGACCATTGGCCAGGCGCACGGTGATCCGCCGCTCCTGGCCGTTTTCGCGCACGGTGCGCTCGGCCGCGCGAAACGGCGTCAATGCCACTTCGCCGGCCACCGCCATCGCGATGGCGCCGCGACGCATCAAGGCCACCGGCAAATAACCGTGATCCGAGCCGATATCGGCCAGGTGCGCACCTGCCGGCACCTGCGCCGCCACGCGCTCCAGGCGCATGGACAATGTCTGTTGGTTCAACTGCAGCCTCTTTCTCACCCCGGCGAACGTCGCCGGCCGGAAGGGTACATGGAAAAAAGCTCTGCACCTACGGCCTCTGGTCCACAACGCTGAACGTTGATCCAGCCATGTGCCGGGACTGATTGATCGTGACGAGGATGCTTCAGGTTTTCGTCGTCCGCATTGAAAATCAACTAACGTTTATGGCTGTGAGCAGCAGAGGTAGTCAGGGAAGACGAAGTACTGACTTTGCCTAACTAATGGAATAGCAAGGTTGGGAGGTTACTATGCGATTCAATACTGCCACGGAGTCCATTGATTACAGCTTGGGCGGCCGCTGTGCTTTGCTGTTTGTCATCGTCAATACGTTCTGGCTGCCGGATGCACAAGCCGCGTGCGGGCCGACGGCACCCGGGGCTTATATCCTGTCCCAGACCTGTACCCCGGCGGCTGGAGTTGATGCCACGATCACCACGCAACCGGGTACGACGATCACCACCGCCGTCGGCTCATCAGTGCTCAGTCGCGCCAACAACAGCAACTCGACGATTACCCTCAGCGGCACCACGATCACCAGCACACCGCCCACTGCTGCCAATGCCGTCTTCGCCAACGTGATCGGAGTGGGTGGCTCAGGCAACGCTGCTCTCACGATTGATGGCGGCGTCAACACGGTCAACCTCGGGGGCTCGGGCCTGGATGCGCTGGCAATTACCAACGTCAATACCGGGCTGTCCACCGTGTCTGTTACGTCCGGCACCACGCTGAACATCTTCAATACGGTCGAAGGCAACGAACACGACGGCATCGATGTGAACGCCAGTGGCGGTGGCACCATTAATGTGGCGCATGCCGGCAGTGGCTCGGTCACCACTTTAGGCGGCAACGGCATCTGGGCCAAAGGCTCGGGCAGCGGCGACGTCAATGTGAGCGTCGGCAATGGTGTCAGTTTTCTTGTCGACAACGCCAGTGAACTGTCCAGTGGCCCGCCTATTGATGACGATTCGTTGCCCACGGCGGGGGTCGGCAATCACGCGGGTGTCCATACCCGTGCGATCAACGGCAACACCACTGTCGATAACGCGGCCAGCGTCGAAGGGCGCGGCATGAACGCATTCGGCATTTTCACGGAAGGCGGTACCGGCGACACCACGCTGCACAACAGCGGATCGATTACCACCAATGGCTTGAACGGCTTCGGTATACGCGCGCTCTCGACCACCGGGAGCATTGCCGTGGTCAATGACGGCACGATCACTACGACCGGTGGCGGCGGCCACGGTATCTACGTCAACGATAACGTCGCAGCTCTGGGCAATATCAGCATCCAGAACAATGCACCGCTCAACGTCGGCAGCACCACCGATATCACCGGCTCGCGTGCCATCTACGTCATCAAGCGCGGAACCGGCGACGCGACCGTCACCGGCAATGGCAACATCAATGTCGTCGGTGGCCTGACGACCACTCGCGCCTACGGCATCATCATCAGTAACGAAGGTGGCAACATCGCCGTCGATTATGCGGGGGACATCTCGGCCAGCGGCGCCGTTGCGGGTGGCATTCGGGCTGACGCGAGGGCAGGCAGTGTCCGTGTCGATTACACCGGCAATCGCATCGAGACCTTCAACGGCAATGCGAACGGCATCTACGCCTCCACCCAGTCCACCACAGACACTGTGGACATCAAGGCCGGCGGGACGATCATCACCCATTCCAATACCGGCGGTGGCGACGGTACCGGTATAGGCTCGTTCGGCCTGCAGGCCTTGTCCCTGGGCGGCGATGTGAATGTGACGTTCACCGGGCCGCGCATCGACGTCAACGGTTCCGGCGCCGCCATCGTGGCTGGCAATGCGTTCGATTCGGGAACCGGGTTAGGCAGCCTCACGATCAGTAACACGGGCGAGCTTATTGCGCGGGGCAATCAGCAACAGGGCATTCGCACCTTTTCCACGACTGGTCAGCAGACCATCACCAACACCGGTGCGATCCAGACGCTTGGTGCAAGCAACAGCCAGGGCATTCGCGCCGAGGCTTCAGGCGCGGCCAATCTGACGGTCAACAATTCGGGGTCGATCACCACCAAAGGCACTGGTTCGTCGGGGATCGATGCGCAGGCGCAGGGTGGATCGGTCAGCGTCAGCAACAGCGCGGCGATTCAAGGTGGATGGTCAGACAGCAGTGGCGTCACCCTGGCCGGTGCCACGCAAGCGTTGAACAGCACGGGCAATATCACGGCACTCAGCGATTCGGCCGTTCGTGCGGATGCCAGCGGTACCGGGAATACGTTTACGCTCAATAATGCCGGGCAGATGACCGGCTCGGTCTCGGCCTCAAGTGCTGTCAGCCAGATCACCAACAAAGGCACCTGGACCTTGCGCAATTTTTCCGACAGCACCGGCAGCGGAGTCCGTGACACCTGGGGTATTGCGGTCAGCAACCTGGGTTCGGCGACCGGCAACAGCATCGACAACACCGGCCTGATTCGCCTGGCGTCCCAGCCCGCATCCGGCATCGTCAATTTCAACAGCAGCGGTGCTTATCTGCCCTTGGGTCAATCGGTCAATACACCGACAGCGGGCGGCGCCGTGCAAGGCCAATTGCTGGGCGTGGGTCGTTTCACCCACAGCGGCACCCTTGACCTGCCGGGGGGCACTCGCACGGTGGGCAACGTGCTGCTGATCAGCGGTGCGACCACGGCCGGTGCCAATGGGGGCGGTGTGTTTGTTTCCAACGGTGGCAACCTGCTGCTCAACAGCACCCTGAATGAAGGCGGGGCAAACAGCCGCTCCGACATGCTGGTCGTGGACTCGACCTCGACCGGCAGCGGCGGCGCGACCAGCGTTGCCGTCAGCAACATTGGCGGCTTGGGCGAGGTGACCCAAGGCAACGGGATTGCGGTCGTTGAGTTGACCAACAAGTCTGTCACAGCGAGCGATCCGAATGCCTTCCGCCTCGCGCGCCGGGTCGTCGCCGGGCCGTATGAGTACCGCCTGCAACAAGGCGCCGAGGATGGCAGCGCCAGGGACACCTGGTTCCTGCGTTCGGATGCCCTGATCCCGGATGATCCTCCTGGGCCTGGCCCGGACCCGACGCCTGACCCGACGCCTGACCCAACGCCGGATCCTGATCCAACACCGGACCCTGACCCAACGCCTGATCCCGCCCCGGTGCCGAACTACCGTCCCGAGGTCTCGCTATATGGTGCGTTGCCCGCGCTGGCGCTGGTCTATGGCCGGACGATGGTCGATACACTGCATGAACGGGTCGGCGAAGAGCGCCTCAACCCCGGCGACCCGTTACCTGCCGAGGACCAGGCCACCTATTCGCCTTCGATGGGATGGGGGCGGGTGATTTATCGCAGTGGCAAACAGGACGGGGATCGAAAAAATGCCTTGGGCAACACGCCGGAATACAACTACGACCTGACCGCGTTCCAGGTCGGCACCGACCTCTACCGCAAGGTCGACACCGATGGCAGCCACGATCAGGCGGGTGTTTCCCTGTCGGCGGGCACCCTCGATGCGGGCGTCAGCCATTACAACGGTCTGGCGGCCGGTCAGGACACCTTGCGCGCCTATGGGGTGGGCGCCTATTGGACCCATTTCGGACCTTCGGGCTGGTATCTGGACGGTGTGCTGCAAGTCAACCGCTTCGATATCGAGGCCAAGCCCAGCGAGCTGCCCGAACTGGAGACCCGGGGCTGGGGATACACCGCGTCGCTGGAAAGCGGCTACCCATATGCAGTCGACAAAGACTGGTACGTCGAACCGCAACTTCAGGCGATCTACAGCACCGTTGACCTCGACGACAGTAACGATGTCGGGGCCAACGTGCGGTTCAAGGACGTGGAATCGCTGATCGGCCGATTGGGCGTGCGCATTGCCAGAGATTGGGAAACCGAAGGCACGGACAAGACTGCACGGCGCACCAACGGCTGGATTCGTCCGAGCGTCTGGCATGAGTTCAAAGGGCAACCGAAAACCGAGTTCTCGTCCCAATCGGGTTATGTCCCGTTCGAGTCGGATATTCAGGGGACGTGGGGCGAGGTCAACCTGGGGGTGGATTACCAGGCCAACCAGCGCACCACGTTCACGGTCTCGGCCGGTTATCGCCAGGGCTTCGACGGCGACAGCCATGGCTATGACGCCATGTTGGGGTTCAAGATCAACTTTTGATTGTTGTTGTAGGAGCGAGCCTGCTCGCGATGGTCGTTAACGAAAACGCGTTTTTACTGGCTAAAAATAGCGTTCTTGAGTCCATCGCGAGCAGGCTCGCTCCTACATAAAACAGAAAGGCTACTTGGCGGTGACGTTGGCCCGCGCTGTGTGCAGCTTCTTGTAGCTGTCGATCAGGCGCAGGTGCTTGTCGAGGCCTTCAAGTTTCATGCTCGTCGGCGTCAGGCCGTAGAAGCGGACGCTGCCGTCCACGGAACCGATCGCGGCGTCCATTCGCTCGTTGCCGAACATCCGGCGGAAGTTGACTTCGTAATCGGCCAGTTCCAGATCTTCGTCCAGTTCCATCTCCAGTACCGCATTCACGGCCTGGTAGAACAAACCGCGTTCGACCGTGTTGTCGTTGTACTGCAGGAACATCTCGACCCTTTCTTTCGCTTCGTCGTAGTTCTGCAGCGCGAGGTAGATCAGCAGTTTCAGCTCCAGAATCGTCAACTGGCCCCAGGACGTGTTGTCGTCAAACTCGATGCCGATCAGGGTGGTGATGTCGGTGTAGTCATCCAGTTCGCTTTCTTCCAGGCGCTTGACCAGTGCTTTCAGACCGGCCTTGTCCAGGCTGTGCAGGTTCAGGATGTCTTCACGGAAGAACAGCGCTTTGTTGGTGTTGTCCCAGATCAGATCGTCGACCGGATAGATTTCCGAATAGTCCGGCACCAGGATGCGGCAGGCGGTTGCACCGATGTGCTCGTACACCGCCATGTAGCTTTCCTTGCCCATGTTTTCGAGGATGCCGAACAGGGTCGCGGCTTCTTCGGTGTTGGAGTTTTCACCCTGGCCGGAGAAGTCCCACTCGACAAATTCGTAATCCGACCGGGCACTGAAGAAACGCCACGACACCACGCCGCTGGAGTCGATGAAGTGCTCGACGAAGTTGTTCGGCTCAGTCACCGCGTGGCCTTCAAAGGTCGGCTGAGGCAGATCGTTCAGGCCTTCGAAGCTGCGGCCCTGGAGCAATTCGGTCAGGCTGCGTTCCAGCGCCACTTCAAGGCTTGGGTGGGCGCCGAACGAGGCAAACACGCCGCCGGTACGCGGGTTCATCAAGGTAACGCACATCACCGGGAACTCGCCACCCAGCGACGCATCCTTGACCAGCACCGGGAAGCCTTGCTCTTCCAGGCCCTTGATACCGGCCAGAATGCCGGGGTACTTCGCCAGCACTTCCTGAGGCACATCCGGCAGGGCCATTTCGCCCTCGATGATTTCGCGTTTAACCGCACGCTCGAAGATTTCCGACAGGCACTGCACTTGCGCTTCGGCCAGCGTGTTACCGGCGCTCATGCCGTTGCTGAGGTACAGGTTTTCGATCAGGTTGGACGGGAAATACACCACCTCGCCGTCGGACTGACGCACGAACGGCAACGAAACGATACCGCGCTCTTCGTTGCCGGAGTTGGTGTCGAACAGATGCGAGCCGCGCAACTCGCCATCGCGGTTGTAAACCTTCAGGCAGTATTGGTCGAGAATCTCGGCCGGCAGTGCGTCTTTAGGGCCTGGCTGGAACCAGCGTTCGTCCGGGTAATGCACGAATGGCGCGTTGGCGAGTTCTTCGCCCCAGAACTGATCGTTGTAGAAGAAGTTGCAGTTGAGACGCTCGATAAACTCGCCCAACGCCGACGCCAACGCGCCTTCCTTGGTCGCGCCCTTGCCGTTGGTAAAGCACATCGGCGAGCTCGCATCGCGGATATGCAACGACCATACATTGGGCACGATATTGCGCCATGAAGCGATTTCGATCTTCATGCCCAGGCCGGCGAGAATGCCCGACATGTTGGCGATGGTTTGCTCCAGCGGCAGGTCCTTGCCAACGATGTAGGTGCCTGCTTGCGAAGTAGAGGCCGGCATCAGCAGCGCCTGGGCGTCGGCATCGAGGTTTTCCACTTCCTCGATGACGAACTCAGGCCCGGCTTGCACGACCTTTTTCACCGTGCAACGGTCGATGGAGCGCAGAATGCCCTGACGGTCTTTGTCGGAGATATCGGCCGGCAATTCGACCTGAATCTTGAAAATCTGGTTGTAGCGGTTTTCCGGGTCAACAATGTTGTTCTGCGACAGGCGGATGTTTTCGGTGGGGATATTGCGGGTTTCGCAATACAGCTTCACGAAATAGGCCGCGCACAACGCCGACGAAGCCAGGAAGTAGTCGAACGGACCGGGTGCCGAACCATCGCCCTTGTAGCGAATCGGTTGATCGGCTACCACCGTGAAGTCGTCGAACTTGGCTTCAAGCCGAAGGTTGTCGAGAAAGTTGACCTTGATTTCCATGAGGGTTACCAGATTGCGAGCTTCAAATTGGCCGCCATTATCCGGCTTTTCAACTGGAAGTCTTGCGCTTTTGCGCAATGGCCGCTGACCGGTCCCCAGAGCTGTCCTTATTGAATTAACAAGCGGCCGGCGAGCGGCCGAACGGGCATAAATGAGCTATACCGCTAATCCACCTTTGCAATTCTTCTTGCAGGAGTTTGGCAATGAAACTCAGGCACTCGCTGGCAGCGCTGATGATTGGCGCGAGCCTCTTCGGCTGTACGACGTCATCGAACAAAAGTGTTTACGTTCCCCTGGCCGCCACGCGGCAGAACGCCGGTCAGATCGGCAACGTCACGCTGTCTGCGTGGGACAAGCAAACCGGGCTCAGTTTCTTCATCAGCGGTGCACCCGGTGGCGTCTCGTTGCCCTTGCGTCTCTACAGCTTCATCAACAAAGGCAGCTGCCAGCAACCGGGGCCGGTGGCCTATGCGATGAACGACATCGTCACCACCGAGCGCCAGGCGATACGCGGCTGGACTTTCTCCAGGAGCGCGCCTGTCGAGCTGTCGGCCTTGCTGGCCGGTGAGTACTCGGTGGTGGTGCGCACGGCGGCGACCGATGGCAACGTGGATATTTTTTGCGGCGACATCAAGGAACAAAGCGTGGCGAAATAGCCAACGCCGAGCGCGAATGTTGGCTGCCGATGTCGAGCTAGAATGAGCCGGTCAATTTCCGATTCAGGAGAACCCCCATGGTCAGCAAAAACACGATTTGCCTCTGGTACGACGGTGATGCCCTGGACGCTGCGAAATTCTATGCCGCAACCTTTGCGGACAGCTGCGTAACCGCCGTGCATCAAGCGCCCGGTGACTATCCGGCAGGCAAACAGGGTGACGTCCTGACGGTCGAGTTCACGGTGATGGGCATTCCATGCCTGGGGCTCAACGGCGGTTCGGGGATCAAGCACAACCAGGCGTTTTCGTTCCAGGTGGCGACCGACGATCAGGCCGAAACCGACCGCTTGTGGAAGGCGATCGTCGATAACGGTGGTCAGGAAAACGTCTGCGGCTGGTGCCAGGACAAGTGGGGCCTGTCGTGGCAGATCACGCCACGCGTCCTGACGGCGGCGATCACCGATCCGGACCCCTCCGCGGCCAAACGCGCATTTGAAGCCATGATGCAAATGGGCAAAATCGACATCGCGGGCATCGAAAAGGCGCTCAAAGGCTAGTCGTCCTCGAAACGCCCCGTGCCTTCGCGATCAGCCGCGTAGTGTCGGGTGAGCGGGAAGGGCGGCAGCCAGGATTCGCGGCGCACGGTCCAGCTTTCGTAGGTGGGTTTGAGTTGATCAGGTGCATCGAGTGAACCCAGGTTTACTTCGATTTCGTCGGCGCTGTGCGCAAAAACGGATGAACCGCAACGAGGACAGAAAAACCGCCCGGCGTAGTCGCGGGTCTCGCCTTCGATAGTCACCGCCTTTTCGGGGAATATCGCCGAGGCGTGGAACAGCGCCCCATGGTGTTTGCGGCAGTCAAGACAATGGCAGAGGCCGACCCGGTAGGGGCGGCCCGTCGCCACGATTCTTACGTTGCCGCACAGGCAACCTCCGGTGAATCGGTCCATGTTGCGCCTCCTCTTGAATCGAGCGTTCATGAAGCATAGGCCGTCACGTGCCTGTCATTTACAGCTGGTAGATTCTGCGCGCCGCTTCGGCCCACTCAAGGCGACTCTCAGGTGTACTCAAGCACAACCCGCCAGCCAATTATCCTGCGCTCCGATGACATGCGCTGCGACGACTTTGGTGCCATGTTTTCGAGGATGTTCGGCAACCTGTATGCCGATTCCCCACCGCCGCCGCGCAATATCATCATCGGCGGGGTCTATGGCCGACACGAAGGCGTGAGTTTTCGTCGCATGCATTACCGGGGCGACTTCTCGGTCGACTTTCCCGATCCTCTGGACGAGATCACTTTCGTGATTCCCACGGCCGGCAAGATCATTTTCAACCACGCCACCGAGTCGGTCGGCTTCGGCCAGATCGGCCTGGCCATCGACAAGGCCGATGTGCGCTCGGTGCGCTTTCTCGACAATCACGCGCAGCACGGCATTTCGATCCGGCGGGCGCTGATCACTGAGCGACTGTCGACCTTGCTGGGCAAACCGATCCTGGAAAAAGTCCTGTTCGAGCCGGTGGTGGACCTGGATGTGGCGGCGTTCCAGAGCATCAGGGCTCTGGTGGAACTGGCCACGGGGGCCGAGTTTGATTTGCTTATGAATACGGGTTCGCTGATGCCGTCGCGCTTGCGGGAGATGTTGGTGGATGCGGTGCTGGAAGCCTGGCCGCATAACTTCACCGAAACCTTGCGTCGCCCGTCCCCGCTGATCGCGCCGCGCCACGTGAAGCTGGCCGTGGAATACATCCAGGAGCATCCCGACAATCTGGTCAGCGGTACGGACCTGGCGAGCATGACGAACGTCAGTCTGCGGGCGTTGCAGGACGGTTTTCAGCGTTTTGTCGGCATGTCGATCGTGACTTACCAGCGGCAAGTTCGTCTCGAGCGGGCGTACGGCGTGCTCACGCAAAACGTCGCGGCTTCGGTGACGGAGGTGGCGTTGCAGTTCGGGTTCAGCAACGTCGGCCGGTTCACGCAGTATTTCCAACGCGCTTATGGTGTCAGCCCGGCGCACGTGAGGAAGGGCTTGCGAGTACGGCACCCGGCCTGATGGTCTGTGGCTCAAACCGCCGCAACAGCGGTTTGAGCCGGGCGTGATCCGTCAGAACAGATAGCTGGCCTTGAGGCTGCCATAACTGCCGTGGCTGTCGCCGCCGCCCGTGGCACCGACCTCGGCCCCCACGCTCAATGCGCCGAGGTTGGCCATGACATTCACCCCACCCAGGAACTGGTCGCGGTTGTCGAAAGCCGCGCGCTGTTCGATATCCAGGCCCAGCAGGTGCCCTTTGCTGTTGATTTCGTTGTCGCCCAGCACGTGTTCATAACCAAACTGTACCCCCGGCACCAATTGCCAGGCGCCCATGCTGAAGGCGTTGAACGAGGCGTTGAGGTTGGCCACGGCACTTTTGCGGGTCTCGTTGATGTCGTCGACTTCGAGGGCCAGTTCGCTGCCTTTTTCCTTGAAACCCGACAGGTTCAAGTGGCTGACGCGAACGCCGAGGCTCGGTTCTAAAGTCACGCCGCTGATCGGCATGCGGTAACCCAGCGCCAACGTGGCGCCGGTGAGGTTGCCGTGGCTGTCGCCCTTGGCCGTGCCCAGTCCGCCGCCAAGGTCGCGTTTGCTGTCGTAGTCGATGTAGCCGGCGCTGGCGTCGGCGTCAACAAATAACCCGCGCTCCAGGCCATTCGGTGCGTAACGGGCGCCGGCGCTGAAGAACGTCAGGTCGGTGTCCGCTTCGCCCCCGGCGCCGCCGACGCTGCCCTTGCTGTAGCCGAAGCCGCCGTAAGCGCTGAACTGTTCGGAGAAACGTTGGGTCAGGCCGATCATCAAGCCCTGGCTGTGTTCGTTGCTGCTCTCGGCGTGGGCCGAACCGTCGGTGCCCAGATAGCCTGCCAGCGCGGTGCTCCACAAACGGTATTGCCCGATCTTGAGGTCGGTGCCGCTGGAGAACGGCGCGGCGGCCTGTTCGATCATTGCGTTCTGGCGCAGCAGGTAACTGGCGGCGTCGGCGTGTACCTGACCACCCACCGTGGACTGCACGCCGCCGAGATCGCCCACATCAATGGCCGATTGCAGGTAATAGTTGTAGTCACTGTAAGTGCCCGACAGGCGGGTGTTCTGCAATTGCTGCAACAGCTGTGCACCGGCCGCGGCGTTGCCGACAAACCCTGCCTGGCCGGGCAGGCTGTTGTACTCGACCATTTTGCCGCGCAGCACATAAATGGTTTCCTGGGACAGACCCAGGCCCTGCTTGAGGTAATTGTCCATGCTGCCGTATTGCGCGCTCACCTGGTCCAGACCGGCTTGCAGGTAACTGGCGTCTACGCCAAGCAACGGCGCATAGATGGCCGCCATGCTCGGCGGCAGTGCCTTCAACGTCGCTGCCATGCGCGCGGCGGTGTAGTCGTTGGTCGCCAGGTAGTCGCTCATGATGGTTGCGTTGTCGACCCCGGCGATGCTTTGCAGCACGGCGGCGGTCCAGCCGGTGCGGTCCTTGCCGGCGGTGCAATGGAACAGCGCGGCGCCATCGACAGCGGCCAGTTCATTGAACAGCTGGGTGAACTGGCCGCGCATTCCGGCGTCGTTGACGAAGGCGCGGTTGGTCTCCTGCATCATGGCGAAGGCTTGGGCTGCACTGGTGAAGGAGATGGACGTGACGTTCGAACCGGAAGTCGTGCTGCCGATGATGTCGATGTTGGTGTAGGTCGCACCGGTCAGCAGCGTGTCGGGGGTGGCGGCGATCTCGCTGGGTGTGCGCAGATCAAAGACAGCCTTGATGCCCAGCCCGTTCAGGGTGGCCAGGTCTGTCGCGGTCGGGGTTAGCGCGTTGGCGCGATAGAAAACGCCGGCGCGCATCGTGCCATCGTTGGCCGTGGAGTACGCGGTGGTGGTCCCGGCGACATCCCGGAAGTTGTCCATGCCTTTCAGGCGCGGGGTGTTGAGCGGGGCGGTCTCGGCCGCCTGGGCGGCGGCGATGGACAGGCTCAGAACGGACAGCGAACACACAAGACGTTGAAACACGATGCAGCCTCATTGAACAAGCGTTGGGCTGGCTACTATCTGATTCGAAATGACGCTTAATGTTACAAATTCACGGTGGCAGAAAATGCCTGCGCGATCTGTCCAGAAGGTTCGTTTTCTGTCCATTCGCCGATTTTCGTTGATCCTCAAAAAACATCGCCGGGCCGCAAGCGGCCCGGTGATGTACATGAAAGACGACGATCAGTATTGGGCGCGCAGGCTCAGGGTAAAGGTGCGCGGGTCACCGTAGAAGTTGGTGCCCCAGGCGGCATCGACGCGATCATAGTATTTGCGGTCAAACAGATTGTTGGCAGTCAGTGTCGACGACAGGTGATCGTTGAACTTGTAGCCGATCTGCGCCGTGGTGACGGCAAAGCCGCCTTGTTTGAACTTCACGTCACGCTGGTAGTAGGTTTCGCTGACGGCACGTACGCCACCGCCGACGTTGAAGCCCTTGAGCGCTCCGTCGGTGAAGTCGTACTTGGTCCACAGGTTGTAGTTGTGCTTGGGCGTGATGGTGCTGAAGGTCTTGCCTTTGTTGGCGTCTGCGGCTTCCAGGTACTTGGTGTCGGTGTAGGCGTAACCGGTGACGATGCTCCAGTTGTCGGTCAGGTTGCCGCTCAACTCGGTTTCCCAGCCCTGGCTGCGCGCCTTGCCCTCGGTCATGTAGGCGCCGGTGCTGTCGTCGTACTCGGCACGGTTCTCATCGTAGATGCGAAAAGCGGCGATGCTGGCGTTCAGGCGACCGTCGAAGAACTCGCGCTTGAGGCCGATCTCATACTGTTCGCCTTCACGCGGGCCGACCGGCTCGCCATCGGTGCCGATTTCGCTTTGTGGCTTGAACACGCCGGTGTAGCTGAAATAGGTCGACAGTTCCGGGGTGATCTTGCCAATGATGGCGCCGTACGGCACGACCTTGTGGTTGATGCTGGTGTGCGCTTCGCCGTAGTTGTTGAAGAAGGCGTTCTCGTTTTTCGCGTCGCTTTCGTACCAGGTTACGCGGCTGCCGCCAATGACATCGAGCCAGTCGGTGACGTTGAACTTGGCGCGGGTGTAGAGGCCGTACTGGTCGGACTTGGACCAGTTGCCGTTGACGTGCTCATAGTCGTTATGCGGAATGTCGATGCTGCCCGGATCGTACACGTTGATCGGAAAGTACTCGCCACCGCCGTAGGTGAAGTCCTTGTCCAGGTGCTGGTATTCGGCACCCACGGTGAACTCGTGCTGGCGATCGGCGAATTCGAATGGCGTGGTGACGAAACTGTCGACGCCGATGGTCTTGATATGGGTGTAATAGTCGTACGCCACGGCCCAGCTGTCGCCGGTCGCGGGATCGACAGCGCCGTCGGCCCAGGTAAAGTTACGCTCCGGGGTCTCGGCATCGCGGTAGGTCACGGTGGTCTTGAACTGACCGCCGTTGTCCAGCGCGTGGTCCACTTCGGCAAAGCTTTCCCAGACTTTTTCATTGAGGGTGTTCCACTTGGCATCGACGAAGGTCGAGCGTGGGACATCCAGCAAACTGCCGTCGGCATAGGCCGGCAGGCCGAACGCCGGGGTGGAGTTGTTCTTCTGGTAGGCGCCGCCGACCGACAGGGTCGTGGCCGGGTCGAGGTCCAATTCCAGGCGGCCGTAAACCATCGGGCGTTCGTTCTTGGCGTAGTCGACGTAGGATTTGTTGTTCTCGTAGGCGGTCACGAAACGGCCGCGGACGGTGCCCTGGTCGTTCAACGGGCCGGTGACATCCACCGAGGACCGGTAGTGGTCATAAGAGCCACCCGCCACCTCGCCACTCAGGGCGAATTTGTCCAGGGCGCGCTTGCGCACCACGTTGATTGTGCCGCCAGGTTCGCCAGCGCCTTGATACAGGCCCGACGGACCGCGCAGCACTTCGACGCGGTCGTACATCGCCAGGTCAAAGCTGGTGGACAGGTCGCCCTGACCGGTCGGTTGCGACACACCGTCAACCTGGACCTGATCGACGAGGAAGCCGCGCATGTAGACGTCGTTGAGGCTGGAACCGGTGTTGTAGGTCTTGATGGTCACGCCGGTGACCTGACGCATGGCATCTTGCAGGTTGTTCAGGTTCTGGTCGTCCATGCGCTGGCGCGTGACCACGGATACCGACTGCGGGATGTCCTTGACCTTGATATTGCCCTTGCCGATGCTGACTTCATCGCTGGTGTAGGAATGCGTGCCTTCGGTGGTCGGCCCCAGCGCCAGGCCGGTGATCGAAGTGGCGCCCAGTTGCAGCGTGCTGGAATTATCCGCTGCCGGTACCAGTGAAACGGTGTTGCCGTTCAGTTGAAAATTGATGCCGCTCCCCAGCAGCAACGTCTTCAATGCCTGCTCCGGCTCCATGTTGCCCGACACCGCCGTGGACTTGATGCCGTTGACCATGTCCTGGCTGTACAGGATCTGCAGGTTGGTCTGTTGGCCCAATTGGCGCAAGGCGCTGGCCAGCGACTGAGACGGAACGTTGACGTTCACCGGTGCCGCTTCAACCTGGGAAGTGCCCAGCAGCAACAGGGCCAGCAGCGCGCCCGGCAAGACCGTTCGAAATTTCTTTTGCCGGTCGATGGCGAGTGCCAGCGGTGCGCGGGACAGAGTAAGGCTTTGCATTGCTCGAATCGCTCCAGAAGGGGGTGTGCAGATTTTTGTTAATGATAATTATTATTAGACGGACCACCTCGGCTAAACCGGAAAACAAACTTCGAAAAACAATGACCTGCGTGTCGGCAACGGCTGTCAGGCGGCTGTGCGCTCGGTCACGACCCGGCCGGACTCCATGCGCACCAGTTGATCGGCCAGGTCGAAATAGCGATCGTCGTGGGAGATGACGATGATGGTTTTGCCCAGGCGTTTGAGGTCCGGGAGCAGTTCGGTGTAGAAGATTCGGCGGAAGGTCGGGTCCTGGTCGGCGGCCCATTCGTCGAACACCAGCACCGGGCGTTCCTCAAGCCACGCATTGACCAGCGCCAGGCGTTTGCGCTGGCCGGTGGACAGGTCGGTGGTGGTGAAGCGGCCGTCCCTGACGCTGACCTTGTGCGCAATCTCCAGCCGTTGCAGGTATTGATTGGCGTCTTCAGGGATGTGCCGGTCGCCCTGCACCACGTCATCGAACAGGTAGTAGTCGGCAAAAATCGTGGTGAACAACTGGCGGTAGTCGTCACGGCTCTGCGCGTCGATGGCTTGACCGTTGAGCACGATGGCACCCTGTTGCGGCGCGTAGAGACCCAGCAGCAATTTGATCAAGGTGGTCTTGCCGCAACCGTTTTCACCGACGATGAAAATGATCTCGCCTTGCTCGATGGTCAGGTTCACCGGACCCAGGCGAAACGCTTCGCTGCCCGGTGCGGTCGGGAACGCATAACTGACGTTGTCCAGTTGCAGGCGATTGACCACGGCCGCAGCGTTGCCTTTGTCGCTGAGCAACAGGTGCGGTTCGGGGGAAGAAAACTGGCTCGACAGTTCGGCAATGCGCCGGAAGGCAATGCGCGCCCGGCTCACGATCGGCAAGGTGCTGACCAAATGTTCGATCGGCCCTTTCATGTACAGCAACACCAGCACGAACCCGCTCATCACGGCCTTGTCGGCGCTCGGCCAGAATGATTGAAGGGCCAGCGCCAGGCCGATCACCACGAAGAACAGCACCGAGCCCAGGGTCTTGGCGATCACGAAAGTATTGATCGAGCGCACCTGGGTGTTGCAGATGAAATCGGCCGTGCCCTTGATGCCCGATTCAAACATGCGCTGGCGACGCGGACGGTGAATGCGCAGCTCCTTGGCGCCACCGGCGATGGCGTTGTAGTGCCTCTGCAACTCGTCTTCGGCGTCGCGGGCGGCCATGAAACCCTGGATGCCCTTGCCCTGTGCGTAGAACTGAATGCCGGTGCCGATGGCAATCGCCAGCACCATCATCAGGAACATCGGCCACGACAGCATCGCCAGGTAACCCATGCACCCGAGGGTCACGGTCAGGGAAATCGCCAGTGGCGCGAAGGCGAAAGCGAAGTCGCTGATGGTGTCGACGTCGTGGGTCAGTACCGGGATCAAGCGGTGGCTGCGGTAGCGCTCGATCTGTTCGATGGGCGCGCAAAGCACCTTCTCCCCCAGCTCTTTGCGTAGCCTGGCGATGATGTGCTGGCCGACGTAATTGGTACCGATGTCCGAGCAGATCGAACTGCCGAGCGCCAACAGGCACAGACCACCGAATAGCGCGACCACACCTTGGGTCAGTCCATCCGCCGAGTGCAGTGCGTTGTTGATCGTGGCCAGCAACACCGTCACGCTCAGACCGCCGACCATGCCCAGAACGATCGACAGACTGACAACCAGCCGGAACGGTTTGAGGAGGGTGAACAATTCATGAATTGCACCGCGCGTTGGCTGGGTCATGAGCAGAGGGTTCCTTGGGGCTGAGGCAGATACCCAGTAGAACGTCTGATGGAGGGCTTAATTTAAACGGTGGGCGATGCAAAACCTGTGGGAGAGAGCTTGCCAGTATCATCGATGTCGGATGTACGGGCCTCATCGCGAGCAAGCTTGCTCCTACAGGTTTGGTGGCGTTCGAATGGTTTGTGGTCGACGTAAAAACTGTAGGAGCTGGCTTGCCCGCGATGGCGGTCTGTCAGTCAACATCGATGCCGGAGGTACCGGCCTCATCGCGAGCAAGCTTGCTCCTACAGGGTTGGGGTTGTTCGAATGGTTTGTGGTCGACGCAAAAACTGTAGGAGCTGGCTTGCCAGCGATGGCGGTCTGTCAGTCAGCATTGATGTCGGAGGTACCGGCCTCATCGCGAACAAGTCTGCACCCATAAGGGTTGGGGAGGGATTAGAGCGTGCGCACAACGCGGAAACCAATCCAGTCGCCACGGGTTTGTGGATCGATGTCGTTGCGGTTGCCCGAGCGCGAAAACACCGGTGCTTCGCCCCAGTCGTTGCCGCGGATGCGCAGGGTGTCGCAGTTCGGTTCAGTCCAGGCGCTGCCATCGGTGGGCGCGCCAACGTAGTCCGGGTGGTAGCAGTCGGCGATCCACTCGTAGACGTTGCCGTGCATGTCGTACATGCCGAAGGCGTTGGGTGGGTAGCTGCCGAACGGCGAGCTGTAGCTGTAGCCATCGACCGGGCCGTAGGTGTTGGCGTGGGTGGCGATGCTGTACTCGGTGCCCGGGTCGAACGGGAAGGGGAACGGCCCGGTTGAGCCGGCGCGGGCCGCGTATTCGCGCTGGGCCTCGCTGACGATGTGGTAGTGCTGACCGGTTTTCATCGAGAGCCACGCGACATAGGCGCTGACCTCGGCGAAGTTCATGCACACCGCTGGCTGGCGCGGGCCCTGGGGGTAGCGTGGTTTGCTGTTGATGCATTCGCGACCGGGGCGGGTGTCGCCATCGGGCAGGGTGACTCCGGTTTCCTTCATGTACTGGTCCCATTCGCTGGCGGTGATCTGGTAGCGGCTCATGGCGAAGGGTTTGTCGAACGTCACCGCATGCATCGGGCCTTCATCAGGTTCGCGGCCGACCTCGTCGTCCGGGGTGCCCATGCTGAAGGTGCCGGCGGGCAACACCACCATTTCCGGGCAGTTACGGCAATCCTTGAAGACCTTGCCGGGCAATGGCGCGGTGTAGGCCTGGGCGAGGCCGGGCAAAGCGCTGCCGAGTACGGCCAACAGCGTCAGGGCGCCGAGTTTTTTCAGGGGGATTTTCATATTGGCTCTCGCTCAGTCAGACCTGGTTGGCCAGCAGTTCCATCAGGCGGTCGATGTGCGCTTGGGTATTGAGCAACCCCGGCGAGACACGAATGATCGGCCCGACATCCCGGTCAACGGCGTCGCACACCACGCGCTGGTCCATCAGGTAATTGGCGACTTCCTCACAGTCCCGGTTCTTGATGCGGAAGAAGGTGAAACCGGCGGAGTACTCAGGCGACAACGGCGTCACCAGCTCTACCGACGGGTGCGCTTGCAGACGTTTTTTCAGGTAGCTGTTGATCTGGTGGATACGCGCCGCGACATCAGCCTTGCCCAGTTCCAGGTGCAGCTTGAAGGCCTCGGTCAGCGCCCAGCGGTGTTCGAAGGAGTGATAGCCACCGTAGGTCATCACCGTCGAAAACTGCGTCGCTTCGGAGAAAGTCGGTATGGTCGGGGTGACGTCCTTGAGCTCGTCGGAGCGGGCGCAGATGATCCCGGTGCCCCGTGGGCCGAACATCCATTTGTGGGTGCCGGCAATGAAAAAATCGCAGTGCATGTCGGGAAAGTCGACGTTCTCCACGCCAAAGCCGTGCACGCCATCGACCACATAGAGGATGCGGTCCTTGTCGGCGCGGCCACGGTTTTTCGCTTCCACCAGTTTGCCGATCTCGCCGATGGGCAGTTTCACGCCGCTGCCGGAATGCACCCACGTCATGCCCAGCACGCGGGTTTCGGGGCGAATGTTGCTTTCAATCGCGGCCAGTACCTCAGCGGTGGAGACCTTGTACGGGTCTTCGAACAGTTTGATTTTGCGGACCTGGGTGCCGTCCTTCTGGGTGCGATATTCCAAGACTGTGTTGGCGGCATAGTGCTCGTGTTCGCTGGTGAGAATTTCCTGATCCGAGCGCACGTGGATGCCGGCGTAAATCATCGCCAGGCCTTCGGTGGTGCTGCCGGTCAGGGCGATCTGCGACGGCTTGGCCTTCAAGTAGCGACCGGCCCAGACGCGCACTTCTTCCTCGCGTTTCTCGGTTTCGCCACGATGCCAATCCATGGCCAGGCCTGGGTTGCGGTCAAGGTTGACGCGGTGCATTTCGATGGCTTCACGCACTGGATGCGGGTGCGAGGTCACCAGGAAGTTGGCGAAATGCAGGTAGTTCGGGTCCTGGGTGAACAACTGGCGCAACTGGTCCCATTTGTCCTTGGGCAGCGGTGCGGGAGTGGCGGCCAGTGCCGGCAGGTTCACGGCCGAGGCCAGGGGGATGCCAGCGGCGAGGATGCCGGCCTGCTTGAGGAATGAACGACGGTTGGTCATGGATTCGGTTCGCTTTGGCAAAAGTAAAAATCAGTTCTGGACGACGGGCCGGGAGGACTTCTGTACCTGATCCCAGACCCGCAGGAAGTTGCCGCCCCAAAGCTTGGCGATGTCGGCTTCGCCGTAGCCGCGGCTGATCAGCTCGGCGGTCACGTTGCGGGCCTCGCTGACGTCTTTCCAGCCATCGAGACCGCCACCGTCGTTGAAGTCGGAGCTGATGCCTACGTGGTCGATGCCGATTTTCTTCACGGCATAATCGATGGCGTCGCCGTAATCCTTGAGGGTGGCCTTGGGCTCTTCGTCGAGGATCGAATAGAGCTGGCTGGCGTACTCGCCGAAACGCTGCTCCGGCCAGACGGTGATGACCGGGTCGCCGGGCATCAGCGCCATTTCCAGGCCTTGCAAAGGTTGCAGGTCGAAGCGCGCTCGCAGGGCGTTGAGTTTGTCCTGGGTGGCCTGGCTCAGTGGGCGGATGTAGGTTGGGAAAGCGACAATCTGCACCACGCCGCCGCTGTTCCTGATCAGCTGCATTTCCTGGTCGCTGAGGTTGCGCGGGATGTCCACCAGGGCGCGGGGCGCCGAGTGGGAGGCGACCATCGGCGTGCGACTCAGTTGCGCCACTTGCTCCAGGGCCCTGGTCGACATCTGCGACACATCGATGATCACGCCCAGGTCGTTGAGGCGCTGCACCGCTTGCTTGCCGATGTCCGAAAGCCCGCCGAGGGCGTCCCGTGAATCATTGAAGAATGGTAGCGGTCGCGATGAGTCGGCCCAGGTGTTGTTGCCCACATAGCTGAAGCCAAACATGCGCATACCCTGGGCCGCCCACTTGTCGAGTGCGTTGAGGTCATTGCCCAGCGGGTAGGCGTTGAGCATGCTCATGAAAATCGCGAATTTGCCTTCGCCGTGCAGACGGCGAAAATCGTCGGGGGTGTAGGCAATGGCCACCTGATTGGGAAAGTCGCGGACCATTGCACTGATGATCTTGTAGCGGGTTTCCTGCTCATGCCGGGCCTCGTCGATGAAGCCGGCAGTGGGGCGATGCGGCGCGTTGGGACCGTTCCAGATTTCCGGCCAGCCGAAGATCGTCAGCGCTGCGCCAGACAAACGACCGCGGCCGGTCTTGACCAGGTCGAACTGGCCTTCGCCGTCCTTGTCGACTTCGTTGCCGGCGGTACCGAAATCCATCGGCACGGTGATATGGCTGTCGAATGAGAGGATGCGTTCCTGCAAGGCATCGGCCTGTTTCATCACCTTGACCGGGTAGCCGGGATTGTCCTTGAACCAATAATCCCAAGCCATGTAACCGGCACCCGCGCTGATCGTCAGGGCCAGCGGCAGGCCAATGAAAAGAGCCTTTTTCGAACGTGGTTTTGTCATTGCCGTCTCAGTCGGGTTCGCCGTCAGGGTGCAGGCGCGGGGCCTTTGCTATCTGGGGGGAACGAGTGGACGGGCTGAGAATTTAGGTGTTTGTGCCGGCCTCTTCGCTGGCAAGCCAGCTCCTACAGTGAAGCCGTTAAATTTGTCGGCACAACAAACGTTCTAGCTTGGATAAAGCCTGCTCCATGGCTGACACAGGTAGGGCAATGACGATTTCTCGACGATGGTTCCTCGCAGGTGTGGCGCTGACCGGTGCTGCCCTGCCTGCGGTGTATTACGGACATCGCGAGTTGACCAGAGCGGACCCGACGATCACACCCGGCGAAGCGTCGTTCGATGTGGCGGATGTCGCGGGCCAGCGGCTGGCGGATACCTTGCGCGGCGTCTGGAAGATTCGCTTTGAAGGGCGTGACGCCGGTATCGAGGGTTTGCCGCTGGAGGGCCTGGAAGTGTTTCTCGACATCGGGCACAAAGGTCGTGGTGTCAGCGGTTTCCTCGACACAGCCGAGCGTTTGCGCAGCAGCGAAGAACCCCGTTTGCGCGTGCTCGGCGATCTTTCCGGGACGAATCCGGCGCAGTTGAGTTGGCGGCTGGTCAGTGCCAACGGCAGCTGCGCCTACGAATTCGACATGACCCTGGACGAGGTCTGGGGCGGTTTCGGTAACGCTGGCAGCCGCACCCTCAGTGGTCGCGTGCTGAACCTGGATCGTCCGCTGATGCTGACCTCCCAGGACAATCGCTTCATTGCGGTCAAGCGCGTGTTCCCCGAAGCGCGCGAGCGCACAGGGCTCAACCCGACCTTGCTGGCGTGGCTGGTTTCCCCGGAACACCGGCTGTTTCACCAGCTCTGGCATGCCTCCCGGGACAAATGGCACAAGCTGTCCGAAGACCAGCGCGCAGCCTTGCGCGGCATCGGCTGGCAACCCGGCCCGCGTGACAAGGAGCGCGATGCCCGTGGCGAGCGCAAGGATCGCAACGGCTCGGGCGTGGACTTTTTCTTCATGCACCGGCACATGCTCGGCACGGCGCGCACGATGCAGGACCTGCCGTCCTGGACGCATTTCCCGTTACCGCAGCCGGAACTGGCGCGGGACCGGCTCGGCTTCGCCCGCTACTTCGACAACCACGACGGCACGTCGCTGCCGCCGACCTGGCTGGCCGAAGACGATGACGAGTACACGCAGTGGGTCAGCGACATCAAGACCGCCGAGACCTACCACAGCAACTTCCAGGTCTGGGAATCGCGCTACCGCGACCCGCGTTACCTGTCGAAGCTGACGTTGGGTCAGTTCGGTTCAGAGGTCGAACTGGGCCTGCACGACTGGCTGCACATGCGCTGGGCTTCTGTGCCGCGCGATCCCTCGAACGGCCAACCGGTGCCGTTCGCCCGGGATCCCTCGGACTTTTCCGCACGCTGGTTTGCGCCGGAAAACGATTTTCTCGGTGACCCGTTTTCCTCCCATGTCAGCCCGGTGTTCTGGCACTTCCATGGCTGGATCGACGATCGCCTGGAAGACTGGTTTCGCGCCCATGAGCGCTTCCATCCGGGGCAGGTCAGTCGGTTGCAGGTCAACGGTGTGCAATGGTTTGCGCCGGGGCGCTGGGTCGAGATCGACGACCCGTGGCTGGGGCCGATCACCCACGGTTGCAGCACCACACCGGGGTTGCGAGCGGGTCAGTCTGTGGAAATGGACCCGGAAACCATGAAGCTGGCGTTGCGCATCACCTTTGGCGAGGACGAGACAAAGTTGAAGGGCTTGTTCCGAAAAATACCGCAGCGGCCGTGGTATGCCCGCCATCTGGAAGCCAGGCAAACTCCGGTTTGATACCGCGTAATCGTTCAATCGCTGGCAAGCCAGCTCCCCCAGGGTCCTTGGGTGTGCGTGAAATTTGCGAACAACAAAAACCACTGTGGGAGCGGGCTTGCCCGCGAAGGCGTCCTGGCAGGCAATGTTGATGTTGGATAGGCCGGCCTCTTCGCTGGCAAGCCAGCTCCTACAGGGGCCGTGGGTGTACTCGAAATTTCCGGGCAACAAAAAATCACTGTAGGAGCGGGCTTGCCCGCGAAGGCGTACTCACTAACGACAACGATTACAGAACCTGCCACCCACCCCCAAGCGCCTTGTACAACGCAATACTCGCCTGCATCCGCGACAGCCGCAGTTGCACGTTCAAATCCTGCGCCGCATACAATGTGCGTTGGGTCTCCAGCACGATCAGCAAATCCTCGGCCCCAGCCTGATAACGGCTCTGCGCAATGTTGAACGCCGTTTGTGCCTGACTCAGTTCCTCACCCTGCCACTGACGCTGTGCGTCGAGCCCGCGAATGCTATTGAGGGCTTTCTCGACGTCGGCAAAACCGTTGATGATCGCGCCACGGTAAGTCTCCAGCAGTTCCTCCTGCCGGGCCGTGGCCTTGTCGCGCTGGGCGCCGAGACGGCCGTTGTTGAAAACCGGCGCGAGCAATCCGGCAGACAGGTTGTAGAACGGACTGCGCAGAATGTCGCTGGCACTGTCGGCGCCGGAGCCGATTTGGGCGCTCAGGGTCACGCTCGGCAGCATCGCGGCGCGGGCCACGGTGACATCGGCTTGTGCCGAAGCCAGTTGGGCTTCGGCCCGGGCGATGTCTGGACGACGGCTGAGCAATTGGCTGGGTATTGCCGCATCGATGACCGGCCAGGTCAGTTGATCGAAATGCTCCTGTCCCAATGACAGCTCCTGTACCGGGCGGCCGAGGAGAAGGGCGAGGCTGACGCGCGCGTCTTGGGCCAGTTGCTGCACCAGCGGCAATTGCCGTTGTTGTGCGGCCACCAGGCTTTTTTGCTGCGCCAGTTCCAGGGCCGTGGCGGAGCCGGAGTCAAAACGGGTCTGCACCAGTTTCAGCACGCGTTGGGCATTGGCCAGGTTCAGCTCGGCGATGCGGCGCTGTTCCTGGAGCGACAGGGCTTGCGCGTAGCCGTTGGCGACTCCGCTGAGCAGTGTCAATTCCACCGTGGCCTGATCGAACTCGCTGGCTTTCAAAGCGAACTGCGCACTGTCCCGGCTGGCGCGCTGGCCGCCCCAGAAATCGATTTCATAACTGGCCGTGAGGCTGGCGTCGAAGTAATCCACTGCCTTGTTGCTGTCATCGGCATCGAGTTGGCTATAGCCATCGCCGCGCAGCAGCTTCTCGCGATTGGCATTCACCGCCGCCTTGACCTCGGGCAGTTGCGAGCCACCGGCAATCACCGTGTCCGCCCGCGCCTGGCGCACCCGGGCGATGGCTGCGGCGAGGTCGTAACTGCCAAGCCGGGCCTCTTCGATCAGGCGTCCCAGTTGCGGGCTGCCGAAGCGGTTCCACCATTGCGTGTTGTCGTGAGCGGCACTCGCCGTGTGGGGCGATTGCCAGGCGGCGGGCGGCTGGATGCCGCTGTCCGGGCGCTCGGCCGGGCTGCCGCAGGCACTGAGCAACAGGCACACGGTCAGCAGGCTGAGTGACGGCTTGATCGAGAGCGGCTTCATGGAGAGATCATTCACTGGTAAGGGCCGTGACCGGGTCGAGTCGGGCAGCTTTGCGGGCCGGCATGAAGCCGAAGACAACACCGGTGATCAGGGCGCAGCCGAAGGCGCCCAGCACCGCTATCAAGGAAAACGCGACGGCCACTTCACTGAGCATCAGCGCGCCGCCGACGATCAACGCCAGGGCGATCCCGGTGAGTCCGCCAACCACCGAGAGCATCACCGCTTCGGTGAGGAACTGGCGCAGGATGTCCCGCTGGCGAGCACCGGTGGCCATGCGGATACCGATCTCGCGGGTGCGCTCGCGCACGGTCATGAGCATGATGTTCATCACGCCGATCCCGCCCACCAGCAGCGAAATCGCGGCAATCGAGCCGAGCATCAGCGACAGGGTATTTTGCGTGTGCGCCTCGGCCTGGATCATCGCCGCGTTGTTGGTCAGTTCGAAATCCTTCTTGCCGTTATGCAGGCGCAACATCAGCTGTTCGATGGCCTGTTCCGCTTCCTTGACCTTGCGCGCATCAGCCGCGGCGATGGCGATGTACTCGGGGTTGTGCGTGCCGAACAGGCGCACGCTCGCAGCGGAGTAGGGGATGGCGATGCGGTCGTCGCTGTCGGAATCACCCGAACTGGCGCCTTTTTCGGCGAGCACGCCGACCACCTGGAAGGGCACGTTTTCGATCAGGATGTATTGGCCAATCGGGTTGGCCACGTCCTTGAGCAACTTGGTCCGCACCTTGTGGCCGATCACCGCGACGGCGGCTGCGTTCTGTTCATCGGCATGGGTGAAATAGCTGCCTTCCACCACCGGCCAGTTGAAGATCACCGGGAAGTTGGTGTCGTTGCCGCCGACGTAGCTCAAGTGGTCGAGGTTGCCGAAACGCACGCCGGCTTCCTGACCGTTGACCGGCATGATCCGCATCACCTGCGGCAGGCTGGCGATGGCCGCGACGTCGTCGAGGGTGACAATGCCCAGTGGCGTGCGCGGATTGGGCGCCGAGCCGCTGAGGTAAATGATGTTTGAGCCGAACGCCCCCATCTGCGCCATCACCTGGCGCTTGCTGCCTTCACCGACGGCGAGCATCACCACCACCGAGGCCACGCCTATGATGATCCCCAGCAGCGTCAGAGCGGTGCGAAACTTGTTGATCCACATCACCCGCCACGCCGCTTGCACCGCATCCACCAACTCGCCTTTCCAGGCGCCGGTGGCTTCCGCGCCTTCGCTCAGGCGCCTGCGCAGATCCACGGCTTGCAAGGCGCCGGGGTTGGCCGAATGTTGCGCGGCGCGATTGTCCCGGGCGCTGTCACTGATGATCTCGCCGTCGCGAATTTCGATGATGCGTTTGGCCCGGGCCGCGACTTCGCGGTCGTGGGTGATGAGGATCACCACGTGACCCTGGCTGGCCAGTTCGTCGAGCAAGGCCATGACTTCGGCGCCGCTGTGACTGTCGAGGGCGCCGGTCGGTTCGTCGGCGAGGATGATATGGCCGCCGTTCATCAAGGCGCGGGCAATGGACACCCGTTGCTGTTGCCCGCCGGATAGCTGGTGCGGGCGGTTGCCGGTACGCGAGGCCAACCCGAGACGGTCGAGCAGGGCGGCGGCGCGGGCGTGGCGATCGGAGGCGGGCAAGCCTGCATAGATTGCCGGCATCTCGACGTTCTCCTGGGCCGACGCGGACGCAATCAGGTGGTAACCCTGGAACACGAAACCGAAGGCTTCCCGGCGTAGCCAGGCCAGTTCATCGTTGTCGAGGGCGGCGACGTTTTCCCCGGCGAAACGGTATTCGCCGCAGGTCGGTCGGTCGAGACAGCCGAGTATGTTCATCAGCGTCGACTTGCCGGAACCGGACGCGCCGACGATGGCCACGAACTCACCGGCATGGATCGTCAGGTCGATGCCGCGCAGCACGTGCACCTCAGGCGCGTCGCCGCCGCCATAGGCTTTGCGGATGTCCAGCAGTTCGATCAGGGGCGTCTGCATTCAGCCGCCACTCCCGTCGACCGGACCGATCAACAGGTGATCGCCTTCCTGCAAGCCGTCGAGGATCTGCACGCGCAAGCGGTCACTGATGCCGGTGCGCACGTCGCGCTGCTCGATGCTGCCGTTGCGGGCGATCACCTGAGCGGTTTGCACGTTGGCCTGTGCGCCGGTTTGCAGGGCCGCGATGGGGGCGGTGAGTACGTTTTTTGCCTGATCGGCGACAAAAAATACCTGGGTGGTCATTTCCGCCATCAACGCGTTGTCGGCGTTGTCGACGTCCAGCAACACGGTGTAAAGCACCACGCGCGCGCTCCCGCTTTTGTTGGTGCTGGCGGGGCTGCCGCCGCCCTGGCTGGTCTGGTCCAGCGGCTTGGGCGGTACGGGCAGGATTTGTCGCACGGTGCTGTTCCAGCGACGGCTGCCACCACTGAGGGTGGTGAACCAGGCATGCATGCCGGGTTTGACGTGGCCGATGTCGGCCTCCGAGACTTCGGCCCACACCGTCATCGGCGACAGCTTGGCGATGCGCAGAATCAGCGGTGTCTGTTGCTGGGCATTGAGGGTCTGGCCTTCCCGGGCATCCAGCGCCACCACGGTGCCGGCCATCGGTGCGTAGATTCGCGTGTAACCGAGTTCGGCCTGATCGCTGCGCAGGCTGGCTTCGGCCTGGCGGATCTGCGCCTGGAACATGTCGACCCGAGCCTGTGTGGCGCGCAGTTCGGCCTGGGCGGTCTGCACGTCTTCTTCACGGGTGGCGCCGCCGGCGGCGAGGTTTTGTTGGCGCTGGAACTTCTGCCGGGCGAGCTCGTGTTGCGCCCGTTGTTCCTGCAACTGTGCCTTGAGGTTTTCGATGGAGAAACGCCCCGCGTCGAGTTTGGCCTGTTGCGTGGACGGGTCGATTTCCACCAGCAACTGGCCTTCCTTGACCACGTCGCCGACTTCCGTGTGGATCTTGTGAATCTGCCCGGACGCCTGGGCGCCGACGTCGACATAGCTTCGCGGTTGCAGGGTGCCCAGAGCCGTGACGCTGCTTTCGATGTCGGCGCGGGTGACCTGCACGGTGGCGAACTGGTCACGGCCCGGCGGGATGAATTGCCAGGCAGCCACGGCGATGACGGGGATCAGGCAAAGTACTGCAAACAGGGTGCGTCGGGTCTGTCGAGGGCGTTTCATGCAGGGTTCCGGCCTTGGGAATTAGCCCATCGAGCCGCAGCGGGAAGACCGGGCGCAGACGGGGAGCTGTCCTTGTAAACGATAAAAGCACCGGCCAATTTAGCTGGCGACACATTCACACACGTTTGCGCAGGAGCTGCCGCAGGCTGCGATCCTTTGATCTTGCAAAGTCGAAAATCAAAAGATCGCAGCCGGCGGCATCGCCTGCGTTTAAAGTACTTTAAATCTATATGAGAATTACTATAAATTACGCGACTCGAATTGCCACTACCGTGCCACTGTTTATTTCAACGGTCACGCAAAGGGCTCAAGGACAGAAACCGCCCCCGCGCGGACCGGAGTCATGTTGGAAAACTACTATCGAGAGCTGGTGTGTTTCCTGAACGCCAGGCTCGGCAACCGTCAGGTCGCCGAAGATGTGGTGCATGACGCCTATCTGCGGGTGTTGGAGCGCACCAGCGACGCGCCGATCGAGCAACCGCGGGCGTTCCTTTACCGCACCGCGCTCAACCTGGTCATCGACGATCACCGGCGCAACGCGTTGCGTCAGGCCGAGCCGCTGGATGTGCTCGATACCGAAGAGCGTTATTTCACACCCTCTCCACACAGTGCCCTCGATCATGGCCAGCGCCTGGAAATGCTCCAGCGTGCCTTGGCTCAATTGCCACGGCTGTGCCGCGAAAGCTTCCTGCTGCGCAAGATCGAAGGCCTGTCCCATCCGGAAATTGCCGAACAGCTCGGTATTTCCCGGGCGCTGGTCGAGAAGCACATTGTCAACGCCATGAAGCATTGCCGTACACGCATGCGACAGTGGGATGGCCATTGAGCTGACGGACTCCTCACACGTTAAATTTTGTTCAAGTGTCCTCGTTCCTACTCAACAGACGACCTGTTGTGCTGCCCTTGGCCGGTCAGGTCACTTAGGTTCAATGCCCCATTGTTGAGGGGCTCATCCAGAGGACACTGGAAATGACACAGGCAATTGCATCGCCCAACGTTCACGACCTGATCGGCGTCGGTTTCGGCCCTTCGAACCTGGCGCTGGCCATCGCGCTGCAAGAGCGCGGGGCCATCCAGGGCGAACTGGATGTGCTGTTTCTCGACAAGCAGGCCGATTACCGCTGGCATGGCAACACCCTGGTGACCCAGAGCGAGTTGCAGATTTCCTTCCTCAAGGACCTGGTGACCCTGCGCAACCCGACCAGCCCTTATTCGTTCGTCAATTACCTCAAGGCCCACGGTCGTCTGGTGGATTTCATCAATCTGGGCACGTTCTATCCGTGCCGCATGGAGTACAACGACTACCTGCGCTGGGTCGCCGGGCAGTTCACCGCGCAAAGCCGCTACGGTGAAGAAGTGCTGACCATCGAGCCGGTGCTGCATAACCATCAGGTCGAGGCGCTACGAGTGATCTCGCGAGATTCGACCGGGCGTCAGCAGGTGCGCACCACCCGTTCGGTGGTGGTCAGCGCCGGTGGCACGCCACGCATTCCCGAGGTGTTCAAGGCGCTCAAGGATGATGGCCGGGTGTTCCACCATTCCCAGTATCTGGCGCAAATGGCCAAACAGCCGTGCGTGGAAAACCGGCCGATGAACATTGCGATCATCGGTGGCGGGCAGAGCGCGGCGGAAGCCTTCATCGATTTGAACGACAGCTTCCCGTCGGTGCAGGTGGACATGATCCTGCGCGGTTCGGCACTCAAGCCGGCCGACGACAGCCCCTTCGTCAATGAAGTGTTCTCGCCAGAGTTTACTGACCTGGTGTTCCAGCAGCCCGACCGTGAGCGCGAGCGACTGGTAAACGAGTACCACAACACCAACTATTCGGTGGTGGACATCGATCTGATCGAGCGCATCTACGGTATTTTCTATCGGCAGAAAGTCTCGGGCATCGCCCGCCATGCGTTCCACACCTTGACCACCCTCTCAGAAGCCACCGCCACCGAACGCGGGATCGAACTGGTGTCGCGCAACAACGCCACCGGTGAAGTCTCGGTTCGTCATTACGACGCCGTGGTGTTGGCCACCGGTTACGAGCGCCAGATGCACCGCAAGTTGCTGGCGCCGCTGGAGCAATATCTGGGTGATTTCGAGGTCGATCGCAACTACAAGCTGATCACTGACGAGCGCTGCAAGGCCGGTCTCTACATGCAGGGTTTTTGCCAGGCCAGCCATGGACTGAGCGACACGTTGCTGTCGATCCTGCCGATTCGTGCCGACGAGATTGCCGGTTCACTGTATGAACATGGCAAGCATCGCGGGCACGGGCGGTCGGTGGTGGATTTGTTGTTGGCCACAGCCAGCTGAGATGTGTAGCGTCCGCGAGGCCCTATCGCCAGCAAGCCGGCTCCTACAGTGGATTTTCGTCGTTGCGAATATCCCCTGTAGGAGCCGGCTTGCTGGCGATGACGCTCTCGACAACAACGAAAATGTCGAATCCTGAACCCTTCCTGAAGATCCCTGCGATTGCCCCTGCAAGATTTTGTAACGGGTTTACGCTGCAAATATCGGGGCGTAAGCTCCACGCGTTTTCATCAATCACGGAGACCCACAGTGGGTATTTGTTCGAGTGACAGTTGTCGGCCGGCTTCGGTAACCGGCATTTTCTCGGCAAGATAACGCGCAGTCTCCTGTGCCGTTGTCTCGCCGAAAAGCGAGCAGCGGCATTCCGTTCATGGTCACTCCCGACCGTGTCCCGACGCCTCTCTCATCGACGCTGAACGGTGCGTGGTTTCGACTTTTTGTCGTGGCTGGCGCTCTTTCGACACGCCTGTCATTCGTGATCGGCGCGCCAGGCCTTGCTTTGCCGGTTGTTCCGGCGGCAGCGGCATGGACTGCCTGCTCGATGGTTTCCCGGCTGGCCAAAGGGGCACCCGCCATGAAACTTACCCTCAAGGAATTCTTCGCAGGCTTCCTGCGTAACCGCCACATCGCCCGGCACTTCCGCCGTCTGGCGCTGCTGGAAACCTTCACCGACACCACGGTCAACCGTGAAGTCCCGCCCGCCCTGGCGCAAACCCTGGTGGCCGCTGCCGGCAGCGACACCGGCCATTTGCTCAACACTCTGGGCAGTCATACCGACGGCCTGAACGAATTCGAAGCCGATGTTCTGCGCGAGCAATTGGGCCTCAATGAAGTCGAGCACGAACAGCCGCTGCCCTGGTGGTCGCACCTGTGGCACTGCTACAAGAATCCGTTCAACCTGCTGTTGACGCTGCTGGCGGTCATCTCCTGGCTGACCGAAGACATGAAAGCCGCCATCGTGATTTTCACCATGGTGGTGCTCTCGACCCTACTGCGCTTCTGGCAGGAAACCCGATCCAACCAGGCCGCCGACGCCCTAAAGGCCATGGTCAGCAACACCGCCACGGTGATGCGCCGAGACCTGGACAATCAGAATGCCTGGCGCATCGAGTTGCCGATCAGATTTTTGGTGCCGGGCGACCTGATCGTGTTGTCCGCCGGTGACATGATCCCCGCCGATTGCCGGGTACTCAGCGCCAAGGACCTGTTCGTCAGCCAGGCGGCGATGACCGGTGAATCGATGCCGGTGGAAAAATTCCCCCGTCAGCAGACCTGCGACACCCGCAACCCGCTGGACCTGGACAACATACTGTTCATGGGCACCAACGTGGTATCGGGCACAGCCATGGCGGTGATACTCACCACCGGCAACAGCACCTATTTCGGCGCACTGGCCCAGCGCGTGGGTGCAACCGACCGGGCGCCGACTTCGTTCCAGACCGGGGTGAACCAAGTCAGCTGGCTGCTGATCCGCTTCATGTTCGTGATGGCGCCGCTGGTGTTGTTCATCAACGGTTTCACCAAGGGCGACTGGACCCAAGCACTGCTGTTCGCGCTGTCGATTGCCGTGGGCCTGACCCCGGAAATGCTGCCGATGATCGTCACCTCGACCCTGGCCAAAGGCGCAGTGTTCCTGTCGCGCAAGAAGGTCATCGTCAAACGCCTCGACGCGATCCAGAATTTCGGTGCCATGGACGTGCTGTGCACCGACAAGACCGGCACCCTGACCCAGGACAAAATCTTCTTGGCGCGCAATGTCGACGTCTGGGGCAATGACTCCGATGATGTGCTGGAAATGGCCTACCTCAACAGCTACTACCAGACCGGCCTGAAGAACCTGCTGGATGTGGCGGTGCTCGAACACGTCGAAATCCACCGTGAGCTGAAAGTCGGCACAGCGTTTCGCAAGGTCGACGAGATCCCGTTCGACTTCACCCGCCGGCGCATGTCGGTGGTGGTCGCCGAGCGCGATCAACCGCACCTGCTGATCTGCAAGGGCGCGGTGGAAGAGGTGCTGGCAGTCTGCTCGCGGGTGCGCCATGGCGAAGTCGATGAAGCCTTGACCGAAGAACTGCTGGCGCGAGTCCGCCAGGTCACGGCCACGTTCAACGCCGAAGGCCTGCGGGTGGTTGCTGTGGCGGCACGGCCAATGGTCGAAGGGCGCGACACCTACAGCCTTGCCGATGAACAGGCACTGACCCTGATCGGTTACGTGGCGTTCCTTGATCCACCAAAAGAAAGCACCGCACCAGCCCTCAAGGCCTTGGCTGCCCATGGCGTGGCGGTGAAAGTGCTGACTGGCGACAACGAACGGGTGACCGCGAAGATCTGCCTCGAAGTCGGTCTGGAGCAGCAAGGCCTGCTGATGGCCAACGACATCCAACGCATGAGCGATGCCGAGCTGGCGAAAGCTGTGGAGACTACCAATGTCTTCGCCAGACTGACGCCATCCCACAAGGAGCGTATCGTCCGGTTGCTCAAGGGCAACGGCCATGTGGTTGGATTCATGGGTGACGGCATCAACGACGCCCCGGCCCTGCGCACCGCCGACATCGGTATTTCGGTAGACAGCGCCGTGGACATCGCCAAGGAAGCGGCCGACATCATCCTGCTGGAAAAGAGCCTGATGGTGCTGGAGGAGGGCGTGCTGGAAGGGCGCCGGACCTTCGCCAACATGCTCAAGTACATCAAGATGACCGCCAGCTCAAACTTCGGCAACGTGTTCTCGGTGCTGGTGGCCAGTGCGTTCATTCCGTTCCTGCCGATGCTGCCGATGCACCTGCTGGTGCAAAACCTGCTGTATGACATTTCGCAGATCGCCATTCCGTTCGATCACGTCGATGAGCAGATGCTCAAGCAACCGCAGCGTTGGCAGCCGGCAGATGTCGGGCGCTTCATGCTGTTTTTCGGGCCGATCAGCTCGATCTTCGACATCACCACCTTCGCCTTGATGTGGTACGTGTTCGATGCCAACACCCCGGATCACCAGACCCTGTTCCAGTCCGGGTGGTTCGTGGTCGGGCTGCTGACCCAGACCCTGATCGTGCACATGATCCGCACGACGAAGATCCCGTTCCTGCAAAGCCGCGCGGCCATGCCGTTGCTGGTGATGACCGGGCTGATCATGGCCGTGGGGATTTTCCTGCCGATGGGACCGCTGGCCCATTACTTCAAATTGCAGGCGCTGCCCTCACTGTACTTCGTGTTCCTGCCGGTGATTTTGCTGGCATACATGGCGCTGACCCAAGCGGTGAAAGGCTTCTATATCCGGCGGTTCGGCTGGCAGTAAGCAGGTAATGAACATTCCTACGGATTGCGTGGGAGCCCTACCCACGACGCTCCGTTATCTATCTCTGTTGTCGGGTTGTCCCTACAGTATTTGGGAAAAGTCCTACAGATTGATCCTTATGGCTTGCGTAGCCTGTGCGACCTCATGAATCCGACAGTCAGAGGAGTCCAGGGTGCCCAATAAATCGTTACGTATCCTGATTGCCGATACGCAGCACTTTCACCGTATGCGGATCGAGCGGTTGTTCAACCAGCTGGGTTATTTCCGAGTGGCTCCGGTGCAAGGTGTCAACGAGTTGCTGAGCTTGATGGAGTACAGCACCGAGCCTTTCGATCTGGTGGTTGTGAACGGGGCATTGGCCGATGGGCAGTTGAACCTCTTGGATTTTTTCGTCGACAACCCACAGGCCCGTCACGTGTTCATCTTCGACGGCCTGCAGGCGCAGCTACCCATCATTGCCGGCGGGCATGTTCAGGTGAGCCATGCCGCTCTGCCCGAACTGGCGTCCATCACGCAGCTGATGGCCACCGTCGATCCACGGCAACCATTCATCGGAACTGTCATTTCTGTCAGGTAGTTCTTTCCATTCTTCCATGCAAGAGTCTCAGCGCAGCCGTTGCGTCTTTACGCGGCCCGTCCTTTGCTCGTTCGTGGTGTCTTTGCACAGGGAGTTTTCATGAAGTCGGCACTGATTGTGGACGATCATCCGGTTATTCGTTCCATGATCAAATTCGTACTCAGGGAATTGGGGTTCAAACGAATCCATGAAGCAACCCGAGGCGATGAGGTCCTGTCGATGTTTCGTGAACATCGACCGGATGTCTTGCTACTGGATCTGGGCCTGCCGGGTCTGAACGGGCTGGATGTACTGGACCGTATCAAATCCGAAAAGACGCGTTGTCGGGTCGTGGTCTTCACCTCACTTGAAGCCCGTTTTTATCAGGAACGTTGCATGCGCGCCGGGGCGGCGGCATTTGTCCCCAAGTGCAAGGATCTGGAGGATCTGAAAACCGCGGTGAAGACCGTGATGGCCGGTTACACCTGTTTCGTTCAGCTGGCGTCGAGTTTTGTTTCGGGGGGGGCGTTGCAGCGCACTGAGAAAGAGCTGATTGATCGGCTCTCCAACCGTGAATTGACCATTTTGCAATACCTGGCCCGGGGGTCGAGCAACAAGGAAATTGCCGACATCATGCACCTGAGCTTCAAGACCATCAGTACCTACAAGACACGCTTGATCGACAAGCTCAACGTCAGCTCCCTGGTGCATTTGAGGGATTTTGCCTTGCGCAATCAACTGATCTGAATGAACTTATTTCGACGACTGCCTGCCCTGGCGCTGGCTGGCCTCTTCCTGTGGGCATCGATGGCCTGGGCGCAACCGCACTCACTGGCGTTGCTGGGGCGCTCCAGCCTTGAAGGTGTTTCCGTCAAACTGTCGGAGAGCGAATCACGCTGGTTGCAGCAAAAGGGACAGCTGGTGCTGGCGGTCTCGGCCCCGGATTATCCGCCCTTCGAATTCAATACCGCGGGCAAGGTGTTCGAGGGCATCACCGCCGATTACGCTGGCCTCCTCGAGCAGCTTCTGGGACTCAGGATCGAGGTTCGACGCTATCCGTCGCGAGCCGAAGCGGTGCAGGCGATCAAGGAAGGGCAGGCTGACTTGCTGGGAACGGCCAATCGTTTTGAGTCCGAGGACCCGCAGTTACAGATGTCCAGCGCCTATGCGGTCGATCAACCGGTATTGGTCACGGTCGATGACTCCACGGTGGCGCTGGATCCGACGCTGGCCGGCAAACGGCTGGTGACGCTTTATCACTATTTGCCCGAACACAGCGTGCAACGGTTCTATTCCCGTGCGCAGTTGAAACTATTCCCCTCAACCCTGGCCGCCATGGGGGCGGTGGCGTTTGGTCAGGCTGATGTGTACCTGGGAGATGCAATCAGTGCCAATTACCTGATCAGCAAAAACTATCTGGGCAATGTCCAGCTGGCTGATTTTTCGCCCATGGAGTCCGGTGTCTTTGCGTTTGCGATGAGCCGTGACAACTCGCCGTTGTTGCGCATCGTCAACAAGGCGCTGGCGCTCGTCACCACCAATGAACAGATGAATATCCTGCGGCGCTGGGGCGCGAATGGAGCCTCCATCCCGGGCAATCAGCCGCTGCAGCTCAGTGTGTCGGAGCAGCGTTGGCTCGAACGGCATCCGCGTGTGAACGTGGCGATCAACGTGAATATCCCGCCGATTTCCTTCATCGACAGCAAGGGCAGGTTTCGTGGAATCGTCATCGATGTGCTGGCGAAAATCAGCCAGCGTACCGGGTTGCAATTCGATGTCCGTGGCATGAAGTCCGTGACGGACATGCTGACGGGTATCAAGGATGGCCAGGTCGACGTGTTGGCGGGCATTGGACTCAGTTCCCAGCGCGAAGGAACGTTGCGTTTTACCCGCTCCTTTCTCAACAGCCCGTCGGTGCTGGTGACCCGGGCGGCACCGGACAGCCCCAGGACGCTGGACGATATGGCCGGGAAGGTCCTGGCGTTGACCTATGGCAATATTACCGGTGATTTCATTCGGCAGCACTTTCCATTGATCCAGATGGTGGATGCTCCTTTGACCAATGACGCCATGGAGATGGTCGACCAAGGCAAAGTGCAGGGTGGCATCAACTCACTGATCAGCGCCCGTTACCTGATCGCCCGGCAGTACCACGATCGCCTGCAAGTGACCAGTACCGTGGGCACGGATCCCGCCCGCAGTACCTTGGCGACCAGCCGGGATGCGATCGAGCTGCACTCGATTCTGGACAAGGCGTTATTGAGTATTCCTCCCGATGAAATCGACGAGCTGACCCAACCCTGGCGCTACGACTCAATGGTGGAGCAGAGCTACTGGCTGCGGCATCGGCAAGCGATTTTGCAGGCGTTTTCAATCGCGGGCATTCTGCTGCTGTTCGCATTGGTGGGGATCCTGTGGCAGCGCCGGCAAATTCGGCAGCGTCAGCAATGGCTCTGCCAATTGCAGGAGGCCAAGGATGCCGCGGACGATGCCAATCGTGCAAAAACCACGTTTCTGGCAACCATGAGCCATGAAATCCGCACGCCGATGAATGCATTGCTCGGCATGCTCGAACTGGCGCTGAAGCGGGCGGATGAAGGCGTGACGGATCGTTCCGCCATCGAAGTCGCCTCCCATGCAGGGCAACAGTTGCTGGCGTTGATCGGCGACATTCTGGACATCGCTCGTATCGAGTCCGGGCATTTGTCGCTGACGCCGGAACGGGTCAACTTGCGGGCGTTGGTGGCCTCGGTCTGTCGAGTTTTCGAAGGTCTGGCGGTGCAGAAAAACCTGCAATGGCGGGTCGAGCTGGACAATCAGAGTGATTGCGATGTGATGCTCGATCCACTGCGCCTCAAGCAGGTGCTGTCCAATCTGTTGAGCAACGCCATCAAGTTCACCCACGAAGGTGCGGTAAGCCTGACCTTGCGGGCGCAGCCAAGGCCGTCAGCGCATTTGGCTGTCAGCGTGCGCATTGCCGACAGCGGTATCGGTATCAGTGCTTTCGACCAGCGGCGCCTGTTCAGTCCCTTCGCGCAGGCGGGCAACAACCAACAATCAGCCGGGCAGGGTTCCGGGCTGGGGTTGGTGATCAGTCGTACGCTGTGCGAAATGATGGGCGGGCGATTGAAGCTCGATAGCGCGCTGGGGGAGGGAACGCGGGTCGACATCAACCTTGATTTGATCGTCTTGCCGCCGCTGCCCGAGAGCGAGTTGCGCCAATGCGAGGCTCCGCTCTGCACCCGGTCCTTGACGATTCTGGTGGTCGACGATTATCCGGCCAATCGATTGCTGCTCTCACGGCAGCTGAGCTATCTGGGGCACCGCGTGCTCCTGGCGGAGAACGGCGCGCAGGCCCTTGAGCAATGGCATGCGCATAAGCTCGACGTGGTTATTACAGATTGCAGCATGCCAGTGCTCAGCGGCTACGAGTTGGCACGAGCGATACGCGATGAAGAACGCCGGCAGGGTTTACCGCCGCTGCTGATCCTGGGCTTTACCGCCAATGCACAAACGCAGGAGAAGATCCGCTGCCAGGAGGCGGGCATGGACGATTGCCTGTTCAAGCCCATTCGCTTGATGGATCTGCAGGTGTGGTTGGCACAGCGTTTTGCTGAAGTGTCAGCGAAGCAGGTCGACGACGGTCCGGTGGAGTTCGATTTAAGTGGACTGGATCGATATGCCGATACGGAACGTGAACTCATGGATCAGCTGCTACATGACCTGGAGTTGAGCAACCGCGAGGATCGCGTTCATCTGCTCGCCATGCATACCAGCGGCAATCGTTCCGGTTTGCGCGAACTGGCGCACCGGATCAAGGGTGGGGCGCTGCTGATTCGGGCGCTGGCCCTGGTGGAGTGTTGCGAGCAACTGGAGCGGGCGCTCAATAGTGACCACGCGCCGCTGATCGACGATGCCGTCGATCAGTTGCAACAAGCCATGGCCCGGCTGGACCGGAAGCTTCAACAGGATTGAATTCAGTCCCAGGCTGGCGCGATGCCTTTCGGGCTGGTCAGGCGCTGGCCGCGATCCAGTGCTGCGATCAAGCCCATATCGGCCTCGCTCAGCGTCAGAGCAGTGGCGCACAGGTTGCTTTCAAGGTTGGCGCGTCGGGTCGAGGAAGGGATGACCGCATAACCCGATTGCAGGGCCCAGGCCAGGGTGACCTGAGCCGCGGTCGCCTGAAGGCGCTCGGCAATTTGCTGGATGACCGGGTCTTTGAGCACTTCACCGTAGGCCAGCGTCATGTATGAGGTGATCCCGATGCCCTGGCTCTGGGCGAACTCGGCGACTTTACGGTTTTGCAGGTACGGGTGCAGTTCGATCTGGTTGGTGGCGATGTGTTCGGCACCAATGGCGGCAATGGCCTGCTTCATCAGGTCGATGGTGAAGTTGGACACGCCGATTTGCCGGGTCAGTCCCAGTTGCCTGGCTTCCAGCAGGGCACCCATGAATTCCTCGACCGGTATCTGGTCTTCCGGTGATGGCCAGTGGATCAGGGTCAGGTCCAGGCAGTCGGTTTGCAGCTTGCGCAGGCTCTCCTTGAGGCTTTCGATCAAGCGATCCCGGGCGAAGTTGGCGACCCAGATCTTGCTGGTGATGAACAGCTCATCACGGGCCACACCGCTGGCAGCAATGGCTTGGCCGACCTCGGCTTCGTTTTCGTAGATTTGCGCGGTGTCGATGGCACGGTAGCCCAGTTCCAGGCCGGTGCTCACCGAATCGATGACAACCTGGCCTTGCAAGCGAAAGGTGCCCAGGCCGAATGCGGGGATAGACATGTATGACTCCAGTGATTGCAGCGGGAATGGGCGCCAGTATCGGCGTCTGTGTGCCCGGGAAAAACCGCTGGATTGGCAAAGCAATGTTTACCGCAAATCACGAATCGCCTGAAGTCAGAGAGATTGATGGTGATTGTGCTGCCCTCATCGCGAGCAGGCTCGCTCACACATTTGACCGCATTCCCTTGTGTGCGAGCCTGCTCGCGATAGGGGCGACGAGGTTCCAGAACCTGACCGATCAACTTGCCGCTTGAAGCTCAAAGCTTGTAGCTGCCTTCAGGCAATATCACTGCGACTGAATTCCTCACCGAGAAAATCTATCAGCGTGCGCACCGACGGCAGCAACCCGCGTCGTGATGGAAAAATGGCGTGGATGACGCCGCTCTGCGGCGCCCAACCCGGCACCAGTTCCACCAGACGCCCGGCGGCGATTTCATTGCGTACCACAACGCTCGGCAGGTGCACGACACCGATGCCGGCAACCGCCGCATGACGCAAGGCCAACAGGTCATCGGTGACCATCCTTGGCGTGTGCCGGATCAGCGCGGTGCTGCCGTCGGCGCCGAACAGTTCCCATTGATACTCACGCTGCGCTGCGCCCCAATGCAGGCTCGGCAAACCACTGAGATCGGCCGGTGACGGCGGGGTCGACAGGCGCTGCGCGAGCGCCGGGCTGCCGACGACGCTCTGGGTGCTGTTACCCAATACCTTCATCACCATGTCGGAGTTTTCCAGCGGTGGAAAACGCACCCGCAGCGCAATGTCGAAACCTTCGTGAATCAGGTCGACCCGACGGTTGGTGCTCTCGATGAACAACTCCACCAAGGGGTACTTGAGCAGATAGCGGGACAACATCGGCCCGACCCAGGAATTGAGCAGCGCGGTCGGACAACTGACGCGCACCATCCCCTGGGGCTCGGCGCGGTTGCGCTCGATCAGTTCGGCGGCGCTTTCCGCTTCCACGCGCATGGCCAGGCAACGCTGGTAGTAAGCCTGGCCAATTTCGGTCAGTGAGCAATGCCGACTGGTGCGGTGCAACAGACGCACGCCGAGGCGCTCTTCAAGTTGCGCAATGCGACGGCTGAGCTTGGACTTGGGCATGTCCAGCGCCCGCCCGGCAGCGGCAAAACCATGATGTTCCACCACTTGGGTGAAGTAGTAGAGGGTGTTGAGGTCTTCCACCATCGTTCTCCAGATAGAACGCTAAAGCTGATTTTTGCAGTCTAGCGCAGCAAAGGTCATGGTTTTAAGCTTTGTCCATGGCTTCATTCACTTCATCAGGAGAGACCATGAAAAACATCATCGGTATCTACACCAGCCCACGGGCCCATTGGGTCGGCGACGGTTTTCCGGTTCGCACGCTGTTTTCCTACGACAACCTGGGCAAACACATCAGCCCATTCTTGCTGCTTGACCACGCCGGGCCTGCGGAATTTACGCCGACCACCGAGCGACGTGGCGTTGGTCAGCATCCGCACCGTGGCTTCGAAACCGTGACTATCGTTTACAAGGGTGAAGTCGAACACCGCGACTCTACTGGCAGTGGCGGCAAGATCGGCCCCGGCGACGTGCAATGGATGACCGCCGCCTCGGGCATCCTGCATGAGGAGTTTCACTCCGCAGACTTCGCCAAAAGCGGCGGGACCCTGGAGATGGTGCAACTGTGGGTCAACCTGCCCGCCAAGGACAAAATGGCCGAGCCCGGTTACCAGACGATCCTCGATGGTGATATCCCGAACATCACCCTGAAGGACAACGCCGGTAGCCTGCGCCTGATCGCCGGTGAGTTCGACGGCCGTACCGGCCCATCGCGCACGTTCACCCCGATTGATGTCTGGGATCTGCGTCTCAACGGCGGCAAGTTGCTGACACTGGACCTGCATGAAGGTCGCAACACTGCACTGGTGGTGCTGCGCGGCACGGTTCAGGTCAATGGTCTGGAGCTGGTGCGCGAGGGGCAACTGGCCCTGTTGGAGCGCGATGGCGATCAGTTGACCCTCGAAGCCAATGGCGACGCAGTGGTGTTGTTGCTCAGCGGCGAGCCGATCGACGAACCGATTGTCGGCCACGGACCGTTCGTGATGAACACCGAGCAGGAAATCCACCAGGCCTTCGCCGACTTCCAGTCCGGCCGCTTCGGCCAGATGCACGGTTAATCCGTAGCCCTTCCATAACCCGACTCTACACAGGATGAGTAGGCCGGTTCTCAGGCCAGGGATGGCTGTTGCCCAAACGAAAGAGGAAACGCTCATGAACACCGTCAACGCGGCCAACTTCAACGGCCAGAAACCGACCATCGACCCCAACGACAGCGCGATGCTGTTGATCGACCACCAGAGCGGGCTGTTCCAGATCGTCAAGGACATGGACGTACCGCAATTGCGCGCCAACGCCATCGCCCTGGCCAAGGCTGCGACCTTGCTCAAGATGCCGGTGATCACCACTGCCTCTGTTCCACAAGGGCCGAACGGGCCGTTGATTCCGGAAATTCACGAGGCGGCGCCCCATGCGCAATACGTGGCGCGTAAAGGTGAAATCAACGCCTGGGATAACGCGCAGTTTCACGCCGCGGTCAAAGCCACCGGCAAGAAAACCCTGGTGATCGCCGGCACCCTGACCAGCGTGTGCCTGGCGTTCCCGTCCATCGCGGCCGTGCATGAAGGCTACAAAGTGTTTGCCGTGGTCGATGCCTCGGGCAACCACTCGAAACTTGCCACCGACCTGACCATTGCCCGTCTCGCCCAGGCCGGTGTGGTGCCGATCGACATCATGGCGACGCTGTCCGAGCTGCAAGGTTCGTGGAACCGTCCGGACGCGCAAGAGTGGGCGGCGGTCTACGCCCAGGCCATGCCGCATTATCAATTGCTGATCGAGAGCTACCTCAAGGCCCAGCAAGTGGCGAACGAACACGAAGTGCTGGATTCGCAACGCACCTGAGGTCCCCTTTACCGGGAACGAGCCTGCTCGTTCCCACATTTGTTTTTTGATGCCGACAGAATCACTCAAATCAATTGCTCCTACACTATGGCCAATCTGTGCGATCTTCGCCTCATTGGCCTTTGCTGGAGTTGTTTGATGCTGTCATTGCTCACCGAACACCCGCTGATCTGCGCGATGCTGCTGATCCTGATCGACCTGGGTTTGTGGCGCTTGCTCAGTACGATGGGCAGTGGCTGGCGGCTGTTGGTGCGGGTGGTGATTTTTGCGTTGTTCAGTGTTCTGCTGTTCAACGAAGGTCTCAATCCGCTCGAGCCTGCGCCGTGGCCTGAAAACGTACCCCTGCATCTGGCGGCGACTGGTTTGCAGATTGGTTGGTGGCTGTTCGGCGCGCGGACCCTGACCGTACTGATCGGCGCCGTGATGATGCAGCGGGTAGGGCACACCGGGCGGCTGCTTCAGGATTTGCTTGGCGCGGTGATTTTTCTGATTGCGGTCATCGCCGCGCTGGCCTACGTGCTCGAATTGCCGGTCAAAGGCGTTCTGGCGACATCCGGTGCGTTGGCAATCATCGTCGGTCTGGCGTTGCAAAGTACCCTCAGCGACGTGTTTTCCGGGATCGTCCTGAACACCACCAAACCCTATCAACTGGATGACTGGATCTCCATCGACGGCACCGAAGGCCGAGTCACCGACATCGACTGGCGGGCCACGCGCCTGCAAACCGCTCAAGGCAGCCTGGCGGTGATTCCCAATTCCCTGGCCGCCAAGGCCAAGATCATCAACTTCAGCCGTCCGAGCGATATGTTCGGCGTATCCATCACCCTTCAAGTGAGCCCCCATGCGCGACCGAATACGGTGATCGATGCGCTTGAGCGCGCCATGCAAGGTTGCCGTTTTCTGCTGGACACACCGGCACCGAGCGTCGCATTGAAAGGTTCCAGCAGCACGGGTGTGGAATACGAAATCAGCGGGTTTGTCGCGTCGATGAGCGAGAAACGCACGGTGCGCAATCAGCTGTTCGACCTGGCGTACCGACACTTGCAGGCGTCCGGGGTCAACCTGTTGTCGAGCGTCGAACCCACGCTGTCCGACAACCTGTCACGGCCCCGGGCATTGCTCGACAGTTCGCCGATTTTCTCTACTTTGCGTCAGGAGGAAAAGGACACCTTCAGCCAGAACATGACCCTGCAAACCTTCCGCGCCGGGGAAACGATCCTCGGCGCGGGGGAGGTCAGTGATCACTTGTTCATCATCGAGTCGGGGGTGGTGACGGTGACGCTGACCCGGCACGGTGAACCTTTCGAATCCGGGCGCATGGGGCCGGGTGAAGTGATTGGCGAGGCCGGCATCCTGGACGACAGTTCGGTGCCCGCGCAGTTTACCGCCAAGACCTTTTGTGGCTTGTACCGCATCGAAAAGTCGTACCTCAAGCCATGCCTGGATGCCCGTCACGACATCGGCGATGCGATGAAAACCTTGCTCGATTACCGGTTGTACAAAGCGAAAACCCTGACTCAGGAGCTGCCGGTGGCGGAGGCGAAAAAGGGCTTTTTGCAGTGGTTGCGCAATCGGGTTTGAATGGCCGCTGCGCGGTTCACTCTCACATATGACCGTGTTCCCTGTAGGAGCGAGCTTGCTCGCGATGACCGCCGTGAGCAAAACCCAATGGCCTCCTCGACTTCTGGAATATTGGCTATTTGTGCAACCGGGGCGGGGGGCTAACGTAGTCACACACCCACTTGCCCTGGAGCAGACCATGCAACCGCGTATCGATTTTTACACCGCGTCCCCTGATGCCCTCAAAGCGATGATCGCGTTGGAAACCGCAGTGTCGAAGCTGCCGCTGGAAAAGAACCTGATTGAACTGGTCAAGCTGCGCGCTTCGCAAATCAACGGCTGCGCCTTCTGCATCGACATGCACACCAGCGACGCAATCAAGGGTGGCGAAACCCCGCGTCGCCTGTTCGCCGTGACGGCCTGGCGCGAGGCACCGTTCTTCAGCGAGCGTGAACGTGCCGCGCTGCTCTGGACCGAATCCCTGACCCAACTGAGCCTGACCCATGCACCGGATGAAGACTACGAAGTGGTCAGCGCCCGGTTCACGCCCAAGGAAATGGTCGATCTGACCGTGGCGATCAGCACCATCAACAGCTGGAACCGTCTGGCCGTCGGTTTCCGCAAAACCCCTCAGGCCTGATTTCAACAAGGGTGCCGAGGCTCAATGAGCATCGGCACTCGGTGCGGCCGGTGGTTGCACTTTGCGCATCAGCGGCACCATCGCCGTGGCGATGATGAAGCAGACCATGATCATCAGAAACGCATCGCCATAGGTCTGTGTCTGCGCCTCACGATAGGTCAGCAACCACAGATGATGCAGGGCGGCGGTGACACCGACATCGCCGCCCTGGCCGAGGGTGGCGAAGTTGTTGCCCACCTGAGTCAGCCATTGGTTGAGCGCTTCGTTGGTGCTGTTGAGGTTTTCCGCCAGCCGCGTGAAATGCAGGTTGGTGCGGTCATTGAGAATGGTCGCGCACGCGGCGATGCCAATGGCGCCGCCCAGATTGCGCATCAGGTTGAACAAGCCCGACGCATGTTTGAGCCGCGCCGGTGCCAAACCGCCGAGGGTCAAGGTCACCGCTGGCGGCACCGCCAATTGCTGGGCAATGCCACGCAGGGCTTGCGGCAGCATGAGTTCTTTGGCCCCCCAGTCATGGGTGATCGGGCTGAAATCCCACATCGACAACGCGAACAACCCAAGCCCGGTCATCATGATCCAGCGCAGGTCCACGCGGTTGGCCAGAAAGGCATACAGCGGAATAGCCATGACCTGGAACACCCCGGTGGAGAAAACCGCCAGGCCAATGTCCAGCGCGCCATAGCCGCGCACCCGCCCGAGAAACAACGGCGTCAGGTAAATGGTGGCGAACAGGCCGATGCCGGTGACGAACGAGAAGAAACAGCCGAGCGCGAAATTGCGATCCTTCAGGGCGCGCAGATCGACAATCGGATTGGCCACGTGCAAAGTCCGGCCGATGAACGCCAGGCCCGACAGGCCGCTGATCCACGCCGTGGTCAGGATGGTGTGATCGCTGAACCAGTTCCAGCGCGGGCCTTCTTCGAGGGTGTATTCCAGGCAGCCGAGGAACAGCGCCAGAAACACCATGCTCAAGTAGTCCGCGCCTTTGAGCAGCGACAATTCCGGTTGGTCGATTTTCACCAGCAAGGGCACGGCCACCGCGACGAAGATCCCCGGTACGAGGTTGATGTAGAACAGCCAATGCCAGGACGACACATCGGTGATCCAGCCGCCGATCACCGGCCCCAGGGTCGGGGCCAGCGAAGCCACGGCGCCGATGGTGGCGGCAGCAATCACCCGCTGTTTGCCGGTGAAGAAAAAGAACGCCGTGGTGAACACCAGCGGGATCATCGAGCCGCCAAGAAAACCCTGCAGGGCGCGGAAGGTAATCATGCTCTGGATGTTCCAGGCCGCGCCGCACAACAGACTGGTCAGGGTGAAACCCACCGCAGAGGCGCAAAACAGCCAGCGCGTGGAAAACACTCGGGACAGCCAGCCGGACAGCGGTATCACGATGATTTCGGCGATCAGGTAGCTGGTCTGTACCCAGGCGGTTTCGTCGGTACCGGCTGAGAGCCCGCCGCCGATGTCGCGCAACGACGCGGAGACAATCTGGATATCCAGCAGTGCGATGAACATACCGATGCACATGGTGGCAAACGCGAAGACTTTGGTCCCGGTCGCCATGCTCGCCGCATCGAAAGGTTGCACCGGGACGGCGAGGGCACGGCTCATGGTGCGCTGGCCACGGTGGGGCTTTCAGGTTCCCTGCGAGTGTCGACTTCAGCGGTCACCGACAGACCGGGACGCAGATGACCGAGCAGGCTGTCGGCCGGGTCCAGGTGAATACGCACCGGTACACGTTGCACGATTTTGGTGAAGTTGCCGGTGGCGTTCTCCGGAGGCAGCACGCTGAATTGCGAACCGCTGGCGGGGGCGAGGCTGTCCAGGTGACCGTGAAATTCCTGCCCTGAGAGCACATCGGCGTGAATCACTACCCGTTGCCCCGCAATCATGTGCGCCAGCTGGTCTTCCTTGAAATTGGCATCGACCCACAAACCACTGGCCGGCACCACCGAGAGTAACTGCGAACCAGCCTGGGCATAGGCGCCGACCCGCGCCCGCCGGTTGCCGATCACGCCATCGACCGGTGCCCGCAGTTCGGTGTACTCGACATTCAGTTGTGCCAGGTCTCGTTCGGCTTTTGCCTGAATCAATGCCGCACGGGCTTGCTGTTTTTGCGTCGCGATCACATTCAACTGGCGTTGCGCCGCCAGCAGTTCGGCCTCGGCGCGGTTGCTCTGGGCCTGGGCGGTCTTGAAGGTGGCGTTGGCCCGTTGTGCGCTTTCCACCGAGACGGCGTTGGTGGTGACCAGTTTTTTGTAACGCGCATCATCGTCCCGGGAACGGGCGGTTTCAGCCCCGGCGGCATCAATACCGGCCCGGGCCTGGCCAATGACGGCTTGTTGCAGTTGCTCGGTAGCATCGAGATTGTCGAGCAACGCTTCTTCGGCAGCGATTGCGCCCTCAGCCTTGGCCAGGTGGGCACGATAGTCGCGCGCATCGAGGCGAATCAGCACGTCGCCGGCCTTGACCTTCTGGTTGTCGCCCACCAGTACTTGGTCGATGTATCCCGCGACTTTTGGCCCGATGACCGTCACGTCACCACCGATGTAGGCGTCGTCGGTTTCTTCGATGAAGCGCCCGGCTGTCCACCAATGCGTGCCATACACACCGGCCAGCATCAGTGCCGCAATTCCCAGCGTCGGCAGCAGCAGGCGCTTGAGCATCGGCGGTTTGGCAGGCTTCACCGGGGAGGCCAGGTCAGGTTCAACGGTGGACATGCTGGTCATGGGGATTACCTGTCGGAATCAGATTTGATTACGACCGTAATATGACGCAGGTAATATTTGGTGGCAATTGTTTTTTATTGCCGGTTGTCAGGAAACGACGTAGGAGCTGCCGCAGGCTGCGATCTTTTGATTTTCAAGATCAAAAGATCGCAGCCTGCGGCAGCTCCTACGATGAGCGGGGAGCGGAGAAGAGGGTTAAACGCGTTCGAAAATCGCGGCGATGCCTTGGCCGCCACCGATGCACATGGTCACCAGCGCGTAGCGGCCGCCAGTGCGATGCAGTTCGTGGATGGCTTTGGTGGTGATGATTGCGCCGGTTGCACCGACCGGGTGGCCCAGGGCAATGCCCGAACCGTTCGGGTTGACCCTGGCCGGGTCGAGGTCCAGTTCCTGGCTGACGGCGCAGGCCTGGGCGGCGAAGGCGATGTTGGCTTCGATCACGTCCAGGTCGGAGACGGTCAGACCGGCGCGCTTGAGTGCCAGGCGGGTGGCCGGAATCGGGCCCAGGCCCATCAGCTCAGGTTCCACACCCGCGTGGGCGTAGCTGACCAGACGAGCGAGTGGCTTGAGGTTGTTGACCTGGACAGCGGTGCCGGTAGCCATGACCACCGCGGCGGCGCCATCGTTCAGACCCGAAGCGTTGCCGGCGGTGACCGAGCCGTCCTTTTTGAACGCAGGCTTCATCGCAGCCAGCTGTTCCAGAGACGTGGCGCGAGGATGTTCGTCGACGCTGAACAGTTTGACGCCTTTGCGATCCTGGATTTCCACGGTCGCGATCTGCTCGTTGAAGTAGCCGTTGGCAATCGCGTGGGCCGCGCGTTTCTGGTCTTCGAAGGCCAGGGCGTCCTGCATTTCACGGGTGATGCCGTTGCGGGCGGCGACGTTTTCGGCAGTGATGCCCATATGGATCCCGTGGAACGGGTCATGCAGGATGCCGAGCATGTAGTCGATGACCTGGGCGTTACCCATGCGCGAACCCCAGCGGGCGGCCGGCATCAGGTACGGGCCACGGCTCATGGATTCGGCGCCGGCACCGACAACGATGTCTGCATCACCGAGCATCAGCGTCTGAGCGGCATTGATGATGGCCTGCAGGCCCGAACCGCAGAGACGGTTGACGTTGTAGGCCGGGGTTTCCTTCGGAATGCCGGCATTCATTGCAGCGACGCGGGAGATGTAGGCGTCACGGGTTTCGGTCGCGATCACGTTGCCCATCACCAGATGGCCGACGAGTGCCGGGTCCACGGCAGCCTTGTGCAGGGCGGCTTTCACGGCCGTGGTTGCCAGGTCGGCCAGTGGCACGTCCTTGAGCGAACCACCAAAGGTACCGATGGCGGTACGGGCGGCGCTGACGACGTAGATTTCCGGGGTGTTCATGGCTGGTTTCCTCTCGGTGAATGCTTTTCCGTGCTGCGATTGAGCAAGGTGTTCAAGGCCGTTTTGGCCTCATCGGTATTCAGGCGCGCGATAAACAACAGGTTTTCGTCGCGCAGGGTGGCTTCCAGTTCTGCCAGGGAAGCCTGTTTCATCAGTTGCCGCGATTGGCGCAAGGCTTGCTGGGGCATCGCCAAAAAACGCTGGGCCGTTTTTGTCGCCGCGGCCAGGCATTGTTCGCCGTCGTCGAACGCTTCGTTGGCCAGGCCCCACGCCACCGCTTCGTTGCCATCGAGGCTGTCGCCCAGTAACAACAGGCGTGCGGCTCGGGCGTGGCCGAGTCGACGAGGCAGCAACAGGCTGGCACCGAATTCGGGGCACAGGCCCAGATTGACGAACGGCATGCGCAGCTTGGCTTTGCGCGTGACCAACACCTGATCGCAATGCAGCAGCAACGTGGTGCCGATGCCGACAGCCGCCCCGCAGACCGCCGCGATCAGCGGTTTTTGCAGGCGCGTGACCACCTTCATCAGGCGAAACGCCGGGCTGTCCAGATGCGTTGGCGGATGCTGGAGAAAATCCACCAGGTCATTGCCGCTGGTAAAACAGCTCGGGCCACCGGTGAGGATGATCACGCCAGTTTGCTCGTCTTCGTCAGCGGCCAGCAACAGATCGGCCAACTGCATGTACATGGCGTTGTTCAGCGCATTGAGCTTGTCGGGACGGTCAAGTGTCAGCGTCAGCACGCCGTCACATCGCTCGTGTTTGATCAGGTCAGTCATTGAATGCCCAGGTTGGTCGAATCAGGCCGCCACTTTAAGCGTCGGACAAACTCGGGATCTATGGCTAAACGGGTCAACTGGTCTGCCGCTTTTTGCCATGCCGCCGGGTAAAACAGGGCACACACCCATTCGGGGTATGGTGCCGCCCGGCGAATCCACCAATAGTGAACACATCCGCTCATCCAGAGCCGAACTCGCTTGATAAGGTGCATTTGCTATGGGCAAGACACTGCTTAAGGTGATTTCCAGTCTGTTTGTTGTACCGCTGACCCTCAATGCCTACGCCGCCGAGGTGAACGACGCCAATACGCTGCGGCTCTACAACTGGGCGGATTACATCGGTGAAAAAACCCTGGCAGATTTTGAGAAAACCACCGGCATCAAGGTGATCTACGACACCTTCGATGCCTACGAAACGGTGCAGGCCAAGTTGCTCACCGGTCACTCAGGTTATGACCTGATCGTGTTGAATGCCTCGCTCGCGCCGCCGTTGATCAAGGCCAAGGTCTTTCAGCCACTGGATAAAAAGCTGCTGCCGAGCTGGAGCAACCTTGACCCGAAAATTCTCGAGGACCAACAGGGGTTCGATCCAGGTACCGCGTACTCGGCGCCTTACACCTGGGGCAGTAACGGCGTGACTTACAACGTTGACAAGATCAAGGAGCGCATGCCCGACGCGCCCATCGGCTCGTTGGCGATGATCTTCGACCCGAAAATCGTCTCGCGCTTCGCCGATTGCGGGGTGACGCTGCTCGATGCCCCGACCGAAGTCATTCCCCTGGCCCTGAAGTACCTGGGCCGTGACCCTCGAAGCGCCGCCCCGGCAGATCTGAAAGCCGCGCAGGAATTGCTGCTGTCGGTCAGGCCGTTCATCCGCAAGTTCGACTCGGTCAATTACCTGACCAGCCTGCCCAATGGCGATGTGTGCATGGCGATGACCTGGTCGGGCGACTATGCCACCGCGATGGCCCGCGCCGCAGAAGCGAAGAAAAAGATCGACCTCGCTTACTTCATTCCCAAGGAAGGCTCACTGATCTGGTTCGACAACCTGTACATCCCGGCCGACGCGCCTCATGTCGCCAACGCACACAGGTTTCTGGAATACCTGATGCAGCCACAGGTGATGGCCGACGTCAGTGATTACATCAATTACGCCAACAGTAACGCGGCGGCCACACCGTTGTTGAACGCCAGCGTGCGCAACAACCCGGCGATCTATCCCGACGCGCAAACCCGCGAGCGACTGTTTCCACAGAAGACCCAGGACGCCAAGGACATGCGCGCCATGACCCGGGTCTGGAGCACGGTGAAAAGCGGGATCTGATTTGTTCGATCGTTAGTCAATTCGCTTAGAGGTTTTTTTATGGCGACGCCAACACACACCGTTTTTTCGCCAGCGGACGAGTCTCAGCTGGTCAAGGCCGACAAGGCCCATCACATGCATGGCTATCACGTGTTCGACGAACACGCTGAACAAGGTTCGTTGAACATCGTCGCTGGCGATGGCGCCTACATCTACGACACCCAGGGCAACCGTTTCCTCGATGCCGTGGGCGGGATGTGGTGCACCAACATCGGCCTGGGCCGTGAAGAAATGGCCGAGGCCATCGCTGATCAGGTGCGGCAACTGGCCTACTCGAATCCGTTTTCCGACATGTCCAACAACGTTGCGATCCAGTTGTGCGAGAAACTCGCCAGCCTGGCCCCCGGCGACCTCGATCATGTGTTCCTCACCACCGGCGGCTCCACCGCGGTGGACACCGCGTACCGGCTGATCCAGTACTACCAGAACTGCCGCGGCAAACCGGAAAAGAAGCACATCATCGCGCGCTTCAACGCCTATCACGGCTCGACCACGCTCACCATGTCGATCGGCAACAAGGCCGCCGACCGGGTGCCGGAGTTCGATTACGCCAACCCGCTGATCCACCATGTCTCCAACCCCAACCCGTACCGCGCGCCGGACGGCATGGACGATGCGCAGTTTCTCGAATTCCTGGTCAAGGAGTTCGAAGACAAGATCCTGTCGATTGGCGCGGACAAGGTCGCCGGCTTCTTCGCCGAACCGATCATGGGCTCGGGCGGGGTGATCATTCCGCCCCAGGGTTATCTCAAACGCATGTGGGACGTCTGCCAGCGCTACGACATTCTGTTCGTCGCTGACGAAGTGGTGACTTCGTTCGGACGCCTGGGCAAGTTCTTTGCCTCTTATGATGTGTTCGACGTGCAGCCCGACATCATCACCACGGCCAAGGGCCTGACCTCGGCTTACTTGCCGCTGGGCGCCTGCATCTTTTCCGACCGCATCTGGAAAGTCATCGCCGAACCGGGCAAGGGTCGCTGCTTCACCCACGGTTTCACCTACAGCGGCCATCCGGTGTGCTGCACGGCGGCGCTGAAAAACATTGAAATCATCGAGCGGGAAAACCTGCTGGCCCATGTCGACACCGTTGGCGCCTACCTCGAAGAACGCCTGGCGACCCTGCGGGACCTGCCGCTGGTGGGTGACGTGCGCTGCCAGAAACTCATGGCCTGCGTAGAGTTTGTCGCCGATAAACGTACCAAGGCGCTGTTTGCCGATGAGATCAACATCGGCGAGAAGATTCACGTCCGGGCCCAGGCACGGGGCCTGCTGGTGCGACCGATCATGCACCTCAACGTGATGTCGCCGCCGCTGATCCTGACGTTTGTTCAGGTCGATGAAATCGTCGAGACTTTGCGCGAGTGCATCCTGGAAGTAGCGGCCGAACTTCAGGCCAGCGGCCAGTACGGTGGCCAATGACGTTGCCCGGCGCACGCTTACCAAGGGTTGGCTCACCCGCTAGACTGCGGGGCATGAGCAAAGCACAAGACGATACGTTGATTGCCCTGACCTTTGGCGCATTGCACCGCTGGCATGGGGACATGCGCGACGCCTTCGCCCAGGTCGACGAGCCCGACGCCCTGCGCCACCTGGCGTCGGCGTTCGGGCATCTGGTGGGCATCGAGTCGGTGATGATCAGCCTTGAACACAGGGATCGACCGCCACAGTTGCTGTATCAGCGCGGAATTGCCGAGCAGTACCGCGACTCGATCATCGACCGTTATTTTTCCGGCGGCTACTTGCTCGATCCGTTCTGCCTGGCGGTCGAGCAGGGCCTGGCTCAAGGTTTCTACCACCTGGAAGAAATCGCCCCGGACAATTTCTTCGACAGTGAGTACTACAAGACTTACTACTTGAAGGCAGGCAGCTCCGAAGACAGTTTCTATCTGGTCGATACCGGCCATGACAGCCAGATATCGGTCAGCCTGTTCCAGGGCTTCGGCGGGGAAATCCTGCGGGCTGAGCAACTGAACCTGCTGCGGGCGGTCGAGCCATTGGTGCGCGAGTTTGTGAGCGAGTTCGGACGTCGTGGTCTACAGCGCAGCGCCACCCGGCAAGGCCAGCAGGCATTCGGGGAGGGCGGTGATCTCAAGCACCGGGTGCAGGCGGCCTTCGAGCAGTTTGGTTGTGAGTTGCTCACCGAACGCGAGCGAGAAGTGGCGCACATGGTTCTGCGCGGTCACTCCGTGAAGTCCACGGCGAGCCAGATGAGCATCTCTCCAGAAACCGTGCGCATGCACCGCAAGAACCTTTACCTGAAGTTGGAGGTCGGTTCTCAGTCGGAGCTGTTTGCGCTGTTCATCGAGTGGTTGCGCAAGCACTGAGCATGCGACCTACAGCTGTCAACGATGCGTGGCGATCCAGATCAGCAGCCCTGCCTGAAACACCGCAAACGCCACCAGGCAGGTAATGGTAAAGCGCAACCCGGCGTCTTCGCGTTTGTACTTGCTGACTTTTTCTTCATGCTTCTTGAGTTTGACTTCCTGCTCGGCCAGGTTCTGCTCGGCCTGCTGGAGCATCTGCGCCGCTTCGAGAATTTCCACGACTTGCAGTTTTTCGCTGTTCCAGTCCGCCAGCAATTCGCCGACCTTCACGTCCTCGATGCTGCCCTTCAAATGTTGGGCATCGGCGTACACCACGTCGAAACCGTGCACACGTAAAAAGTGATCGCGGCGCAGGCGTGTGCCTTCGTTCAGTGCGTCTTTGTTGTTCAGGTCGATGCCATCGATGGTGTAAGCGGGCCAGCGCTTCTTCGCCCAGGCAATGCCATGGGCCGCCATGAATCGGCCGATACCTCGGTTCACCGGTTCAATCTGCAGACCGCTGTCGGGACCGAAATGCACGCGTTTTTCGCCGTGGTCGACCCAGACGTCCAGGTGATTCTGTTCCTTGCGCACACGCTGGCCGGGCAGGGTGATGCTCATGCGCATCAGGCTGCGTTCCTTGTCGTTGCGCTCGGCGTAGCCGAACTCGACAAAGCGCAAGGGCCGACCGCCGGTGTGACGGTCAGTCTGCAACGGCGCCAGACGGAGCATCTTGTTGTGCTCGGCGTGGACGTCCGCCCACGGCAGCTCGACCGCTGGCGGTACGTCTACTTCAGCGCTGGTGTCGGGTGAGGTCTGGGTTTGAGTCATAACGGCGAGTCCTGTCCAAGCTCTGCTTGCCGCCAGCGTGTGTGCTGGCGACAAAGGCTTATCGGCCGTTTTCTTCAAGACTGGAGGGCAAAAAGAGGTTAACTGGAGCGAAGTCCGTCAATAAACCCGAGGATTCGTGTGCCCAGTTCCGCCGCCAGTGGCAAATTCGGATCTTTGTAGGAGGCCAACTGGCGTTTGACGTCGTTGGGCACGATGCGCAGGACGTGGTTCATGCCTTCGATCAACACCAGTTCGGCGTCCGGTTTGGCGGCCTTGAGCAGCCGCGCATCATTGACGCCGACCTGGATGTCGTTGCTGCCCTGAATGATCAACGCCGGCATTTTCAGCTTGGCGAACGCGGCTGCCGGGTCCTGGCGAAACAGTGAAATCAGGTACGGCTGCACGCTCGGGCGGAAAATCACTTGCAGTTGCGGTGGGACATTGTCGTTGGTTTTCCCGGCCTTGAGGCTGTCGAGCAGTTCATTGCTGCGCAACATCAGCGGGGGAGGCAGGCGATTGCTCAATTGCTGACGAATGACCTCATCCACGGGGCGGGCGCTGCCGGACAGGGAAATCACCCCCGCCGCGTCGACACTCGGGGCGGCGAGGCTCGCGATCAAGGCGCCTTCACTGTGCCCGAGCAGAATCAATTGTCCGAAGCGCGGATCAGTCTTGAGCTTGCGGCCCCAGGCTTGAGCGTCGGCCACGTAGGCTTCCACGGACAGGTTGCGTTCGTCCGGGGTCGCCGCCAGACTCGCCGCTACGCCGCGTTTGTCATAACGCACACTGGCAATGTTGTGTTTGGCCAACACCCAGGCCAGTCGTTTGAGACTGTCATTACGGCCGCCGTCAGAGTTGTTTCCGTCGCGATCCGTAGGGCCTGAGCCGGAAATCAGCAGGACAACCGGCACCGGGTTGTCGGACTTTGGCAGCAAAAGCGAGCCAAAAAGCTCACCCGTGCCGGTATCCAATGTGATTGGTCGTTGCAGGACAGTCGCCTGGGCGAAGCCGGAAATCAGGGTAAGGCTCAAGGCTAGAACTCGCAGCATCATCACGCCATCATTAACAAGATGCCGGTTTGACTCGCAGGCACCCATAAGGTTCGAGGATGAACTACTTGGGTAGCCTGCGTATACTGGCGCGCATTACGTATTCAGGTTCATTTCACGGAGCGTCCTGCATGTCCGGCAATACCTACGGCAAGCTGTTCACTGTCACCACCGCGGGCGAAAGCCATGGTCCGGCGTTGGTCGCCATTGTCGATGGCTGTCCGCCGGGCCTGGAGATTTCCCTTGAGGATCTGCAGCGCGACCTGGATCGCCGCAAGCCCGGCACCAGCCGCCACACCACTCAGCGCCAGGAAGCCGACGAAGTCGAAATCCTTTCCGGCGTGTTCGAAGGTCGCACCACCGGTTGCGCCATCGGCCTGTTGATCCGCAACACCGATCAGAAGTCCAAGGACTACTCGGCGATCAAGGATCTGTTCCGCCCGGCCCACGCCGACTACACCTACCACCACAAGTATGGCGAGCGCGATTATCGCGGCGGCGGTCGCAGTTCGGCCCGCGAAACCGCGATGCGCGTGGCTGCCGGTGCGATTGCGAAGAAGTACCTGGCCAGCCAGGGCATCGTCATTCGCGGCTACATGAGCCAGCTCGGACCGATCGAAATCCCGTTCAAAACCTGGGATTCGGTGGAAGAGAACGCGTTCTTCAGCCCGGACCCGGACAAAGTGCCTGAGCTGGAAGCCTATATGGACCAGCTGCGTCGCGACCAGGATTCGGTCGGCGCGAAAATCACCGTGGTGGCCGAAGGTGTGATGCCGGGCCTCGGCGAGCCGATTTTCGACCGTCTCGACGCGGAGCTGGCCCATGCGCTGATGAGCATCAACGCGGTCAAGGGCGTTGAGATCGGCGCCGGTTTCGCCAGCGTTGCCCAGCGCGGCACCGAACATCGTGACGAAATGACCCCGCAAGGTTTCCTCAGCAACAATGCCGGCGGCATTCTCGGCGGTATTTCCTCCGGTCAGCCGATCGTCGCTCACCTGGCGTTGAAGCCAACCTCGAGCATCACCACGCCGGGTCGCTCCATCGACATCCATGGCAACCCGGTCGAGGTCATCACCAAGGGTCGCCACGACCCGTGTGTCGGCATCCGTGCCACGCCGATTGCCGAAGCGATGATGGCCATCGTGCTGATGGACCACCTGCTGCGTCACCGTGGGCAGAACGCCGATGTGCGGGTGAGCACGCCGGTGCTGGGTCAGCTTTAATGGCTGACCACAAAGCCGCTGCTGTCTGATGACGACAGCGGCGCTGCCGTACTGGCGGCTCTCCAGTTTTTACCTGTTCTATTTCGCCTTGCTCGGTTCGACGGCGCCGTTTCTGGCGCTGTATTTCGATCATCTGGGTTTCAGCGCCGCACGCATCGGCGAGCTGGTGGCGATCCCGATGCTGATGCGCTGCGTGGCACCGAACATCTGGGGCTGGCTGGGCGATTACACAGGGCGGCGGCTGGCCATCGTGCGTTTCGGCGCGGTGTGCACGCTACTGACTTTCTCGCTGATTTTCTTCAGCAAGACCTACGCGTGGCTGGCGATGGTCATGGCCTTGCACGCATTTTTCTGGCACGCGGTGTTGCCACAGTTCGAGGTCATCACCCTCGCGCATTTACAGGGTCAGACGTCGCGCTACAGCCAGATTCGCTTGTGGGGCTCCATCGGTTTCATCATCACCGTGGTGGCGCTGGGCCGGTTGTTCGAATGGCTGAGCCTGGACATCTATCCGTCGGCGCTGGCGCTGATCATGGCAGGCATCGTGATCAGCAGCCTGTGGGTGCCGAATGCCCAACCGGCACCGGGCAACCGGGTGGCGGGAGAGGGATTTCTCAAACAGTTGCGCAACCCTGGCGTGTTGGCGTTCTACGGCTGCGTGGCGCTGATGCAGATGAGCCACGGTCCGTACTACACGTTTTTGACCCTGCACCTTGAGCGTCTGGGCTACAGCCGCGGCGTGATCGGCCTGCTCTGGGCGGTCGGCGTAGTCGCCGAGGTTCTGATGTTTTTGGCCATGAGCAAGATCCTCACGCGGTTCTCCCTGCGCCGGGTGCTGATGGCGAGTTTTCTGCTGGCGGCGCTGCGCTGGTTGCTGCTCGGGTCGTTGGCCGAGTTTTTGTGGGTGCTGCTGTTTGCCCAGGTATTGCACGCGGCGACCTTCGGCAGCTTTCACGCCGCTGCCATTTCATTCGTGCAACGTAGCTTCGGTGCGCGCCAGCAAGGGCAAGGTCAGGCGTTGTACGCTGCACTGGCCGGCACCGGCGGTGCATTGGGCGCGTTGTACGCCGGCTATAGCTGGAGCGCCCTCGGCGCCGCATTGACCTTTAGTATTGCCAGCCTCGCAGCCGTAGCGGCTGCCGTTATCATTGCCACATGCATGCAAGAGGACAGGCCATGAGCCTTACCCGTGAACACTTCGCCCAGGAAATCATCGACGCCGGGCGTTTTCTGTATGGCCGCGGTTGGTCGCCGGCCACCAGCAGCAACTATTCGACCCGTTTGTCGCCGAGCCAAGCCTTGCTGACCGTCTCCGGCAAGCATAAAGGCCAGTTGGGCATGGACGATGTGCTGGCCACGGATCTCTCGGGCAACAGCCTTGAACCGGGCAAAAAACCGTCTGCCGAAACCCTGCTGCACACCCAGCTCTATAGCTGGCGTGCGGAGATCGGCGCGGTACTGCACACCCATTCGGTGAATGCCACGGTGCTGTCGCGCCTGACGCCAGAAGATTTCATCGAGTTCGAAGACTACGAACTGCAAAAGGCCTTCAGCGGTGTGACCACCCACGAATCCCGGGTCCGGGTGCCGATTTTCGATAACGACCAGGACATTGCGCGCCTGGCCGCCAAGGTGCAGCCTTGGCTCGACGCCCATCCCGATTGCGTCGGTTACCTGATTCGCGGCCACGGCCTCTACACCTGGGGGGCGCGCATGAGCGATGCCCTGCGGCAGATCGAGGCCTTTGAATTTTTGTTCGAGTGCGAGCTGAAGATGCGCTCGCTCTTGAACGTTAAAGCATGAACCGTTAAGGAGTTGCCCTGATGAGCAGCCTGTCCGTTTATCACGTTTCCAGCCCTGAAATCCCCAACAAGGTGCTGACCCATTTCGAAGACATCACCTCGACCCTGGCCGAGCAAGGCGTGCGTTTCGACCGTTGGCAAGCCGCTGCGAAGATCCAGCCGGGCGCCAGCCAGGAAGAAGTGATCGCCGCCTATCAGGCGCAAATCGACCAATTGATGAGCGAACGCGGCTACATCACCGTCGATGTGATCAGCCTCGACAGCGATCATCCACAAAAAGCCGAACTGCGCGCCAAGTTCCTCAACGAACACCGCCACGGCGAAGACGAAGTACGTTTTTTCGTCGCCGGTCGTGGCTTGTTTACCCTGCATATCGACGATTATGTCTACGCGGTGCTCTGCGAGAAAAACGACCTGATCTCGGTACCGGCCGGCACCAGGCACTGGTTCGACATGGGCGAGCATCCGCATTTCATCGCGATCCGTCTGTTCAATAACCCGCAAGGCTGGGTGGCCAACTTCACCGGCGAAGACATCGCCGACCAATTCCCGCGTCTTGAGGACTGAATCGATGCCGATCAAAGCGATCCTTACCGACATCGAAGGCACCACCAGCGCGGTGAGTTTTGTGTTCGATGTGCTGTTTCCCTATGCCGCCAAGCACCTGCCGGACTTTGTCCGCCAGAACGCCGAGCGTGCCGACGTAGCCGAACAACTGGCCGCCGTTCGCAGCGACAGTAACGAGCCCGATGCTGACGTCGAACGCGTCATAGAGATCCTGCTGGGCTGGATCGCCGAGGACCGCAAGGCCACGCCATTGAAGGCTTTGCAGGGAATGGTCTGGGAACAGGGTTATCACGCCGGACAACTCAAGGGCCACGTGTACCCGGACGCCGTTGAAGCGCTCAAACGCTGGCATCAGGACGGCTATCAACTGTTTGTGTACTCGTCCGGTTCGATCCAGGCTCAACGCCTGATCTTCGGCTGCTCAGAGGCGGGGGATTTGACGCCGCTGTTCAGTGGTTACTTCGACACCACGTCAGGACCCAAGCGCGAGGCGCAGTCCTACGCCAACATCACGCAGGCGATCAACGTCGAGGCGGGGCAGATTCTGTTTCTGTCAGACATCGTCGAAGAACTGGACGCCGCACGCGAAGCGGGAATGGCCACTTGCGGCCTGGCCCGTGAGGGCGGGGAACTAACAGGACATGTCACCGTGGTCAGCTTTGCGCGGATAGATCCTGCTGCCTTCCAAACGCTACACAACCTGTAGGAGCAAGCTTGCTCGCGATTGCGACCGGTCATTCAACATCAATGTTGATTGACACCCCGCTATCGCGAGCAAGCTCGCTCCTACAGTTGTTTTAAGCCTTACAGCGAGTGATAAGTCGGCAGCGCAAAGCGTTGCTGACTTTGCAGCATGGAAATCTGCGGCAGTTCACTGGCCTGTTCGGCAAGGTCGCGGCGGATGGCACTGATGACCCACGACAGCTGGTCGCCATTGTGCAATTGCTGATAGGAAATCGAACGCTTGAACACTTTGCCCTCAGCACTCAGCGTCAGCAGAATTCCGCCGTCGGGCCGATTCTGGGTGGCGACTTCGAAGTTGGAGAACAAGGACGAAAATTTTTCCTGGATCAAGTTCATGTTTTTCAGCTCCGTTGGCTTTAGATGGCAAGCATGCGGAGAAGGGTTGCACTGAATGTGCCAGCATTCGAAATTGTAAAAACCTCATATAAAACAATAACTTAGTTTTTATGGTTATTTTCGGTTTCGTGCAATCTGCATGAATGGCCATCGTGCATCCTGCATTTTGCGAGGTCCTTCGCCGATTCGATGGAACCAATGCACCAGGCCAGGTTCAACACGGAATTCGGATCGTCGATCAAAACCACGCAGATACAAAACATTTCAAAAACCGCGTGTACAGCTCAAGAACCGTTGACGTATTTTCGGGCTCAATCAGCGTTGCCCGACAATAAGAAGATCGAACGGGAGCAAGCATGAGCCGTACCTCGAAGGACACGATTACCTGGAGCATGATGCTCCGCAAGCTACCTTCCATTGCCAAGGCCATCCCTCGGGTGGTCAAGGGCATGAAAGTCGCGAACGTCACGGACCCGACCCAGTCCTGTGGCCTGGGCTGGAGCTTCGAGCAGGCTACGTTGCGCAACCCCGACGGCCCGGCATTGTTGCAGGGCGAGGTGACGCTCAGCTACACCGAGGTCAACCAGTGGGCCAATCGCATCGCCCATCACCTGGCCCGCCAAGGCATCGGCAAGGGCGATGCGGTGGTGGTGTTCATCGAAAACCGTCCCGAGTTGCTGGTCACGATTCTGGCCGTGGCAAAGGTCGGCGCGATCAGTGCGCTGGTCAATACTTCGTTGACCCGCGACACCCTGATTCACAGCCTGAACCTGGTGGCACCGAAGGCGATTATCGTCGGTGAAGAATTGCTCCCGGTCTATTCGACGGTCCGTGAACGGGTGGCGATCGACGCAACACGCAACTGGTTTGTCGCCGACAAGGACACCTCTCGCCAGCCCGGCATCGCCCCCGACGGCTTCATCAACCTGATGTCCGCCAGCCTCGATGAATCGAGCGACAACCCGCTCAGCAGTCGGCAGATTTTCTTCGACGACCCCTGTTTCTACATCTACACCTCGGGCACCACGGGCTTGCCCAAGGCCGGCGTATTCAAGCATGGCCGCTGGATGCGCAGCTCCGCGAGCTTCGGGATGATCGCCCTGGATATGGGGCCGGACGACATCGTTTACTGCACCTTGCCGCTGTATCACGCCACCGGCCTGTGCGTGTGCTGGGGTTCGGCGATCAGCGGCGCTGCTGGTTTCGCCATCCGCCGCAAATTCAGCGCCAGTCAGTTCTGGAATGACGTGCGCCATTACCGTGCGACGACCATCGGCTACGTGGGCGAGTTGTGCCGTTACCTGGTGGACCAACCGACCAGTGCCGACGACAGCCGTCACGGCGTCACGAAAATGATCGGCAACGGCCTGCGACCCGGTGCGTGGAGCGCGTTCAAGACCCGGTTCGCGGTGAATCACATCTGCGAGCTCTATGCCGCCAGCGATGGCAACATCGGCTTCACCAACATTCTGAATTTCGACAACACCATCGGTTTTTCCCTGATGTCCTGGGAACTGGTTGCGTATGACCACGACAGCGGTGCGCCGATCCGTGATGCCAAGGGTTTGATGCGCAAGGTCACCAAGGGCGAGAAAGGGCTGTTGCTGGCAAAAATCGACGACAAGGCCCCGCTGGACGGTTATACCGACCCGCAGAAGACTGCCAAGGTGGTACTTCACGACGTGTTCGAAAAGGGCGACCGTTATTTCAATACCGGTGACCTGTTGCGCAACATTGGTTTTGGTCATGCGCAGTTTGTCGATCGCCTGGGCGATACCTACCGCTGGAAGGGCGAAAACGTCTCGACCACCGAGGTCGAGAACATTCTTCTGCGACATCCGCAGATTTGCGAAGCCGTGGCTTACGGCGTGGAAATCCATAACACCAATGGCCGGGCCGGCATGGCAGCGATCACGCCGGCCGAATCCCTGGCGACGCTGGATTTCAGCGAACTGCTGGCCTTCGCCAAGCAGCAAATGCCGTTATATGCCGTGCCGCTGTTCCTGCGGGTGAAAGTGAAAATGGACACCACGGGTACCTTCAAATACCAGAAGACCCGGCTCAAGACCGAAGCCTATGATCCGGGCAAGACCGGTGACGATCCGATCTACGCGTGGCTGCCGGGAACGCAGACTTACGTGCAGGTAACCGAGCAGATGGTGTCTGACATTCACAGCGGCAAGTACCGCTATTGAATCTGGCTATGGCGGCCCATGAGAAAAAACAAGTGACAGTCTCGGACGCGCTCGGGAAACTGTCGGCTTTTACGAATGACAGAAAATGGAGTGCCCGATGTCAGACAAAAGCCGCCAGATGACCCCCGAAGAAGCTGCCGAATTTGCCGAACAGGTATTCAACAAGGCTCGGGAAGGCGATGCGGCGATGATGGCCGCGCTGTTGAGCAAAGGGCTGCCGCCGAACTTGCGCAACCACAAGGGCGACACCTTGCTGATGCTGGCTGCCTACCACGGCCACGTGGACACGGTGAAGGTCCTGCTCGAGCACAAGGCTGATCCGGAGATCCGCAACGACAACGGCCAGAGCCCGATAGCCGGCGCCGCGTTCAAAGGCGATCTGTCGGTGATCAAGGCGTTGGTCGAGGGCGGCGCACCGGTTGAAGGTTCGTCCTTCGATGGCCGTACGGCCCTGATGATGGCGGCGATGTTCAACCGCGTCGAAGTGGTCGACTACCTGATCAGCAAAGGCGCCGACCCGCAAGCCAAGGATGCCAATGGCATCACGGCGCTGGAGGCGGCAAAAACCATGGGGGCTTCCGATACCGTTGCTCAGTTGGAAAAAATGCTGGGTTGATTGGATTCAAAAGATTGTCCGAACGCGGCCCGAGCCTGCGGCAACTCCTGCGGGGGGACACCTTCCCAATGTAGGAGCTGCCGCAGGCTGCGATCTTTTTGGTCATTTGAACCTATCCTTGCGGTATCCTTCGCGCCCTCAAAATTCCCTTCGCTACAGGATCCGCCCATGAAAGCCGCACTCGTCGAACTCATCAGCAAAATCAGCTCCGGGTGCATGGGCGAAGACGAAATCCTCAAGGTCGCCGCCGAAGCGGCGCAGGCCTACGCCGATCCAGCGGCTTTTCTGACGGCCAATCCTGACATCAATTACGACGACACCTTCCCGATCCCATTGGGTGAGTGGGTCGTGGTTGGTAGCCTGCCCGAGACTGTGCTGTTCCAGGCTGACACCTACATGGACCTGTTCGCGCAGATCGTTGCCTCGTTCGGTCCGGGCATCGATTTCAACATCAAACCCAAACAACTGGCCAAGACCGAAGCCTTGACCGCGCTCAATCGCATCCAGGTGCAGATGAGCAGCCTGAACAAGGAAAACGGCGGCTACACGCTGATGAATTTCAGCCAGTTGCTGGACGACGAGTTGCAAGTGGTACTGGTCTTCGGCAACGACGTGCCACGGGTGCTGGAATTGTGCAGCGAAGTCGGCATCGCCGCCGCGCCTTCACTGGAAGCCCTGAAAGTGGCCATCCACGTCTGATAGCACAACACTGTCAAACAAAGGGAACCCTTTGCGACGACCGTCTATCCTAAGGGTGCATATCACTTTTCGGGAGCGTCACCATGGGTTCAACGTTCAACAGTCTGGTTGCCTTGATCATCTTTGTCCTGGACATCTGGGCCATCATCAATGTGGTCAAAAGCAGCACCGGCACCGGGATGAAAATCGTCTGGGTGCTGTTGATTGCGCTGTTGCCCGTACTGGGATTGATCATCTGGGCTATCGCCGGGCCGCGAGGCAACGTCAAGTTCTGAACAAGCGGCACTGAACGTGTAGGCGCGTGGCTTGCCCGCGATGCAGACGACGCGGGTCTGCCAGATAAACCGAGGCGATCCGATCGCGGGCAAGCCACGCTCCCACAGGATTGTGGCAAGCCGATCAACTGAGGTTCGACCTGTCATGTTCCGCAACGTAGAATGCGCGCCTTTCACGGTCAATCGAGCCGATCGATTGGCCATCATGGGCGGGTAACCGTCCGTTGCCACCCGCATTCATCGGAGCACTTCCCATGAGCAATATCCCCGCCAGCGACTACCTGGAAACCCTCTACGAAGGCTACGGCCAGCGTTTTCGCATGGAAAAACTGCTGCACGAAGTGCGCACGGAACATCAGCACCTGGTGATCTTCGAGAACCCGCGCATGGGCCGTGTGATGGCGCTGGACGGCGTGATCCAGACCACCGAAGCCGACGAGTTCATCTACCACGAGATGCTCACCCACGTGCCGATCCTGGCGCACGGTGCGGCCAAGCGCGTGCTGATCATCGGCGGCGGTGACGGTGGCATGTTGCGTGAAGTGGCCAAGCACCGCAGCGTCGAGCACATCACCATGGTCGAGATCGACGGTACCGTGGTCGACATGTGCAAGGAATTCCTGCCGAACCACTCCATGGGCGCGTTCGATGATCCACGGCTGAACCTGGTGATCGATGACGGCATGCGTTTCGTCGCCACCACCACCGAAAAATTCGACGTGATCATTTCCGACTCCACCGACCCGATCGGCCCGGGCGAAGTGCTGTTCTCGGAAAACTTCTACCAGGCCTGCCACCGTTGCCTGAATGAGGGCGGCATCCTGGTGACGCAGAACGGCACACCGTTCATGCAGATCGAAGAAGTGAAGACTACCGCCGGCCGCCTGCGCAGCCTGTTCCCGGACTGGCACTTCTACCAGGCCGCCGTACCGACCTACATCGGCGGCGCAATGACGTTCGCCTGGGGCGCGACCAACACCGCTTATCGCAAACTGTCGCGCGAAACCCTGCAACAGCGATTCGCTGGCAGCGGCATCGTTACCCGCTACTACAATCCAGAAATCCACATCGGCGCCTTCGCCCTGCCGCAGTACGTGCTGCAAGCGGTGAACAAGCCAAGCAACGACTGATTCCTTGAAACGCAGACCTGTAGGAGCGAGCCTGCTCGCGATGGACGTGAACCATGACGCGGGATGTCTGATTTAACGCGGCGTTTTCAAGTTTTTCGCGAGCAGCTCGCTCCTACAGAGATCTGCGATGGGTGCAGATCCGGCGGAACGATTAGCCAGCTAACAAGGTCGAGATAGAGGTAAGCCCATTTGCGGGTTTGATCGAGGAGGCACCAATGCAAAAGTGGAAAGTCACTTTCGTGGATGATCATGGTGAAACGATCGACGAAGTCTTCGAGTACGAGGAATGCCCGACTCACGAGCAGGCCGCCAAACTCATCAAGGAACGCTTCCTTCCTGTCGCCGCTGAACTGGATCTGAATGATCTGGAAGGGCGGACCGCTGATGCAGGCGTGAAAAACCTGAAAACCCAGAACAGCATCGAAATCCGCAGTATCACGCCAATCTGAACAACGCCTGTCGCATTCCCATCCAGACCTTGGCAGCGCCTCTATCTTGGGGCTACTCTGCAATCGAGATCAGCGAACGAATCGCTAAGGTCTGGTCTTGTCAGCTCCATGCTTGTTTCCCGTCGGCACATCGGTTGCCGTCGCTCGCGCTGTTCGGTTGCGGGCGCAGGGAGTACGGAAAGTCTATCCATCGTTTTGCGGAGGACGTTTCATGAGCACAGCCTATCAAGAAGACATCAGCAGCAGCGTGTTGCGCCGCATGAAAGAAGGCGGTTTTGATTTTTCGCGGTTTCATCCCATCGAGTTCTACGCCATTTTCCCGGATGAGGAGCGGGCACGCAGGGCGGCAGGTCATTTCCATCGTGGTGAATCCCTGAATGCGCAAATCAGTGTGCGCGACGACGGTGCCTGGGCGCTGGAGTTGAGCAAAGTCATGTATGCCACCTACGACGACATCGGCGATTTCGAACAGGGCTTCGAAGCGGTGGTCGAGCCGTTGGGGGGCATTATCGAAGGCTGGGGTGTGAAACAGGAGGTACGAGGGCGACTCGCATAAGCTTATGAACAGTGACAACCAGCACTAACGGCTGACCTTCGGGTTGGCCGTTTTCGTTTTTGCCGTCGATCATGAGGCTACGACTCTCCGGCTTTTCGTAGGAGCTGGCTTGCCAGCAAAGGCGTCTTTGAAGTGCAGCACATGACTCATAGGCCCCATCGCCAGCAAGCCGGCTCCTACCGGCTATGCTGGTCGTAGGCGTTCATCACGCCTTGTAATGGAGCGGGGGCGATCGGGTTGGGGCAATTACCGCACAGGATTGGTGCGGTGCATGCGTTGTGATTATCCAACCGATTGAAATCAAAGCGTTTATGCCGATGGCACGGGCCTTGCGAAGGCCTGCATGTCCGGGTGACAAGGAGTACGGCATGATCCGCACCTATTTTGATGAGATGTACGATGCCGGCGGCCAGGTTCGCCCGCATTATCGGGAGTTTGCCCGTTGGCTGGCCGAAACGCCTGACGAGCTTTTGGCACAACGGCGACGCGAGGCCGATCTGTTGTTTCATCGCGCCGGGATTACTTTCACGCTCTACGGGGACGAGCAGGGGACAGAGCGCCTGATTCCCTTCGATACCATCCCACGCAGCATTCCTGCCAGCGAATGGCGGGTCGTCGAGCGCGGCTGCATTCAGCGGGTCAAGGCGTTGAACATGTTCCTCGCCGACCTCTACCACGAGCAACGCATCATCAAGGCCGGCATCATTCCGGCCGAGCAGGTGTTGGCCAACGAGCAATATCAGTTGGCGATGCAGGGCTTGGACCTGCACCGCGATATTTACTCGCATATTTCCGGTGTCGATCTGGTGCGCGATGGCGACGGGACGTATTACGTGCTCGAAGACAATTTGCGCACGCCCAGCGGCGTCAGCTACATGCTCGAAGACCGCAAGATGATGATGCGTCTGTTCCCCGAGCTGTTCGCGGCGCAACGCATCGCCCCCATCGACCACTACCCGAATCTGTTGCTCGACACCCTGAAGAGCTCGAGTCCGATCGACAACCCGAGCGTGGTGGTGCTGACGCCGGGGCGCTTCAACAGCGCATTCTTCGAGCACGCGTTTCTGGCGCGGGAAATGGGCGTGGAATTGGTGGAAGGCGCGGATCTGTTCGTTCGGGACGACAAGGTCTACATGCGCACCACCGATGGGCCCAAAGCCGTCGACGTCATCTACCGTCGCCTCGACGACGCGTTCCTCGATCCGTTGGCGTTCAACCCCGACTCGATGCTCGGCGTGCCGGGACTGCTGTCGTCGTACCGTTCCGGCAATGTTGTCTTGGCCAACGCCATTGGCACCGGTGTGGCGGACGACAAGTCGGTGTATCCATTCGTGACTGACATGATCCGTTTCTATCTGGACGAGGAGCCGATCCTGAAGAACGTTCCCACGTGGCAGTGTCGCAATCCGTCTGAACTTTCCCATGTGCTGGCCAATCTGCCAGAACTGGTGGTCAAGGAAACCCAAGGCTCCGGCGGTTACGGAATGCTGGTGGGGCCGGCGGCGACGGCGGCGGAAATCGAAGCGTTCCGTGCGCGCATCATTGCCAAGCCCCATGCCTACATCGCGCAACCCACGCTGTCGCTGTCGACCTGCCCGACGTTCGTCGAAAACGGCATCGCGCCGCGCCATATCGACCTGCGACCGTTTGTTTTGTCTGGCCGTGAAACCCGGGTCGTGCCCGGTGGATTGACCCGCGTCGCCCTGCGTGAAGGCTCTCTGGTGGTGAACTCCTCTCAGGGCGGCGGAACCAAGGACACCTGGGTGGTCGAGGAATGAAGGAAGCCTGACATGTTAAGTAGAACTGCCTCGGATTTGTATTGGATGTCGCGTTACCTGGAGCGGGCGGAAAACCTCGCCCGGATGCTCGACATCAGTTATTCGCTGTCGCTGATGCCACAGGATGGCCGTGGCAACGGTCTACATGAATTGGCGATGCCGTTGTTGATTACCGGCACCCTGGATGATTACCTCGAACGCCACGGCGAATTGCATGCCGAACGGTTGCTGCATTTCTTCGCCCTGGATGCGGCCAACCCGGCGAGTATCTACAGCTGCCTCGGTGCGGCGCGAGCCAGTGCCCATGCGGTACGTGGGCGAATCACCGCCGACATGTGGGAAAACATCAACGCGACCTGGCTGGAGATTCGCGGCATCGCCCAACAAGGGCTCAGCCGCTACGGCATGAGCCGTTTCTGCGAGTGGATCAAGGAGCGTTCTCACCTGTTCCGAGGTGCGTCCTACGGCACCATCATGCGTAACGACGCGTTCCGTTTCATTCGGCTGGGGACGTTTATCGAAAGGGCCGACAACACCCTGCGCCTGCTCGATGCCCGTTACGAAATGGCGGGTGATCAGGCGGAAGCGGTCAGCGACAGCACGGCTCACGCCTATTACCAGTGGAGTGCGTTGTTGCGGGCCTTGTCGTCATTCGAGGCGTACACCGAAATCTACCGAGACGCGCCGGGTGCCCGGCATGTCGCCGAATTGTTGTTGCTGCGGGCCGATGTGCCGAGATCCCTGCGAGCCTGCACGGAAGAAATCGACCAGATCCTCGCCCAGTTGCCGGGGGCCAATGGACGTCCCGCGCAACGACTGGCGGCGGAAATGGACGCGCGCCTGCGCTACACCGGCATCAATGAAATTCTCGACGAAGGCCTGCACGCCTGGCTGACCGAGTTCATCCCGCTGGTGCGCCAGTTGGGCAATGCCATTCACAGTTCCTATCTGGAGGCTGCATGAGACTTTCCATAAGCCACGAGACCACCTATCACTACGAAGATCAGGTTCGGGCGAGCATCCAGTACCTGCGGCTGACACCCCACGACAGCGAGCGTCAGCACGTGCTCAGCTGGCAGTTAGACTTGCCCAGACCGGTGCGCGCGCAGCTCGATCCTTTCGGCAACATTCTGCACGTGTTGACCATGGATGAACCCCACGAGGCAATCATCATCGGGGCCCGGGGCCAGGTTGATATCGATGAACTCAGTGAGGCCGAGCACGAGAGCCAGTCGGCATTGCCGTTCTTGCGCTTCACCCGGTTGACCGAAGCCGACGCCGCCTTGCGTGCATTCGCCGAGAAAGAGTGCAAGCTACGCCGCGATCGCACGGCGTTGATCGACCTGATGCATGGGCTCAATCAGCACATGACCTATACGCCGGGTTCGACCGAGGTCGACACCAGCGCGGCCCAGGCCTTTGCCGGACGTTCCGGCGTGTGCCAGGACCATACCCATGCGTTTCTTGCCTGTACCCGCAGCCTGGGCATTCCGGCGCGTTATGTGTCGGGGTATTTGTACAGTGAGAATTGCGAACACCTGGCTAGCCACGCGTGGGCTGAAGCCTGGCTGGATGACGCCTGGTACAGCTTTGATGTGACCAATGAACTGGCCCGTCCCGAGCGTCATCTGAAACTTGCGGTAGGTCTGGATTACCTGGATGCCTGCCCGGTTCGTGGCATGCGCCGTGGCGGCGGTTGCGAGCAGATGCACGCCAAGGTGCTGGTGTCACCGACGCCTGTGCCGGTGATTTGCGTGCAACAACAATAATTTGATGGATCACCCTTGTAGGAGCTGCCGCAGGCTGCGATCTTTTGATTTTGGTATCAAAGATTAAAAGATCGCAGCCTGCGGCAGCTCCTACCGGGAATTGCGCGTCAGGGTTTAATCTTGCGCCCCGCCATATGCTTCAGATACCCCACCAACATCCCCAGGTCATCATCCGGTAGCACCTGCGCCGAAAACCCCGGCATCTTCGCCTGCGGCCACTGACGCAAACTCTGCGGATCGCGAATGTAGTGCTTGAGGAAGTCCGCACCGAAATATTCGGTCGGGTTGTACGGAATATTCAAGTCGGGCCCGAACTGCGCGTCCCCGGCACCATTGAGTCGATGGCACGCCAGGCAGTTTTTCTGAAACAACGCAAAACCCTTGTTCACCGGATCGTCAGGCTTCAGCGCTGGATCAGGCAGCAGGGCAGGGAAACGCTCCGCCACCGGGGCCATGCGCTTGATGCTGGCGACTTCGAAAGGCCACTGCTCCGGGCTGATATTGCCGGCCTGCGGATTGGTCCAGACCAGATAGAAAGGCCCGGCGCTGTGCTTGCCTTCGGCCAGTGGCGGCCACGGTTTGGCCGGGTCTTCAATTGCCAGCCAGGCCTGGGCACCCTGCGAACTGAGCAAAGGTGCTGCGGCCATCTCGGCGGCAAAACCGTCCAGGGCCACTGCTTGTAGATGGTCCTCAGGCTTGATGTCAGTCAGCAACGCAGTCACGGGCACGGCGCGATAGCTCATGTCGCGCTTGTAGGAAACGTCGTTGCTGATGTTGATGGTCTGGACTTGCGGGTGCTTAAGCAACTCCTCCGTCTGCCAGGTGCGACTGTTCGCGCCCAGCTCCAGGTTCAGCTGTGCGGCATACAGGGGCGCCCCGACCAGCAAGGCCCCCAACGCAATGAGCATTTTCAATTGATCGCCGTCCATGTCGTGCAAGTGCCACAAAGGTTGGCACAGCCATGCTGGCCCGGGTAGGGAGCCAGTCACATTTTTATCTCGGCGATATAAAAAACCGTGGCGCTTTTACGAGCGACTAGCCGATCACCTTGGTCAGGTTCGGCAGAATCAACAACAACGTAGTGGCGAAAAGGATGAGACCGGCTTGACGTACTTTTGATTGTTTGAACATGGCTTGACCGCCTTTATTGTTATTTCCTGATGCCTGCCCGCATTGCTCCATGGTGGCAGGACACTGCACTTCCTGTAACGAACGAGCGCCTCGGCAAAACCCGACGACAACTTCGTACCTCTTCACCTTAGAGCCCGCGGTGCGCTTGGCTTAGATCCATTTCATATGGTCTTCAACTAATTTGCTTTTAAAAAGGCATGAGGCTTATTGCCAGCTTCTTTGCCAGCCGTTTGCTAGACAGCTTCGTGTCCTGAAACGGTTAATCCGATAGACGACTACCGTCCGTCTGAGCGTGAGCGTCAACATCTGCGAGCGTTGCGGTCATTGAATCAAATTCGGCGCAGGCCAAGAGTGAACATTCTGAATTTGCCCACCTGCACTGCGGTTCGAGGACGTCATGACCCAAGCTTTGATTTTCGATGCGTTACGCACGCCCCGTGGCAAAGGCAAAGCCGATGGCGCCTTGCACAGCGTCAAACCGGTGGACCTGGTCGCCGGTTTACTCACCGCCCTGCAACAACGGACCGATCTCGATACCCGCCAGGTCGATGACGTGGTGCTTGGCTGCGTGACACCGATCGGCGATCAGGGCTGCGATATCGCCAAGACCGCGGCCCAGGTGGCTGATTGGGACGTCAGCGTGTCGGGTGTGCAAATCAACCGCTTCTGCGCGTCGGGGCTGGAAGCGGTGAACCTCGGGGCGATGAAGGTGCGTTCCGGCTTCGAAGATCTGGTGGTGGTCGGTGGCATCGAATCCATGTCGCGGGTGCCGATGGGCAGTGATGGCGGGGCGTGGGCGTTGGACCCGGCCACCAACCTGCACAGCCAATTCACTCCTCAGGGCGTGGGTGCCGACCTGATAGCCACCCTGGAAGGCTTCAGTCGTCATGACGTCGATGCCTACGCCCTGCATTCCCAGCAAAAGGCTGCGCGGGCACGCGCCGATGGTTCGTTCAAAAAATCACTGGTGCCGGTACAGGACCAGAACGGCATCATCCTGCTCGATCATGACGAGTTCATCCGCGCAGAATCGACGCTTGAAGGCCTGGGCAAACTTAAGCCAAGTTTCGAAATGATGGGGCAGTTGGGCTTCGATGCCACCGCGCTGCGGGTCTACAGCCATGTCGAGCGAATCAACCACGTTCACACCCCTGGCAACAGTTCCGGGATCGTTGACGGCGCGGCTTTGATGCTGATCGGCTCCGAGGCCAAGGGGCGGGCGCTGGGCCTGCAGCCACGGGCGCGGATCGTCGCTACGGCTGTCACCAGCACCGATCCGACCATCATGCTCACAGGCCCTGCACCGGCCACCCGCAAGGCACTGGCCAAGGCCGGATTGCGGGTCGAAGACATCGACCTGTTCGAAGTCAACGAAGCGTTCGCTTGCGTGGTGCTCAAGTTCATCAAGGACATGGCTGTCGACCCGGACAAGGTCAATGTCAACGGCGGTTCCATCGCCATGGGCCACCCGCTGGGCGCCACCGGTTGCGCCATCCTCGGCACGTTGCTCGATGAACTGGAAGCCCGACGCCTGCGCTACGGCCTCGCGACCCTGTGTGTCGGCGGCGGCATGGGCATTGCCACCATCATCGAACGCCTCTGAGCCCCGAATTCAAGGAAACGCCTACATGACCCACGCCATTCGTTACGAAAAGGCACAGGACGGGATTGTCCTTCTGACCATCGACATGCCGGGCCAGAGCGCCAATACCATGAATGCGGTATACCGCGAGGCCATGGCTGACTGTGTCGCCCGGCTGGTGGCCGACAAAGACAGTATCGCGGGCGTGATCATCACTTCGGCCAAGAAAACCTTCTTTGCTGGCGGCGACCTCAACGAGCTGATCAAGGTCGGCAAACCCGAAGCCAAAGCCTTTTACGACATGGTGCTGTCCCTCAAACGCCAGTTGCGCACCCTGGAAACTCTTGACAAACCGGTGGTCGCGGCCATCAACGGTGCGGCACTCGGCGGCGGCTGGGAAATCTGCCTCGCCTGTCATCACCGGGTCGCACTGGACAATCCGTCGGTGCAGCTTGGTCTGCCGGAGGTGACCCTTGGTCTGTTGCCGGGTGGCGGCGGGGTGGTGCGCATGGTGCGCATGCTGGGCCTGGAAAAAGCGCTGCCGTATTTGCTCGAAGGCAAGAAAGTGCGGCCACAGCAAGCATTACAGGAGGGATTGATAGATGAGCTCGCGGCAGATGGCGCTGAACTGCTGGCCAAATCGCGGGCCTGGATTTTCGCCAATCGAGCAGTCGTGCAACGCTGGGATGTAAAAGGTTATCAAATTCCAGGCGGCACGCCATCGAACCCGAAAGTTGCGCAGATGCTGGCGATTGCGCCGTCAATCTTGCGCAGCAAAACCCAGGGCACGATGCCGGCTCCGGAAAAGATTCTCTGCGCGGCGGTCGAGGGCGCCCAGGTGGATTTTGACACCGCACATTTGATCGAAACCCGTTACTTCACCGAGTTGACTACCGGGCAGGTGTCGAAAAACCTCATTGGCACCTTTTGGTTCCAGCTCAACGAGATCAACGCGGGCGGTTCGCGGCCCCAGGGCTATGCCCCTTATGTCACCCGTAAAGTCGGCGTGCTCGGCGCCGGAATGATGGGTGCCGGTATCGCGTTTGTCAGTGCTTGGGCCGGTATCGAAGTGGTGCTCAAAGACATCAACCTGGCCGCCGCCGAGAAGGGCAAGGCACATTCGGCGGCGTTGCTGGACAAGAAGGTCGCGCGCGGACAAATGACCGCCGAGCAGCGCGAAGCGGTGTTGGCCCGTATCCGGCCCAGCGATATCGATGCTGACTTGAGTGGCTGCGATCTGGTCATCGAAGCCGTGTTCGAGGACCGTGACCTCAAGGCCAAGGTCTCGTTGGCGGCACAAAAAGTCGTCGGCGCGGATGCCGTGATCGCCTCCAATACCTCGACCCTTCCGATCAGTGGCCTCGCTACCGCAGTACCGGACCAAAGCAAGTTCATCGGCCTGCATTTCTTCAGCCCCGTGGAAAAAATGCCGTTGGTGGAAATCATCAGGGGCGCCAACACCAGCGACGAAACCCTGGCCCGTGGATTCGATTACGTCCTGCAAATCAAGAAAACCCCGATTGTGGTCAACGACAGCCGCGGCTTCTTCACATCGCGGGTGTTTGGCACCTTCACCAACGAAGGTATCGCCATGCTTGGTGAAGGCGTCAGTGCACCGATGATCGAAACCGAGGCGCGCAAGGCTGGCATGCCTGTAGGACCGCTGGCGATCTCCGACGAAGTGTCCCTCAGTCTCATGAGTCATATCCGCGCGCAAACCTCCAAGGACCTGCAAGCGGAAGGGAAGCCGTTGCCAGCGCATCCGGCGTTCGCCGTGATTGACGTGCTGCTCAACGAATTCAGGCGTGCGGGCAAGGCGGCTGGAGGTGGTTTTTACGAGTATCCGGCAGGCGGGCAAAAGCATCTGTGGCCGGAGCTGAAAACCCGCTTCGAAAAGGCCGATGGGCAGATTTCGCCGAAGGACGTACGTGATCGCCTGTTGTTCGTGCAAGCCATCGAGACCGTGCGTTGCGTGGAGGAGGGCGTGCTGACCTCGACGGCGGATGCCAACGTCGGCTCGATCTTCGGCATCGGTTTTGCCGCCTGGACGGGCGGAGCCTTGCAGTTCATCAACCAATACGGCGTGCAGGATTTTGTTGCACGCGCGCAATATCTGGCCAGGCAATACGGCGAACGATTCGCGCCGCCTGCGCTGTTGCTTGAGAAAGCAGCAAAAAGAGAGCTGTTCTAAGGGGGTAACGACGCATTTCGGGGCTTGCCTTGGCACCGTGTTTCGAGGCAGGCTCTGGGTGTGCATTATTCCCTTCACGTGTCAGGTATTTTTTATGTCGTTACGCATCTGCATTCTGGAAACCGACAACCTGCGTCCGGAATTGGTCGACCAATATCAGGGCTACGGGCAGATGTTCAAACACCTGTTTTCGCAGCAGCCCATTGCCGCTGAATTCACCATCTACAACGTGGTGCAGGGCGATTATCCTGACGATGAGCTGACCTTCGACGCCTATCTGGTGACCGGCAGCAAGGCCGATTCCTTCGGCTCCGATCCATGGATCGAAACCCTCAGGACTTACCTGCTGACCCGTTACGAGCGCGGCGACAAGCTGCTGGGTGTGTGCTTCGGTCATCAATTGCTGGCGCTGTTGCTGGGTGGCAAGAGCGAACGTGCGACCCAGGGCTGGGGCGTCGGCACGCATAACTACAAGCTGGCGGCGAAGGCGCCGTGGATGAATCCGGTGCGCGAAGAGCTGACCCTGCTGATCAGCCATCAGGACCAGGTGACCTCACTGCCGGAAAACGCCACGGTGATCGCGTCCAGCGATTTCTGCCCGTTTGCCGCGTACCACATCAATGATCAGGTGTTGTGCTTCCAGGGCCACCCAGAGTTCATTCACGACTATTCCCGGGCGTTGCTGGAGATTCGCCAGCAGGCACTGGGTGAACCGGTTTACTCCAAAGGCATCGCGAGCCTGGAGCAGGAGCATCACGGCACCACGGTCGCCGAGTGGATGATGCGGTTTGTGGCGCACAAAGCGGCAAACCAAGTGATCTGACAGGCGCAACCTAACCTGTGGCGAGGGAGCAAGCTCCCTCGCCACAAAGTCTGTCAGAGCCACCCCGACTTCTTGAAACTCGCCCACAAACTCACGCATCCCACTGTAATAAACCCCAACACCGCAAAATATCCGTAGTGCCACGTCAGCTCCGGCATGTTTTGGAAATTCATCCCGTAAATCCCCGCCACCGCCGTGGGAAACGCGAGAATCGCCGCCCATGCGGCAAACTTGCGTTGCACCACGCTCTGACGAGATGCCTCAAGCAATACGCCAACTTCGATTGTCTGGCTGGCAATATCTGCCAGCGTTGTCAGGTCTTCCATCTGCCGCGTGACATGAATCTGCACATCGCGAAAATACGGACGCATGTTCTTGTCGATGAACGGGAAACTCAGCCTTTGCAGCTCCTCGCCGATCTCCACCATCGGCGCCGCAAATCGGCGCAGGCGCAATACGTCGCGACGCAAGCTGTGGAGCTTTTGAATATCGCGTTCATTCAGGGAGCTGCACATGACATTGCGTTCCAGTTCGTCGATTTCGGCGTGGATCGCTTCACCCATCGGCTGGTAGTTTTCAATGACGAAATCGAGGATGGCATAGAGTACGAAATCTTCTCCGTGCTCGAGCAACAACGGTCGCGCCTCACAACGCTGTCGGACTGATGCGTAGGACGCCGAGTGGCCGTTGCGTGCCGTAATGATGTAACCGTTTCCGGCAAAAATATGCGTTTCGATAAACTTGAGTTTGCCGTCTTCCCGAATGGGCGAATACGTAACGATAAACAGTGCATCGCCAAAGGTTTCAAGCTTTGGCCGACTGTGCTTTTCCAGGGCATCTTCAATGGCCAGTTCATGCAGGTTGAACTGGCGTTGCAGATTGAACAGTTCCTCTGCATTTGGCTCTTCCAGGCCGATCCAGACGAAGTGATCTGGCTTTGCGGCCCATGCCGCACCTTCGTCGAGGGTGATATCGGTGACTTTCTTACCCGCGCTGTAAACCGCAGCAGCAACAACTCTACCCATGGTCTTTATTCACTTATTGGCAGCTTTTATTGGCAGCTTTCTGTTCTGAGGAAGTTCAGCTTAGCCTTGTCTGCTACTTGAGAGTCAGTGAAATCTGGCGAGTTCGCTGGCAAAAGTTTGCAGGCAAAAGAAAACCCGCATCAGACGGGTTTTCTTTTCAGGCTGCTTGCAGTTGCCGGTCCATTGACGCGATGCATTCGCGCATCTGTTCGCGGCACTGAGCCATCAACATCGGCATGTCATCCAGGCTCAATCCAGCGGTAGGAATCGCCGGCAGCGAGCGAATCAGAATTTTCCCACTGCGCCAGCGGTTCAATCGCATGTGTTTGACGTAAGTACTGACGCATACCGGAACGATCGGCACTCCCGCAGCGATGGCCATCTGAAAGGCGCCTTTCTTGAACGGCAGCAATTCTTCACCCAGATTGCGCGTGCCTTCCGGGAACACCCAGATCGAGGTGTCTTCATTTTGCAGGGTGTGGGTAGTGGTCAACATCGACTGACGCGCCTTTTGCGCATTGCCACGGTCAATCAGCACGTTGCCGGCCAGCCAGAACAACTGACCGAACAGTGGCACCCACTTCAGGCTCTTTTTGCCGATGCAGACGGTACGGCGCGGTACTACGTTGCCGAACACAAACAAGTCGTAGTTGGACTGATGATTGGCGATGATCACGCAGCTGTCCGGTTTATCCATCAACGGCCCGACGTCGGCTTTGACCCGCAGGCGCAAAATGCACATGGCCGGCCATGCATAGAGGCGCGCGCACAAGCGGCTGTTGTCTGGATTGAACGGGCGGCAGAGACCGAGCACGACACCCAGCACACCTGCTATGACAAAGTGCAGGCCCATCAATGACATACGTAAAACAAACAGCATTTACAGGCCCCACCGGGACAAAAAGGTGGCGCAGTGTACGGATGTGCACTGTTTTCGGCAATTGCCGTTACAGATGTAGGAGATGGCCGATGTTTGTGCGCATGTTTCCGACTTGTTGGTCAGATGCGGCCTAGAGCGGTTACAGACATTTAACTGCGTCATGTACGAAAAAGCCCAACACGACGGTCGGGCTTTTCGTTATCGCAACAAAGGGATCAGCCCAAATGCTGCTGGTCCTGAATGATTGCGTTATCCAGGGTCTCCAGCAGTGCTTTGCGCACTTTCAGCTTGGTGTTCTTGTGAGCCGTCATGTTGATTTTCTTCAGTTGACGAGCCGCCGCCAGCGCTGCGCCCTGAAGCTCCTCGGCCGACACCACGACGTCGAGGAATCCTGCATCCACGGCGCTCTGCGGATTGAACATTTCACCGTTGATAACTGAGCGATGGAACGCCGACTTGCGCAGGCGATCACGGGCCAGTTCAATGCCGGCATGGTGCATGGTCATGCCGATCTGAACTTCGTTCAGGCCGATACTGAAGGCGCCGTCGACGCCGATGCGGTAGTCGGCCGACAACAGCAAAAAAGCGCCCTTGGCCACGGCATGCCCAGGGCATGCGACGATCACCGGGAAGGGGTGCGAGAGCAGGCGGCGGGCCAGGGTCGAGCCCGCGGTCACCAGGGCCACCGCTTCTTTAGGACCGGTTGTCATCACCTTCAAGTCATAACCGCCGGACAGAATCCCTGGCTGACCGGTGATGATCACCACTGCACGATCAGCCACAGCCTGATCCAGCGCAGCGTTAAACGCAGCGATCACGTCTGGGGAGATGGCATTGACCTTGCCATTGCTCAAGGTCAGGGTCGCGATACCGTCTTCGAGGTGGTAGGAAATCAACTCACTCATGACGCTATTCCTTTCAGTAAAGTTGGGCAGACGTTACCCACCGTTGCAGGCCAGGTAAAGCGCCGTGACTGACCCGCCAGTCACCCTTTTCCCGCCCACCGAGCGTCGTGCGCTGTGCTGGCTGCCTGTTTCCCTCTATATAGAGAAGCGCGCGACCCCGGAGATTGGCCGGTTTGCCATGGCCTGCGCAGGCGAAAACACTGAATTGCGTTAACCGCATGAAAATTCTGCAAAAAATGTTTGCCAACAGAAATGCTTTCGACTACATTAGCGCGCCTCGACAGACAGAACATGTTTGAAGAGATACGGTGAAGTGTCCGAGTGGCTTAAGGAGCACGCCTGGAAAGTGTGTATACAGGAAACTGTATCGAGAGTTCGAATCTCTCCTTCACCGCCAAATTCGATGTAAACAAAACCCCTGGTTTCGAAAGAAGCCAGGGGTTTTGTGCATCTGGAACGTAATATTTTTGCGGATCCACTCTGTTATTTTGGGCGTTCCGGCGAGGCTGTATCTGAATTTTATGTAGGAAAGCAGAGCGGCGTGTAGGGCTCTACGCTTGAAAGCCAATCATCATGGACTATGTAGAGGACTCAGTGCCTTGCGAAGGTCTGTTCTGCTGGGGTGTTCGTTACTGCGCCCACCGGTACAAAATGGATGGAAGGGCAACGTGACTGGCACGTGCCAGCACCAGGATGGACACACATTCGTTATGCAGGACCTCACCATGGAACAGGCGGAGCTGGAAAAGATTCATGTGGAGATCATCAAGCTCATGGCCGAGCAGCGCAAGTTGAATGCCGAAGCTGGAAAGATGACCCGCGAGACTTTTTGGTATCTGGTGGCTGTTGCCACAGGTTTGATCGGGATCGTAGCAACAGTCACGACGGTGTTGATCAAACTCTTCTGACTCCATTTCAAATCGGCAAGAGCCGCCCCCCGTCCGTCGCTTCAGCGGTCGTAACTGTTTAAAGCGTCTTGGGTGAATGCCTGAACTCTCAAAAAGGAAGCTTCATGATCACCACTACAACCCACACCATTGAAGGCCGACAAATCACGGCGTACCTGGACATTGTCAGTGCCGAGTCTGTGCAGGGCATTAACGTTGTCCGCGACATGTTTGCCGGGATGCGAGACATTTTTGGCGGACGTTCCCAGACGCTGGAGCGCGCATTGCAGGAAGCGCGGATGCAGGCTACCGACGAAATCAAGGAACGGGCGCGGGCGCTTCAGGCGGATGCAGTGGTCGGGCTGGATTTTGAAATCAGCATGCCTGCCGGTAAAGGCGGGATGGTGGTGGTGTTCGTGACCGGGACAGCGGTCAAACTTGCATGAGTCAGGCGTGAGCCATTCGTCGGGCATGGGGTGATCTGAACAGCGGGTCTGGTGGTGACCGGCTAGTCTCAAAACCCTTGGTGGTCGATATTTTCAGGCAAATCCGGACTTGCCGGTATCGATTCCGTTTTTGAGAGGGGTGAAGAGATGGCTGATCCGTACATCGAGGACGACGGCGCAGAGTTTCCGATCAATAACTACGTACAGTGCGGCCAAACCCAGTATGTGGCCAGTTTTGGCGAAGACCAGACGGAAGTCGACAGGATCAAGACCCGAGCCTGTCGGGTGCAGAAGGGCAAATTTTTACCCAGGGTGCCTGCCCCCGCCAGGAAGTGATTGATCCGAAAGCAGACCCCGCCATTGAGCGGGGTTTTTCATGCCGCACGGAATTGTAACCAGCCGTCAACTGCGAAACATTTTTCACAAAGTTTTCACAGATGCCGTCGTAGTCTCAGCTCATCCGTTAGAAAGCAACACCTGGCCCGTTTCCCCAGCGGGCTTTTTTTTGCCCGTAATAAAACCTTTCCCGAAAATGCTGTCCAACCATCGCCAATCGCGATGTTGAACCGGCGTGCTGGACATTGTCTGCGCGAAAGCATTCAATCTCGCCCCCTTTTTGTTTAGCTCTATTTTTGAGGTTTTCGTAATGCGTTTGACTCTGCCTGCTGTGGTTCTGGGCCTTTTGGTTACTCAAGGTGCAATGGCTGGCGACGGCACTGCCGCAGTCGGTGGTGGTTTGGGCGGCGCCCTGGGTAACGTTGTTGGCCAGAGCATGGGCGGCAGCACCGGCGCAGCGATTGGTGCTGGTGTCGCTGGCGCGGCAGGCAGTGCCGTTGCCGCCAAAAAAGGTCATCGCACCAGCGCTGCGATCGGTGGTGGAGTTGGCGCAGCCGGTGGTTCGGTGATCGGCCACAGCCTGGGTGGCAAAACCGGTTCCACTATCGGTGCCGGCCTGGGCGGAGCATTGGGTGGTGGCGTGGGCAGCAACCTGGCCAATGGTCACAAGCGTCACTGATCCTGATTGTCGATTCGAAAAACCCGGCCTGATGCCGGGTTTTTGCGTTAATGAACGTTTATCGCTTTTACACCTCGAATGCTTCATACCCTGGAAGAATGCGAGGCATGCCATGTACCCGAAAACCCAAGGCAATGAAGCGACGAGCCTGAATGTTCGACACTGGACGTTGCCTGCGATTGTTTTTGGATTATTGATTGCGCCGGTCGCGCTGGCGTCAGGTGATGGCAACGCTGCGGTAGGCGGTGGTCTCGGCGGAGCGTTGGGTAATGTCGTCGGTGGGCAAATGGGCGGCAGCACCGGTGCAGCCGTGGGCGCTGGTGTAGGCGGTGCAGCGGGCAGCGCGGTCGCGGCGCCGAAGGGCAGTCGCACAGAAGCTGCAATTGGTGGCGGGTTGGGATCAGCCGGCGGTTCGGTGATCGGCAACAGTCTGGGTGGGTCGACCGGATCAACTATCGGCGCCGGCCTGGGCGGCGCGGCCGGCGGTGCTGTCGGCAATAATCTTGGAACAGACAACGACCACTCACATTCCGGTGGGGGTCATAAACACAAGAACAAACACAAGAACAAGCATCATTGAGCCGCAGCGCTCAACAGTAGAAACCCGGCCTGGTGCCGGGTTTTTCGTTTCTGTCTGTCGGGCTTCGGAACGTTTTTCTGCAGGCCGCCTCGAACTTCATACACCCCGAATGTTTTGAGGCTGACCATGACGCCGGAAACCGAAGGCAGGGAAGAAAAAGGCCCAGGCGGTCTGCCATTTATCAATGATCCCGGCAACGAAGACCCGGGTTCGCTGATGGACGACGCGACGGTACCGCTCAACGACGCCGATGATGCGGGCGACGTAGGCAACACAGATTCTGAAACGGATGAGGACGACGAACAGTGACCGGCGGTCTTTTTTATCGAACGCGTTCATCGTGCCAGCCTCGAAACATCAGGGCCTGCATTTCAAGCTCGATGAGAGGTGCCAAATGAACACTGATCCCAAAGACTCCGATATTGACGAAACTCCAGAGTATCCATTGCCGTCGCCCACCGATTCGTTGAGTCGTGATCAACGGCCGCCTGACGAGGCAGGCGTCGAACAAGTGCCGAGCGATAGCGATGATGCAAAGCGCGGTGATGTCGAGGTGGGCCCTGATGATCCTGACATTGCCGGAGACGACTGTTCGGGGGAACCGAGCTGACCCTCGCCCCTTGTGGACGCTCGTCGATTGAGTGGCACCCCGTCAATGGCGCAGGTGCCAGATCAGGTATGCAACTTTGAAAGGAGGTGCACCATGATCAGTTCAAAACTGATGGCGTTGACGGTGGCCGGTTTGTTATCGGTTGGTTCTTCGATGACGTTTGCCCAATCGTCTGGCAGTGGGTCGCCTGTCGACAAGGGTGGGATGCCACCCTCCACCCAAATGAACGCCGGCCAGTCGGGGCCGGAGAATGCGTTGCCACCCGGGTCGATCGGTGGTGGCAATGGTGGCGATGCGGATGGGAGCAGCACCAGCCCGGGAAAGGGGAGCGGGTCGATGAGCGGTGGCAGTTCGACACAGAGCGATTCTGGGCGTGGGTCTGGAGAATCAGGTAGTTCGGGAGCTGCTGCGGATGAGGAGGCTGGGGGGTAATTTGTCTATGCGTCAACCTTTATGACCCGGCCATACGCTGGGTTTTTCTTGTGTGATCTTTAAACGAATCAGCTGTGATTGAATGCACCGCCGAAAGCGGGCTTGGCGAAGGCAGGGGCCAGATAACATTGATGTCGTCTGATTCACTGCTATCGCGCCAGCCTGCTTCGTATTGCCGCGTCAGGCGCCAAAACCACCGTCGATCGTCAGGCTCGCACCGGTGATGTACCCAGCTTCCGGGCCAACGAGGTAAGCGACGAAACTGGCGATTTCTTCAGCTTTACCGTAACGACCCACCGCCATCAACGGGATCAGGCTGTCGGCGAAGTCGCCGTGGGCCGGGTTCATGTCGGTGTCGACCGGGCCCGGTTGCACGTTGTTGATGGTAATGCCTTGCGGGCCGAGGTCACGCGCCAGGCCTTTGGTCAGACCGACTAGTGCCGACTTGCTCATGGCATACGGGCCACCACCTGCAAAGGGCATGCGGTCGGCGTTGGTACTGCCGATGTTGATGATGCGTCCCCCTTCTGTCATATGCTGCGCGGCCGCCTGGGTAGCGATGAACACACTGCGCACGTTGATGGCCAATGTCTGGTCGAAGTCTTCGAGCTTGAAATCGGCGAGCGGAGCGACGGCCAGAACACCCGCGTTGTTGACCAGGATATCCAGGCGACCGAACGCCTCTACCGTCACGTTTACCGCGTTGCGAATGGCGTCGGCATCGGCGCTGTCCGCCTTGATCGCCAAGGCTTTGCCACCCAGAGAGATAAGGCTGTTTTGCAGTGCTTCGGCTTTCGCGGTGGAGCTGACATAGGTGAAGGCAACGCTCGCGCCTTCAGCGGCCAGGCGTGTGACGATGGCGGCGCCAATGCCGCGGGAGCCACCTTGAATCAATGCCACTTTGCCGCTGAGGTTCTGAGTAGTCATGTCGATCTCCAAAGTCCCGAGGCGAGATGTCCCGGTTGATGGAGCCTAGTATCGATTCTGGTTTACAGGCTGTGTAGACGGTCATTGCTATAGTCTGTGTAAACCAGAAGTTTATAGTGGTGTGTCATGGAAACCTTCAGCAGTATCGAATGCTTTGTGCGCAGCGCCGAAGTCGGCAGTTTCGCCGAAGCCGCGCGACGCTTGAGCCTGACACCGGCGGCGGTGGGCAAAAGCGTGGCCAAACTTGAAGCGAATCTGGGTGTGCGGTTGTTTCAGCGCAGCACTCGCAACCTCACCCTGACTGAGGCCGGCCAGTTGTTTTTGAGTCAGGTCAGCGCCAGCCTGACGACTATTCAGAACGCCGTGGCCAATCTGGCCAGCGCCGAAGGTCTCCCGGCGGGCACCTTGAAAGTCAGCATGGGCACGGTGTTCGGGCGGTTGTATGTCGTGCCGTTGCTCGGTGAATTTCTGCAGCGATATCCGGCGATCAACCCGGACTGGCATTTCGATAATCGTCAGGTTGACCTGATTGCCCAGGGGTTCGACGCGGCGATTGGTGGCGGATTTGAGTTACCCCAGGGTGTCGTGGCGCGCAAGCTGGCACCGGCGCATCGGGTGTTGCTGGCGTCTGCCGATTATCTTGCTCGGCGCGAAGCGATCAGGGAGCCCGATGATCTGCAACACCACGACGGCATCCTGATTCGCTCGCCGCAAACCGGACGTGTGCGTTCCTGGCAGTTGAGCGGACGCAGCCCCCAGCACTGCCGCCCATTGATGCTCAAGGCGCGAATGACCATGAGTGATTCGGATGCGGCTTGCGCTACGGCGGCTCAGGGTTTGGGGGTTGCGCTGGCGAGCATGCCGTTCGCGGTGAATTATCTGGAGGCGGGCACGTTGCAGCGTGTGTTACCGGACTGGTACATCGATGACGGTAACATTTCGATCTATTACGCCGAGCACAAACTGCTGCCGGGCAAGACTCGAGCGTTCGTCGATTTCATCATCGAGCAGTTTGCCGAGCTGGGGTTGGCGCAGCGGTTTAGTGCTGCTTGAGCAGCACTCGAGACCGAAGTTGAATCGGGGTCAGCCCTTGCTGATGATGTTCCCGGCATGCAACCCGCATTCTTTCTGCGTGGCTTCTTCCCACCACCAGCGACCTTCGCGCTCGTGCTGGTTCGGAAGTACCGGGCGGGTGCAAGGTTCGCAGCCGATGCTGATGAAACCACGCTCATGCAGGCTGTTGTACGGCAGCTCCAGCATGCGGATATAGCCCCAGATCTCTTCGCTGGTCATTTGCGCCAACGGATTGAATTTGTACAGGGTACGCTCCGGAGTGGAGAACGCGGTGTCGATTTCCATTGCCGCGACGGCGCTGCGGGTGCCGGGGCTCTGATCCCGACGCTGGCCGGTGGCCCAGGCCTTCACGCCAGACAGCTTGCGGCGCAACGGTTCGATCTTGCGGATGCCGCAGCATTCGCCATGCCCGTCCTTGTAGAAGCTGAACAGGCCTTTTTCCTTCACGAAGGGTTCGAGTTTGGTGTAGTCCGGCGACACCAGTTCGATGTCGATCTTGTAGTGCTCGCGCACTTGATCGATGAAGCGGTAGGTCTCCGGGTGCAGGCGACCGGTGTCGAGGCTGAACACCTTGACGTTCTTGTTCAGCTTCCAGGCCATGTCCACCAGGACCACATCCTCGGCACCGCTGAAGGATATCCACAGCTCATCGCCGAACTCGGCAAAAGCCAGCTTCAGGATGTCCTGGGCGGATTTATTGGCATAGGTCGTGGCGAGTTCCACGACGTCGAACGTTGGGCTCATCAGGGCGGTTTCCTACAGGTCGGTGGCGCTGGGCGCTCTATATGGGGTCGATGGTAACAAAAAGCTGCGCAGATCGGGGCACCCTCTGCGTTGCGCAGGCCCGCCCGAGTCGCTAGAGTTCGGCAGTCTTTTTGCTCGCTCGACTCAATAATCAATACAAATGGGAGTGTCTTGTGGAAATTGCCTGTCTGGATCTTGAAGGTGTACTGGTCCCGGAAATCTGGATCGCCTTCGCCGAAAAAACCGGGATCGAAACCCTCAGGGCCACCACCCGGGACATTCCCGACTACGACGTGCTGATGAAGCAGCGCCTGCGGATCCTCGACGAGCACGGCCTGAAACTTTCGGACATTCAGGAAGTGATCGCCACGCTCAAGCCGCTGGACGGCGCCATCGAGTTCGTCGACTGGCTGCGCGAGCGCTTCCAGGTGGTGATCCTGTCGGACACCTTCTATGAGTTTTCGCAGCCGTTGATGCGCCAACTGGGCTTCCCGACCTTGCTTTGCCATCGTCTGATTACCGACGAAAGCGGGCGAGTGACGAGCTATCAGTTACGTCAGAAAGATCCCAAGCGTCAGTCGGTCCTGGCCTTCAAGAGCCTCTACTATCGGGTGATAGCGGCGGGGGATTCCTACAACGACACCACGATGCTCGGTGAAGCGGATGCGGGGATTCTATTCCATGCGCCGGATAACGTGATCGCCGAGTTCCCGCAGTTTCCGGCGGTGCATACGTTTGAGGCGTTGAAGCAGGAGTTCATCAAGGCTTCGAACCGGACCTTGAGCCTTTAATCGGCCGGACTGACGCTTTCGCTGGCAAGCCAGCTCCTACAAGGTCGTCGCCATCTTCGCGATGTACGCGATTCCTGTAGGAGCCGGCTTGCTGGCGAAGCTTTTAAAGGTTTTGCAGGGTGTCGAGCAGTACCTTCACCTTGGTGATCGATTCCTGATATTCGGCTTGCCACTCGGAGTCGGCCACTATCCCGCCACCGCCCCAGCAACACACCTGCCCATCCTTGACCAGCAAACTGCGAATGGCGATGGAACTGTCCATCTCGCCGCGCACGTCCAGGTACATCAACGAACCGCAATACAGTCCGCGCCGGGTCGGTTCCAGCTCGTCGATGATCTGCATCGCACGAATCTTCGGCGCGCCGGTGATTGAGCCGCCGGGGAAGCTGCCGGCGATCAGGTCCAGGGCATCACGGTCATCCGCCAGTTCGCCGGTCACGCTGCTGACCAGGTGATGCACGTTTGGATAGCTTTCCAGGCTGAACAACTCCGGCACCCGGACCGAACCGGTGCGGCAGGTGCGTCCGAGGTCATTGCGCAGCAGGTCGACGATCATCAGGTTTTCCGCGCGATCCTTGGGGCTGGCCAAGAGTTCGGCGGCGTTCGCTGCATCCTCTTCGGGGGTCGGGCCTCGTGGCCGCGTGCCTTTGATCGGACGGGTTTCAACGTGACGCTGGCTGACTTTGATGAAGCGCTCCGGCGACAGACTCAGCACTGCACCGCCGTCGGGCAGGGCCTGGAAACCGGAAAACGGCGTCGGACACGCGGCCCGCAATGCGCAGTAGGCTGCCCAGGAATCGCCTTGGCAGGGTGCGTGAAAGCGCTGGGCGAAGTTGACTTGATAACAGTCGCCGGCCTGAATGTACTGCTGAATGCGCTCGATCGCCCGGCGATACTCATCAACGTTGAGGTCGGCAATCATCGGGGTTTGCAGTTTGAAAGGCTCTACCGGCTCAGGCGCGGGCTGAGTGAACAGCGCGATCAAGCGTTGGCGCTCGCTGTCGGTCAGGGACGGGTGAAACACCAGTTGACTGCTTTTGTGCTGGTGATCGCTGATCAGTGCCCAGCCATACAAACCAAAACGTGCGTCCGGCAATTGCAGGTCATCCAGCGCCTGACTCGGCAGGCGTTCCAGATGCCGGCCGAAGTCGTAACTCAGGTAGCCGATCAAGCCACCGGCGAACGGCAGCTCATAAGCTTGGGGCAGGGATGCCTCGCCCAGTCGTGTCAGGTTATTGCGCAGGCGTTGCAGGAAATCGTTTCCACTTTCGTCAGGCGCTACCGTCAATTGCTCCAGCGGCCAGGCGCTGAGCAGGTCATAGCGGCCGCGGTCGGCGCTCGGCCGGCCGCTGTCGAGCAGCACGGCGCCGGGGGCATGGCGGATCGCCGCGAAATATTCAGCGGGGTTGGCGCGATAGGGCAGCGGGTGTACGGAACAGGTCAACATGGGCGGGGGAGATCAGCCATTGAGGCGGGGTGGCGATTGTAGTCCCCTCGGGGAATTGCTCCTAGAGGGATGTCGGAGATTGGCAGGTTGAGGTGGGATTGAAGATTGTTATGGCTGTAAAACCGCTATCGCGAGCAGGCTCGCTCCTACAGGGGGTAGCGCAATCCCTATGGAGCGAGCCTGCTCGTGATAGGCGTAAGCAGGTTCTGAATCAACCCTCGACCGGCGGAATATGCCCAAACATTTCCTGCACAAACGCTACGCGCTCTTCGACGGTTTCAGTCACGCCCCGGGCCTTGAGCTCTTCCAGCCGCGCTTCGACGGCGTGGGTGCGCAACGTCAATCCACAATCGTTGGCAATCTGGATGTTCAGCCCCGGCCGGGCATTGAGTTCCAGGATCAATGGGCCTTTTTCCTGATCAAGCACCATGTCGACTCCGATGTAGCCCAGCCCGCACAGCTCGTAACAGCCGGCAGCGAGTTTCATGAAACCGTCCCAGTAGGGCAATTGCACGCCGTCCACCGCGTTGGTGGTGTCCGGGTGTTTGGTGATGATGTTGTTCAGCCAGGTACCGCGCAACGTCAGGCCTGTCGCCAAGTCGACGCCGACGCCAATCGCACCCTGGTGCAGGTTGGCCTTGCCACCGGACTGGCGGGTCGGCAGGCGCAGCATGGCCATCACCGGGTAGCCCATCAGCACGATGATGCGGATGTCCGGCACGCCTTCGTAGCTGATGCTCTTGAAGATCTGGTCCGGGGTGACGCGATATTCGATCAGCGCCCGATCCCGATGCCCGCCGAGGGAGTACAGGCCGGTGAGGATGCTGGAAATCTGATGCTCGATTTCCTCATGGCTGATGATCTTGCCGGACACCGTGCGATAGCGGCCCTCGAAGCGGTCGGCAATCACCAGGATGCCGTCCCCGCCGGCGCCCTGGGCCGGTTTGATCACGAAATCGTTGCGCCCGCCAATGATCTTGTCGAGGTTATCGATTTCCTTCTCGGTCGAGATCACGCCATACAGCTCCGGCACATGAATCCCGGCGGCGATGGCGCGTTCCTTGGTGATGATCTTGTCATCGACGATCGGGTACAGGCTGCGCTTGTTGTACTTGAGCACGTAGTCCGCGTTGCGCCGATTGATGCCCATGATCCCCCGGGCTTCCAGGGCCTTCCAGGTCTTCCAGAAGCCGAACATCAAGCGTCAGCCTTTTTCAGGAAGGCCTTGAAACGCACCAGTTCAGTCAGGCGGTAACCGCGATAACGACCCATTGCCAGCATGAAGCCCACCAGGATCAGCAGGATGGCCGGGAAGGTGAAGACGAAGTACACCAGTTCGGGCACGCTCATGATCAGGTGCGCAAGAGATGCCGCGAATAGCGTACCGATGGCTACTTTCATCGCATGGCTGGCGCCGCGTTCTTCCCAGGTGATCGACAGGCGTTCGATGGTCATGGTCAGAATCACCATTGGGAACAACGCGACCGACAAGCCGCGCTCCAGGCCAAGCTTGTGGCTGAACAGGCTGATGGCCGCGATCAGCACTACCACGAAGGTCAGCACCACCGACAGCCTCGGCAACATCTGCAACTTCAGGTGTTCGAGGTAGGAGCGCAAAGACAGGCCCAGTGCGGTAATGATCGTGAACAGGACGATGCCAAATCCCAGCTGGGTTTCGCGGAACGCCAAGGCGATCAGCACCGGGGTGAAGGTGCCCAGGGTCTGCAGCCCGATCAGGTTGCGCAGGATCAGGATCACCAGTACGCCGATCGGGATCATCACCATGATCATGAAGGTCTGCTGGGTTTGCAGCGGCAGGCCGTACAGCGAGTATTCGAGGAAGTTGGCGTCGGTGTTTTCATCGGTCAGCTTGGCCAGGCGAATGGCGTTCATTTCGCTGTTGTTCAGGCTGAAGGTCACGTTGGCTTTCTTGCCGCCATCGACGGTGATCAGGTTTTCGTCACCGGTCCACCACAACAGGCGGTCGGTCGGCAGGCCCTGTTCGCCGGTTTCCGGGTTGAAGTACAGCCAGTCGGTGCCGTTGAAGCTGCGCAACCAGAGCTCCGGCATTTGCGGCTGGTCGGCCACCAGGCGGATGGTGTGGACCTTTTCCACCGGCACGTGGGCGATGGACAACAGCAGTTCGACCGTTTTCGCTTTATGCGCCGTCGACGGATCGCCGGCCAGCAGCAATTTCACGTTGTCGTCGCTGAGATTGTTGACACGCTTGATGGCTTCGCCGATGAAGGTCTCGACGTCGGCCGAGTGCTGGCGGATCGGCGCGAGCAGGGCTTCGGCGGCGATTTTTTCCGGGCCTTCGATGACCATGCTGTCACGGAACGTCGGGCCTTTTACCTTGAGTTTCTCGCCGGAATAGCGCTTGGTCAGCACCAAACGGTAATAGAGGGTCTGGTTGCCCTTGGCCCGGCGCGCCGACCAGGTGACCTTGCGGTTGCCGTCGACCCGGTTCACCGCCACGCCATAGTTGTTGGAAATGAAGCTTTCATTAAGGCTGACGAAGTCGCGGCTCAGGGGCGGCACGAACATCTGGATCTTGACCGGGTCCTTGGCGCTGGCGACGAACTCGACCTTGGCATCGATGTTCCACAGGTCGTCGGTGGCGTCTTCGGTCACCGGAATGCCCAGGACGAAGATCTGATAGGCCGTAACTGAAATGCCCAGCACCACCAGGATGGCGATCAGCAGTTTCAGATGAAGGGTAAGAGAGCGCATTGGAATTACTCTGCGGTATGAGCGTCGGTGGTGCAGGCGGGTTTGCCGGCAGCATATTTAAGGCTGGGATCGACCAGCGCATCGAATCGTTTGAGGGCTTCGGAGCCGATCAAGAGCGGGTATTGGAAGGCACTTCGGTCAGTAAGGTTCACTTCTATGCTGCGCAAAGCCGTGCCCATGCAGATATCCAGTTCGATGACCGGACGGGCGGTGTACTTCTTGCCTTCTTCTGGATCGTAGTCGCCGGCCCGACGCTTGATCTTGCTGACACGGGCCAGCGGCCGTTCGATCGGGTGCGAATGGGCGGCGTCGATGGCCAGGTAAAACCGGACCCATGACTCGCCATTGCGTTTGAAGCGCTTGATGTCCCGTGCACTTAAAGAAGCGGTTTTGGCGCCGGTGTCGAGTTTGGCGGCCACTTCCAGGTCGATGCCATTAAGGGAAGCGTATTCGTTGAGGCCATACACGGTCTTTTCCCCTGCCAGCGCAAATCCGGGCAAGCAAAGGAAATAAAGGAATGTGGGGAAGGGCTTGAGTCTCATAAATCCTGGTGCACAGCGGTCCGTACTTCGATTCAGGGCCCTGGCATCGCTGCGCAAGCTCCTTCGTATGCCTATCAGGGATTGATGACAGACAGTGCAGATGTGACAAACAAATGCGGGCGGCATTCTAGCACGGTGGTTTTATGGCGCCAGCGCTGGCCGACAGCTATAAAACAATGGCTTGCTTCATTGCAGGGCAACCGGTTATCAGAAGATTGTCGACAATATCTATTTATCCTTTGACTTGGTGCCCTGTATTCGCTAATTTTTGCGGCACTGGCTTACAAGGTGTCGACAATCATGCTGGATCAACTCGATCCCCCGGTTTCTACGCAAGACGATACGGAGACGCTTTCCGAGAACGTCTTCCGCCGCATTCAAGCGGCCATCGTCAAGGGTGATATCGCTCCGGGCAGCAAAATTTCCGAACCGGAACTGGCGCGCACCTACGGCATCAGCCGGGGCCCGCTGCGCGAGGCCATCCACCGCCTGGAAGGGCAGCGTCTGCTGGTGCGCGTACCGCATGTCGGGGCGCGCGTGGTGTCGCTCAATCACGCCGAACTGGTGGAACTCTACGAGATCCGCGAGTCCCTGGAAGGCATGGCCTGCCGCCTGGCCGCTGAGCGCATGAGCCTGGAAGAAATCGACGAACTGCGTCGGGTCCTGGAGACCCACGAGCGCGATGCGGCATTTCAGGCCGGTGTCGGCTACTACCAGCAGGAAGGCGATTTCGACTTCCACTACCGAATCATCCAGGGCAGCGGCAACCGTACGCTGACCCAGATGCTCTGCGGCGAGCTGTATCAACTGGTGCGCATGTACCGCATCCAGTTTTCCACCATGCCAAATCGTCCACACCAGGCGTTTGCCGAGCACCACCGAATTCTCGATGCCATCGCCGACCGTGACGGTGAACTGGCCGAGTTGTTGATGCGCCGTCACATCGGCGCGTCCAAACGCAACATCGCCCGTCATTACCAGGACGGCGCCAACCCGACAGCCAAACGAGGTGAGTCATGAGTTTGAACAAGAGCACTCCAGGCCAGCGTTTCCGCGATGCGGTCGCCAGCGAGCATCCATTGCAAGTGGTCGGCGCGATCAATGCCAACCACGCACTGCTGGCCAAGCGCGCCGGTTTCAAGGCGATCTACCTGTCGGGTGGCGGGGTGGCTGCCGGCTCCCTCGGCCTGCCGGACCTGGGTATCACCGGTCTGGACGACGTGCTGACCGACGTGCGTCGCATCACCGATGTTTGCGACCTGCCTTTGCTGGTCGATGTCGACACCGGTTTCGGCTCGTCGGCCTTCAACGTCGCTCGCACCGTCAAGTCGATGATCAAGTTCGGCGCAGCGGCGATTCACATCGAAGACCAGGTCGGCGCCAAGCGCTGCGGTCACCGTCCTAACAAGGAAATCGTGACCCAGCAGGAAATGGTTGACCGCATCAAGGCCGCCGTCGATGCCCGTACTGACGACAGCTTCGTGATCATGGCTCGTACCGACGCCCTGGCCGTGGAAGGTCTGGAGTCTGCCCTGGATCGCGCCGCTGCCTGCATCGAAGCCGGCGCCGACATGATTTTCCCGGAAGCGATCACCGAGCTGGACATGTACAAGCTGTTCGCCAGCCGCGTGAAAGCGCCAATTCTGGCCAACATCACCGAATTCGGCGCGACGCCGCTGTACACCACCGAGCAACTGGCCGGTGCCGATGTATCGCTGGTGCTGTACCCGCTGTCGGCCTTCCGCGCCATGAACAAGGCTGCGGAAAACGTCTACAACGCACTGCGCCGCGATGGTACGCAGGCGAATGTCATCGACACCATGCAGACCCGCATGGAGCTTTACGATCGCATCGACTACCACACCTTCGAGCAGAAGCTCGATGCGTTGTTCGCCGCGAAGAAGTAATGATTAAAAGATCGCAGCCTTCGGCAGCGCCTACACCGACCTATTTCTCCTGTAGGAGCTGTCGAGTGAAACGAGGCTGCGATCTTTTCGGCAATACGCGATAGACCTGATGAATCAAATTTTGCCGATTCCCTAATAAATTCAAGATTGGAGACAGCAATGGCCGAAGCAAAAGTACTCAGTGGCGCCGGGCTCCGTGGCCAGGTTGCCGGGCAAACCGCACTGTCCACCGTGGGCCAGTCGGGTGCCGGTCTGACCTATCGTGGTTATGACGTTCGTGAACTGGCGGCTGACGCGCAGTTTGAAGAAGTCGCTTACCTGCTGCTGTACGGCGAACTGCCGAGCAAAGCACAACTGGCCGCCTACGTTGCCAAACTGAGCAAGCTGCGTGACCTGCCGCAAGCGTTGAAAGAAGTGCTGGAACGCATCCCCGCCGACGCCCACCCGATGGACGTGATGCGCACCGGTTGCTCGTTCCTGGGTAACCTGGAGCCAGAGAACAACTTCTCCGAGCAGCACGACAAGACCGACCGCCTGCTGGCTGCCTTCCCGGCGATCATGACCTACTGGTATCGCTTCAGCCATGAAGGCAAGCGCATCGAATGCGTGAGCGACGAGCAATCCATCGGCGGTCACTTCCTGCACCTGCTGCACGGCAAGAAGCCGAGCGAGCTGCACGTCAAAGTGATGAACGTTTCGCTGATCCTGTACGCAGAGCACGAGTTCAACGCATCGACCTTCACCGCCCGTGTTTGCGCATCGACCCTGTCCGACCTGTATTCCTGCATCACCGCGGCCATCGGTTCGCTGCGCGGTCCGCTGCATGGCGGCGCCAACGAAGCGGCGATGGAAATGATCGAGCGCTTCAGCTCGCCGGAAGCGGCGATCGAAGGCACCCTCGGCATGCTGGAGCGCAAGGACAAGATCATGGGCTTCGGTCACGCGATCTATAAGGACAACGATCCGCGCAATGAAGTGATCAAGGGCTGGTCGAAAAAACTCGCTGACGAAGTGGGCGACAAGGTGTTGTTCCCGGTCTCCGAAGCTATCGACAAGACCATGTGGGAGCAAAAGAAACTGTTCCCGAACGCCGACTTCTACCATGCCTCGGCGTACCACTTCATGGGCATTCCGACCAAGCTGTTCACACCGATTTTCGTCTGCTCGCGCCTGACCGGCTGGGCGGCGCACGTGTACGAACAACGTGCCAACAACCGCATCATCCGTCCAAGCGCCGAATACACCGGCGTCGAACAGCGCAAGTTCGTGCCAATCGAACAACGCTGAATGGTGGAGGTTTGACGCAGGGATCTGAATTCAACGCAGATCCCTGTAGGAGCGAGCCTGCTCGCGATGGTGTGTCATTCACACTGGTGTCGTCTGACACACCATCGCGAGCAGGCTCGCTCCTACAGTGGATCGTGTTGATTTCGAAGCCTGCGTCGGCCCCGCCTTTTGAAATTACCGTGACCGAGTCCTGACCGATGAACACAGAATTCCGCAAATCGCTGCCCGGCAGCAAACTGGACTACTTCGACGTCCGCGCGGCAGTCGAGGCCATTCAGCCCGGCGCCTATGACACCCTGCCTTACACCTCTCGCGTGCTGGCGGAAAACCTTGTGCGTCGCTGCGACCCGGCCACGCTCACCGAATCCCTGAAGCAATTCATCGAACGCAAGCGCGACCTCGATTTCCCGTGGTTCCCGGCCCGCGTGGTGTGCCACGACATCCTCGGCCAGACCGCACTGGTCGACCTCGCCGGCCTGCGTGACGCCATCGCCCTGCAAGGTGGTGATCCTGCGCAAGTGAACCCGGTGGTACCGACGCAATTGATCGTCGACCACTCCCTGGCCGTCGAGCGCGGTGGCTTCGATCCGGAGGCGTTCGAGAAGAACCGCGCCATCGAAGACCGTCGTAACGAAGACCGTTTCCACTTTATCAACTGGACCAAAAAGGCGTTCAAGAACGTCGACGTGATCCCGCCAGGCAACGGCATCATGCACCAGATCAACCTGGAGAAAATGTCTCCGGTGATCCAGGTGCGTGACGGCGTGGCGTTCCCTGACACCTGCGTCGGTACCGACAGCCACACCCCGCACGTCGATGCGTTGGGCGTGATCGCCATTGGTGTCGGTGGTCTGGAAGCCGAGAGCGTGATGCTCGGCCGTGCCTCGTGGATGCGTCTGCCAGAAAGCGTCGGCGTCGAGCTGACCGGCAAGCTGCAACCGGGCATCACCGCCACTGACATGGTGCTGGCGCTGACCGAGTTCCTGCGCAAGCAAAAAGTCGTCGGCGCATGGCTGGAATTCTTCGGCGAAGGCGCTTCCGCGCTGACCCTCGGCGACCGCGCAACCATCTCCAACATGGCCCCGGAATACGGCGCCACCGCGGCGATGTTCTACATCGACCAGCAGACCATCGACTACCTCAAACTCACCGGTCGCGAAGACGATCAGGTGCAGCTTGTGGAGCAATATGCCAAGACCACAGGTCTGTGGGCTGACAGCCTCAAGGGTGCGCAATACGAGCGCGGCCTGACGTTCGATCTGTCTTCTGTGGTGCGCAACATGGCTGGCCCGAGCAACCCGCACGCCCGTGTAGCGGTTTCCGATCTGGCGGCCAAAGGTATCTCCGGTCAGTGGGACGATGTTCCGGGTCAAATGCCGGACGGCGCAGTGATCATTGCCGCCATCACCAGCTGCACCAACACCAGCAACCCGCGCAACGTGATTGCCGCCGGCCTGCTGGCGCGCAATGCGAACAAGCTCGGCCTGACCCGAAAGCCATGGGTCAAATCGTCCCTGGCCCCAGGTTCGAAAACCGTGGCGCTGTACCTCGATGAAGCGGGCCTGACCGATGAGTTGGATCAGCTCGGTTTCGGCGTCGTGGCCTTCGCTTGCACCACCTGCAACGGCATGTCCGGTGCACTGGACCCAGTGATTCAGCAAGAAATCATCGACCGCGACCTGTACGCCACTGCCGTGCTGTCCGGCAACCGTAACTTCGACGGCCGGATCCACCCGTACGCCAAGCAAGCGTTCCTGGCTTCGCCGCCATTGGTCGTTGCTTACGCCATCGCCGGTACCATCCGTTTCGATATCGAAAAAGACGTGCTGGGCGTGGTCGACGGCAAGGAAATCCGTCTGAAAGACATCTGGCCGAGCGACGAAGAAATCGACTCGGTGGTCAAAGCCTCGGTGAAGCCTGAACAGTTCCGTCAGGTGTACATCCCGATGTTCGCCATCCACGAAGACACCGGCCCGAAAGTCGCGCCGCTGTACGACTGGCGCGAAATGAGCACCTACATCCGCCGTCCTCCGTACTGGGAAGGCGCGCTGGCCGGCGCTCGTCCGCTCAAGGGCATGCGCCCACTGGCGGTACTGCCGGACAACATCACTACTGATCACCTGTCGCCGTCCAACGCCATCATGCTCGACAGCGCCGCTGGCGAATACCTGGCGAAAATGGGCCTGCCGGAAGAGGATTTCAACTCTTACGCGACTCACCGTGGTGACCACCTGACCGCACAGCGCGCGACCTTCGCCAACCCTAAACTGTTCAACGAAATGGTTCTGGAAAACGGCAAGGTCAAGCAGGGCTCGCTGGCTCGCGTCGAGCCGGAAGGCAAAGTGATGCGCATGTGGGAAGCCATCGAAACCTACATGGACCGCAAGCAGCCGCTGATCATCATCGCGGGCGCCGACTACGGTCAGGGTTCGTCCCGCGACTGGGCCGCCAAAGGCGTGCGTCTGGCCGGTGTGGAAGCGATTGCCGCCGAAGGTTTCGAGCGCATTCACCGCACCAACCTGGTGGGCATGGGCGTGTTGCCGCTGGAGTTCAAACCGGGCACCAACCGTCACACCCTGGCCATCGACGGCAGCGAAACCTATGACGTGATCGGCGACCGCACCCCGCGTGCCGACCTGACGCTGGTGATCCATCGCAAGAACGGCGAGCGCGTCGATGTGCCGGTGACCTGCCGCCTCGACACCGCTGAAGAAGTGTCGATTTACGAAGCCGGTGGCGTACTGCAACGCTTCGCCCAGGACTTCCTCGAAGAATCGGCGGTTGCCGTTTAACACACGCTCTACACACACGGGACTTTGAGTCCCGTGTGTGTTTTCAGGCTAAGGAGTAAGCAAGACCATGGCTCATGCACCGCAAATCAAAATTCCCGCGACCTACATGCGCGGCGGCACCAGCAAAGGCGTGTTCTTCAGCCTTAAAGACTTGCCGGAAACAGCACAGGTCCCAGGCCCGGCCCGCGATGCCTTGTTGCTGCGCGTGATCGGCAGCCCCGATCCGTACGACAAGCAAATCGACGGCATGGGTGGCGCAACTTCCAGCACCAGCAAAACCGTGATCCTGTCAAAAAGCACCCAGGCCGATCACGACGTCGACTACCTGTTCGGTCAGGTCTCCATCGACAAGCCCTTTGTGGACTGGAGCGGCAACTGCGGCAACCTGACGGCAGCCGTCGGTTCGTTCGCTGTCAGCAACGGCCTGGTCGACGCCAGCCGCATCCCGCACAACGGCGTGGCCGTGGTTCGCGTATGGCAGGCCAACATCAGCAAGACCATCATCGCCCACGTGCCGATCACCAACGGTGAAGTCCAGGAAACCGGCGATTTCGAACTCGACGGCGTGACCTTCCCAGCCGCTGAAGTGCAGGTCGAGTTCCTCGATCCGGCAGCGGACGAAGAGGGCGGTGGCGGTTCGATGTTCCCGACCGGCAACCTCGTGGATGAGCTGGAAGTACCCGGCGTCGGCACCTTCAAGGCGACCCTGATCAACGCCGGCATCCCGACGATTTTCGTCAATGCCGAAGACATCGGCTACAAAGGCACTGAGCTGCAAGGCGCGATCAACGGCGATCCGAAAGCCCTGCTGATGTTTGAAACCATCCGCGCTTACGGCGCACTGCGCATGGGCCTGATTTCCAACGTCGACGAAGCGGCCAAACGGCAGCACACGCCGAAGGTGGCCTTCGTTGCCAAGCCGGCGGACTACGTATCGTCCAGCGGCAAAGCCATTGCGGCGGGCGATGTCGACCTGTTGGTGCGTGCATTGTCGATGGGCAAGTTGCACCACGCGATGATGGGCACGGCAGCGGTAGCCATCGGCACGGCGGCAGCGATCACCGGTACGCTGGTCAACCTTGCAGCGGGCGGCACCGAGCGTAATGCGGTGCGCTTCGGGCATCCGTCCGGCACCTTGCGCGTCGGCGCTGAAGCCAGCCAGGTGAACGGCGAGTGGACCGTGAACAAGGCCATCATGAGCCGCAGTGCGCGGGTGTTGATGGAAGGTTATGTGCGTGTGCCGGGTGATTCGTTCTGATTCACGCTCTGCAGGAGCTGGCTTGCTGGCGATGGCGTTCTTGAAATCGCCATCGCCAGCAAGCCGGCTCCTGCAAAGGATCGCATTTCAAAACAAGAAAGCAGCGATACACCGAGACGCCTGAACCGAGGTCCCATCAACGAACCACTTCATAGAGTGAATCGAACATGAGTGCCAACGTCGACCTGAACAACCGCCCCGACTACGACAAAGTCCTGCAGGACATTGCCGACTATGTCCTCAACTTCAAGATCGATTCTGCCGAAGCGCTGGACACCGCGCGCAACTGCTTGATCGATACCTTGGGTTGCGGCCTGCTGGCCCTGCGTTTTCCCGAATGCACCAAGCATCTCGGGCCTGTGGTCGAAGGCACCGTTGTACCGTTCGGGGCGCGGGTTCCGGGTACGTCTTATCGGCTTGATCCGGTCAAGGCTGCATGGGATATCGGCTGTATCGTGCGTTGGCTCGACTATAACGACACCTGGCTCGCGGCCGAGTGGGGGCATCCGTCGGATAACCTCGGCGGTATTCTTGCGGTAGCGGACCACCTGTCGCAAAAAAGTCTGGCCAATGGCGAGGCGCCGTTGACCATGCGCACGGTGCTTGAATCGATGATCATGGCCCACGAGATTCAGGGTGTGATCGCGCTGGAAAACTCGTTCAACCGTGTCGGTCTCGATCACGTCATTCTGGTGAAAGTCGCGTCGACGGCGGTCACCGCCAAGCTGATGGGCGCCAATCGTGAGCAGCTGTTGTCGGCGTTGTCCCACGCTTTTGCTGACGGCCAGGCGTTACGCACGTATCGGCATGCGCCGAATGCCGGGTCGCGAAAGTCCTGGGCAGCCGGTGATGCGTCCAGTCGTGGCGTGCGCCTGGCGGACATTGCGATGCGTGGCGAGATGGGGATTCCCGGGGTGTTGAGTGCCAAACAGTGGGGCTTTTACGACGTGCTGTTCAGCCACACCAATAGCGATCTGGCGCTCAAGCCTGAAGGCAAGCGCGCTTTCAGTTTCTCGCGGCCGTACGGCAGTTATGTGATGGAGAATGTGCTGTTCAAGATCAGTTTTCCGGCCGAGTTTCACGCGCAAACGGCCTGTGAAGCGGCGGTGATCCTGCATCCGCAGGTTCGCAATCGACTGCATGAAATCGACAAAGTGGTGATAACTACACAGGAATCGGCGATTCGCATCATTTCCAAGGTCGGGCCGCTGGCCAACGCTGCCGACCGCGATCACTGCATCCAGTACATGACCGCGGTGCCGATGGCCTTCGGCAACCTGGTTGCGGAGTACTACGAAGACGATTTCCACAAGGCGCATCCGATCATCGATGTGCTGCGCGAGAAAATGGTCATCGTCGAAGAGCCACGTTACACCCGTGAATATCTGGAAACCGACAAGCGTTCGATTGCCAATGCGGTACAGGTGTTTTTCAAGGACGGTTCCAGCACCGAGAATGTGGTGGTGGAATACCCGATTGGCCATCGTCGGCGTCGGGCTGAAGGTATTCCGTTGCTGGAGGGGAAATTCAAGGCGAACTTGCTGACACGTTTCACCGGGCAGCGCACTGAGGAGATTTTTGCGCTGTGCAAGGATCAGCAGAAACTTGAGGCGACAGCGGTGAACCGGTTTGTGGATTTGTTGGTTATTTAGACAGACCTCTGTAGGAGCTGCCGCAGCCTGCGGCAGCTCCTGCAGAAGCAGAAGTGTGACCCGAATTACTTGAACCGCCGCTCCACACCTTTCTCCACAAGGATTTTTGCGGAGATTTCTTCCACGGAAAAATCTGTGGAGTTGATGTGCGGGATGTTCTCGCGACGGAACAGGTTTTCCACCTCGCGCACTTCGAACTCGCATTGGGCGTAGCTCGAATAGCGGCTGTTGGGTTTGCGTTCGTTGCGGATCGCGGTCAGGCGGTCGGGATCGATGGTCAGGCCGAACAGCTTGTGCTGGTGGGCGCGCAGGGCGTTTGGCAGTTGCAGACGTTCCATGTCGTCTTCGGTCAACGGGTAGTTGGCCGCGCGGATGCCGAATTGCATGGCCATGTACAGGCAGGTTGGGGTCTTGCCGCAGCGCGACACGCCGACCAGGATCAGGTCGGCCTTGTCGTAATAGTGCGTGCGGGCGCCGTCATCGTTGTCGAGAGCAAAGTTGACGGCCTCGATACGCTCCATGTAATTGGTACTGGAGCCGATGGAGTGGGACTTGCCGACGGTGTACGAAGAATGCTCGGTCAGTTCCTGTTCAAGCGGCGCCAGGAACGTCGAGAAAATGTCGATCATGAAACCATTCGAGGTAGCAAGAATCTCACGAATGTCCTGATTGACGATGGTGTCGAAGATAATCGGACGAAAGCCGTCGGTTTCAGCGGCTTTGTTGATTTGTTGTACCATGGCCCGCGCTTTGTCCACGTTGTCGATGTACGGCCGTGTGACTTTGCTGAAGGTAATGTTTTCGAACTGCGCCAGGAGACTCTGGCCGAGGGTTTCGGCAGTAATGCCCGTGCCATCGGAGATAAAGAAAGCAGATCGTTTCATTTGCACCTTGGGCCTTAAGCTAGTGACGAATCTTGGATATGATAGGCGCGATTTGCTGGCCGCCAATGGCCTGCATTCTCACTTATTTTCCAGGTCCAGGCCATATAGTCGGCAAATGCTCCTTTAGAGCGCCGGCTTCTGAGCTTTTCCAACACAGTTAGTGGAGAGATCACCTTGGTAGAGTACGTAGTTTCCCTCGACAAGCTCGGCAAAGACGACGTTGAGCACGTGGGGGGCAAGAACGCATCCCTGGGCGAGATGATCAGCAACCTTGCGGGTGCCGGTGTATCGGTGCCCGGTGGCTTCGCCACGACCGCGCAGGCTTATCGTGATTTCCTGGAACTGAGCGGCCTGAATCAGCAGATTCACGACGCCCTTGATGCCCTGGACGTCGATGACGTGAATGCGCTGGCGAAGACCGGTTCCCAGATCCGCCAGTGGATCATGGAAGCCGAGTTCCCTGAAAAACTGAATGCCGAAATCCGTACCGCGTTCGCCGCGCTGTCCGCCGGCAACCCCGACGTGGCCGTAGCCGTGCGTTCTTCCGCTACCGCCGAAGACCTGCCGGACGCATCCTTCGCCGGTCAGCAGGAAACCTTCCTGAACATCCGTGGTGTCGAAAACGTCATTCGTGCCGCCAAAGAGGTGTTCGCTTCGCTGTTCAACGATCGCGCCATTTCCTACCGCGTGCACCAGGGCTTCGACCACAAGCTGGTCGCCCTGTCGGCCGGTGTGCAGCGCATGGTCCGCTCCGAAACCGGCACCGCCGGCGTGATGTTCACCCTCGATACCGAGTCGGGTTTCCGTGACGTGGTGTTCATCACCGGCGCCTACGGCCTGGGTGAAACCGTCGTGCAAGGCGCGGTGAACCCGGATGAGTTCTACGTCCACAAAGGTACGCTGGCCGCCGGTCGCCCTGCGATTCTGCGCCGCAACCTGGGCAGCAAGGCCATCAAGATGATCTACGGCGACGAAGCCAAGGCCGGTCGTTCGGTGAAAACCGTCGACGTGGACAAAGCCGAGCGCGCACGTTTCTGCCTGTCCGATGCCGAAGTCAGCGAACTCGCCAAGCAGGCGATGATCATCGAGAAGCACTACCAGTGCCCGATGGACATCGAATGGGCCAAGGACGGTGACGACGGCAAGCTGTACATCGTGCAGGCCCGTCCGGAAACCGTGAAGAGCCGTACTCAGGCCAACGTCATGGAACGTTACCTGTTGAAAGAGACCGGCACCGTGCTGGTGGAAGGTCGTGCCATCGGCCAGCGCATCGGCGCCGGCAAGGTCCGCATCATCAAGGACGTGTCCGAGATGGACAAGGTCCAGCCAGGCGACGTACTGGTATCCGACATGACCGACCCGGACTGGGAACCGGTCATGAAGCGCGCCAGCGCAATCGTCACCAACCGTGGCGGCCGTACCTGCCACGCGGCGATCATCGCCCGTGAACTGGGTATTCCAGCGGTAGTCGGTTGCGGTAACGCCACCCAGCTTTTGAAAGACGGCCAGGGCGTCACCGTTTCCTGCGCTGAAGGCGACACCGGTTTCATCTTCGAAGGCGAACTGGGTTTCGACATCAAGAAGAACTCCGTTGACGCCATGCCTGATCTGCCGTTCAAGATCATGATGAACGTCGGCAATCCGGATCGCGCCTTCGACTTCGCGCAGCTGCCGAACGCAGGTGTGGGCCTGGCCCGCCTGGAATTCATCATCAACCGTATGATCGGCGTGCACCCCAAGGCACTGCTGAACTACGACGGTCTGCCGCAGGACATCAAGGAAAGCGTCGACAAGCGCATCGCCGGATACGACGATCCGGTCGGGTTCTACGTCGAAAAACTGGTCGAAGGCATCAGCACTCTCGCTGCTGCGTTCTATCCGAAGAAGGTCATCGTGCGTCTGTCGGACTTCAAGTCCAACGAGTACGCCAACCTGATCGGCGGCAAGCTGTACGAGCCGGAAGAAGAAAACCCGATGCTGGGCTTCCGTGGCGCTTCGCGTTACATCAGCGAATCGTTCCGTGACTGCTTCGAACTCGAATGCCGTGCGCTCAAGCGTGTGCGCAACGAGATGGGGCTGACCAACGTCGAAATCATGGTGCCGTTCGTCCGTACCCTGGGCGAAGCGAGCCAGGTAGTGGATCTGCTGGCTGAAAACGGTCTGGCCCGTGGCGAAAACGGTCTGCGCGTCATCATGATGTGCGAACTGCCGTCCAACGCGATCCTGGCTGAAGAATTCCTCGAGTTCTTCGACGGTTTCTCCATCGGCTCCAACGACCTGACCCAGCTGACTCTGGGCCTGGATCGTGACTCCGGCATCATCGCGCACCTGTTCGACGAGCGTAATCCAGCGGTCAAGAAGCTGCTGGCCAACGCCATTGCCGCGTGCAACAAGGCTGGCAAGTACATCGGCATTTGCGGTCAGGGCCCTTCGGACCACCCGGACCTGGCCAAGTGGCTGATGGAGCAGGGCATCGAAAGCGTTTCGTTGAACCCCGATTCCGTACTGGAAACCTGGTTCTTCCTGGCGGAAGGTCAAGCTTCGGCCTGATGGTGTGTGAACGACTCGCTCACCTGCCTTTGTAGGAGCGAGCATGCTCGCGATGGACGTCAACGACACCGCGTTTATCCTGGATAAACGCGGTGTCCCGGAGGTCATCGCGAGCAAGCTCGCTCCTACAGGGGCGACGTAGTGTCAGTGAGCGGCCGTTTTAGAGATTCAAGCAGGGCGGGCTCCTCTGGATGCCGCCCTTTTTTGTGCAAGAGATTATGCAAAGCAGCAGCAATCTATTTCCTGTCGCTCTGATCAGCGCCGAACGGCGCGGTGATCTGAGCGAAGACGTCTACCGTTTGAAACCCGGTAACAGCCCAGACTATTCGGTCGAACTGGCTGTGACCCGCCTTGGCATGGCCGATGAACCGGCAACCCGTGGCGTGCCGGTGATCCTGCTGCATGGCAGTTTTTCCAATCGGCGGTTCTGGTTCTCGCCCAAAGGCATTGGGCTTGGCGCTCACCTGGCCCGTCAGGGGTTCGATGTGTGGGTTCCGGAAATGCGCGGTCACGGTTTGTCTCAGCGCAACCAGACCTACCGCAAGAACAGTGTCGCCGACTACGCCCGCTACGATTTGCCGGCCATTGGTGCGTTCGTGCGCGAGCAGAGCGGGCAAACTCCCCACTGGATTGGCCATTCCCTGGGCGGTATCACGCTGGCAGCTGCGTTGGGTGGCGAGTATATCGGCGAGCCGGTGGTGGCCTCTGCGGCATTTTTTGGTACCCAAGTCAGTCGTACCTATTGGCCATTGAAAATTCCGCCGGTGGAGTGGAGCGGTCGCTTCATTCTCAAGCGTTTTGCCCAGTTGTCCGGATCCAGGCTCAAGCGCGGCCCGGAGGACGAGCCGATCGGCCTGGCCCTGGAAAGCATGCGCTGGTTTGGTTTGTTCGGACGCTTTGGCGACGCTGACAAGGACTGGTGGGCCGGGTTGGCCGAGGTCAAGCTGCCGGTACTTGCCGTCAGCGCCGCGGGTGACCATCAGGATCCAGCGTGGGCATGCCGAAAGCTGTTCGATCAGGTCGGTTCCGAACACAAGCAATTCATCAACCTGGGGCGCGAGCAGGGCTTCACCGATAATTTCGGCCATGTGGAAATGCTCGTCAGCAAGGCTGCCCAGGCTGAAGTCTGGCCATTGGTGACATGCTGGCTGAAGGATCAGCAGACGCCATTACCGGGAGCACAACAGGATTTTGCCGCGGCAATCTGAGCCTGACGCTCTATCAAGGGCATTTCGCTCTGGTCGGCTTGCGGCTAAGATATGACGCATTGAGCTGTTCTGGTCATTTTCTATGACCGATTCATCAGTGATGTTCGTGCTGTTTCTCTCTTTTACAGGAGTTTCTCGATGAACCATTACCTCACGCCTGACCTGTGCGACGCCTACCCGGAGCTGGTGCAGGTGCTGGAACCGATGTTCAGCAATTTCGGCGGCCGTGATTCTTTCGGCGGCGAAATCGTGACCATCAAGTGTTTCGAAGACAACTCGCTGGTCAAGGAGCAAGTCGAACTCAAGGGTAATGGCAAAGTCCTGGTGGTCGACGGAGGCGGTTCACTGCGTCGTGCGCTGTTGGGTGACATGCTCGCCGAGAAAGCCGCCAAAAACGGTTGGGAAGGGCTGGTGATCTACGGTTGCATCCGCGACGTCGATGTCATCGCGCAAACCGATCTCGGGGTTCAGGCGCTGGCCAGCCACCCGATGAAAACCGACAAGCGCGGTATAGGCGATCTCAATGTCGCCGTGACCTTTGCCGGCGTGACCTTCCATCCGGGTCAATACATCTATGCGGATAACAACGGCGTGATCATCTCGCCAAGCCCGCTGAAAATGCCTGAGTAAAGCGCGGATTGACTAAAGGAGTGCGGATGTTCGAGGAAGAAAACGCGCAATGGGGGCTGGTGCATGCCCTGGTGCTGGACGGTAGAGGCGGCGCGCGTTCGATAGCCCGGACTGAACTGGATGACTTGCAGCTGCAGGCCCATGAAAGCCTGTGGCTGCATTGGGATCGCAGTCATCCGCAAACCCAGACGTGGCTGCGTAAATCCAGCGGTCTGAGCGAGTTCAACTGCGACCTGTTACTTGAAGAAAACACCCGCCCACGACTTTTGCAGTTGTCGGACAGTGAACTGCTGCTGTTTTTGCGTGGGGTGAACCTCAATCCAGGTGCCGAGCCGGAAGACATGGTTTCGGTGCGGATCTTCGGTTCTGCCCGGCGCGTCATTTCCTTGCGTTTGCGTCCGCTGCGCGCCACCGAAGAGTTGCTCGCGCAGCTGGAGGAGGGCAAGGGGCCGAAAACTGCTTCTGAACTCATCTTGTGTATGGCGCAATACCTCACCAACAAGGTGCAGGATCTGGTCAGTGACCTCTCCGAAGTCGTCGATTCAGAAGAAGAAAAGCTTGATGCCGACGAACGGTATGCGCCAGAGCATGGTGCGGTTTTGCAGATCCGCCGCCGGGCCGCTGCGTTGAAGCGTTTTCTGGCTCCGCAGCGGGATATTTTCGGCCAACTGACACGGATCAAACTGCCCTGGTTTGTCGAGGATGATGGCGATTACTGGAACGAGTTGAATAACAGCCTGACCCGTTATCTTGAAGAGCTGGAATTGACCCGCGAGCGGGTCGGGCTGGTCCTGGAGGCCGAAGACCGACGGTTGAGCGTGCGCATGAACCGTACGATGTATCGCTTCGGCATCATCACCGGGATATTTTTGCCAATGAGTTTTCTGACCGGTCTTTTGGGGATCAATGTCGGGGGTATTCCTTTTTCCGAAAGCCCTTATGGCTTCCTTGTCGCTTGCATGCTGATGCTCTCGGTTGCGCTTGGGCAGTGGTGGTTATTCCGACGTTTGCGCTGGGTTTGAAAATGAAGCATGTGACCCGAGCAAAACTGACTGCGTCTTTCACAGACATCACGAGAGGTGCGTATGCACGATCCGTTTGAACAGTCTTTGCGCGACATGCTCAAGGCCTCGCCGTCCACCCGGGACGACGACGCGTGCCTTGGCCGTGTACTGAAAACCGCCAACCGCCAGGTCGGTGCCGGTGATTTGTTCAGTCTTCTGGGCCGCTGGTTGCCCGCGCTGATGATCGCCCTGAATAACGGATCGGCCCATGTGTCGCCGGTTTCCCGTCATCGTAAACCCGCTGCCCGCACTGCTGATAAGGCTGACTGAACATGGAACTTGATCTCTGGACTCAGAGCCTCGTCACTGCAATGACTGCGTTGTGGACCAAGGTTGCGAACTTCATTCCCAACCTGTTTGGTGCACTGGTTGTGCTGCTGTTGGGTTTTGTCGTAGCTAAATTACTGGATACGTTGCTCTCCAAGTTACTTGCCAAATTGGGACTTGATCGCCTGATGGGCGGCACCGGTCTGACCAAGTTGTTGGCACGTGCCGGGCTTCAGGTTCCGATCTCGACCTTGATCGGAAAGATCGTTTATTGGTTCGTCCTGCTGATTTTTCTGGTTTCTGCCGCAGAATCCCTTGGACTTGAGCGAGTTTCAGCTACGCTGGATATGCTAGCGTTGTATTTGCCGAAGGTGTTCGGTGCCGCGCTGGTGTTGCTGGTGGGTGTTTTGCTGGCGCAACTGGCCAATGGGCTGGTGCGCGGAGCGGCAGAAGGCGTAGGACTGGACTATGCTTCAGGACTTGGGCGAATTGCCCAGGGCTTGGTGATTATCATCAGTATTTCGGTTGCGATCAGTCAATTGGAGGTCAAGACAGACCTTCTGAACCACGTGATCGTAATCGTATTGATTACCGTTGGTCTGGCGGTTGCGCTGGCCATGGGGTTGGGAAGCCGGGAAATTGCCGGTCAGATTCTTGCGGGAATCTATGTGCGTGAGCTGTATCAGGTTGGGCAACAAGTACGAGTGGGCGAGGTCGAAGGGCAGATCGAAGAGATCGGCACGGTTAAAACCACATTGCTGACCGATGAAGGTGAGCTAGTCTCTCTTTCCAATCGGATTCTTCTTGAGCAGCATGTGAGTAGCCGCTAACCCGGCAAACCCTGCTAATGTATGCCGCCGCAAAATTCCAGCTGACGCTGGCTGCATTGACCTGACTGTCGGCCCGACTTGTTTTGAATAAAGCCCAATCGTTATCCATGCGCTACGACCCCCGCGAGCTCTCTGATGAGGAGTTGGTCGCGCGCTCGCACACCGAGCTGTTTCACGTAACGCGCGCCTATGAAGAACTGATGCGGCGTTACCAGCGAACATTATTTAACGTGTGCGCACGATATCTCGGGAACGATCGCGACGCAGACGATGTCTGTCAGGAGGTCATGTTGAAGGTGCTGTATGGCCTGAAGAACTTCGAAGGTAAATCGAAGTTCAAGACATGGCTATATAGCATCACGTACAACGAATGCATCACACAGTATCGGAAGGAACGGCGAAAGCGTCGCTTGATGGATGCTTTAAGTCTTGACCCCCTTGAGGAAGCGTCCGAAGAAAAGACGCCGAAACCCGAGGAGAAGGGCGGACTTGATCGCTGGTTGGTGTATGTGAACCCGATTGACCGTGAAATTTTAGTGCTACGATTTGTCGCAGAGCTGGAATTTCAGGAAATCGCAGACATAATGCACATGGGTTTGAGTGCAACAAAAATGCGGTACAAACGCGCTCTAGATAAATTGCGTGAGAAATTTGCGGGCATTGCTGAAACTTAGTTCAGCGCAAATATCTCTTACGTGTAGGCAAGTTCTGTTAGACTTGTCGCCGAGTTGTCCCCCGGTTTGCGGGACTGCTTCACAATCACCAGATGGGGATTTAACGGATGAAACTGAAAAACACCTTGGGCTTGGCCATTGGTTCTCTTATTGCCGCCACTTCGTTCGGCGCTCTGGCACAGGGCCAAGGCGCAGTTGAAATCGAAGGCTACGCAAAGAAGCAATATTTCGATAGCGACCGTAACTTCCGAAACGACGGCGTTCTGCCGGGTGGTTCGATCGGTTACTTCCTGACTGACGACGTTGAACTGCGTCTGGCCTACGACGAAGTGCACAACGCCGTTACTGACGACGGCCAGGACGTAAAGGGCGCCAACACCGCTCTGGACGCTCTGTACCACTTCAACAACCCAGGTGACATGGTACGTCCGTACGTTTCGGCAGGTTTCTCTGACCAGAGCATCGGCCAAAACGGTTCCGGCGGTCGTAACCGTTCCACCTTCGCCAACGTTGGCGGCGGTGCCAAGCTGTACTTCACCGACAACTTCTACGCTCGTGCTGGCGTTGAAGCTCAGTACAACATCGACCAGGGCAACACCGAGTGGGCTCCTAGCGTCGGTATCGGTGTTAACTTCGGTGGCGGTTCCAAGCCGGTTGCTCCAGCTCCAGCACCAGCTGAAGTCTGCTCCGACAGCGACAACGATGGCGTTTGCGACAACGTTGACAAGTGCCCAGACACCCCAGCCAACGTAACTGTTGACGCTGACGGCTGCCCGGCAGTTGCTGAAGTTGTTCGTGTTGAGCTGGACGTTAAGTTCGACTTCGACAAGTCGGTCGTTAAAGAAAACAGCTACGGCGACATCAAAAACCTGGCTGACTTCATGAAGCAGTACCCTTCCACCACCACTACTGTTGAAGGTCACACTGACTCCGTCGGTCCTGACGCTTACAACCAGAAACTGTCTGAGCGTCGTGCAAACGCCGTTAAGCAAGTTCTGACCAACCAGTACGGTGTTGAATCGTCCCGCGTTCAGTCTGTTGGCTACGGCGAATCCCGCCCAGTTGCTGACAACAAAACTGACGCTGGCCGCGCTGTAAACCGTCGCGTAGAAGCGCAAGTTGAAGCTCAAGCTAAGTAATTAGCTCTCAGCTTTGAGAAAAGCCCGGCTTAGGCCGGGCTTTTCTTTGTCTGCGATTTGGGTTTCTGGTGTGGAAAATATCGCAGCCGCGGGGATCGCGCTGGGGCAGACACCTTCTGCAGGGGCTGCCGAAGGCTGCGATTTTTTACAGGGCCGCGCTGCGGTGTACACCTTGCGAAGGCTGCGATCTCTTCATCGTGTCAGTAACAGCCACTGCACCGATCACAAGAATAGCCGGGCTCTTGAGCCCAAAGATGCAGGCGTCATCCTCCATTGCGATAAGACTGCTCCGGCATTCGCGCTGGTGGGGCAGGGAGGCGTTCTCAATCATCGCCACTGGCATGTCCCTCGCCATCCCACCTTTCAACAGTTGCTCGCGGATTTCACTCAGTTTCGCCACCCCCATGTAAACCACCAGGGTCGTGCCGCTTTGGGCGAGCGCCTGCCAGTTCAAACTGCTGCCATCCTGGGTGTGAGCTGTGACCAGCGTCACGCCGCGCGCCACACCTCGCAGGGTCAATGGGATGTCGCATTGCGTCGCGCCGGCCAGTCCGGCGGTGATGCCATTGACTAACTCAACGTCTACCCCGCGTTCATGCAACCACTGCGCTTCCTCTCCCCCCCGGCCGAAAATGCACGGGTCACCGCCCTTGAGTCGCACCACACATTTGCCGTGGCGGGCATAACGCAGCATCAGGCGATGAATGAACGCCTGCGGTGTTGAACGACAGCCGCCGCGTTTGCCTACGGGAATAATCCGCGCTTGTGCACAGTGCTCCAGCACCACCTCGTTGACCAGATCATCGATCAGCACCACATCCGCTTCCCTCAGCGCCCGTACGGCCTTGAGGGTCAACAATTCCGGATCGCCAGGACCCGCACCCACCAGCCAGACTTTCGCGCTCATAGCGTTTTCCTCACGGGATGACGGCAATCGGTTTTCAAGTATTCGATCAAAAGATATTCAGCCATGTAGCGACCAATACAGCAGAGTGAGATTGGCCAGCAGCGACACCAGTGCCAGTGTCCGCCAAACCTTTATCGGTTCGCGCTCAAGCAGTGGCCTGGGGCGTACACTCAGGCTGCGGCGTTCTCCTTGTTCCATCAGCAGCAACCACTCTTCTGCCGTTTCAAACCGATGGTCAGGGTCTGCGGCGACGGCGCGTTCCAGGCTTTGTACGACCCATTCCGGCAAGTCGGGTCGATAGCGTCCGGCGCTGATCGGTACACCAAAACGCGGGCGCTGGAATGCTTCGATTTCACCGTAGGGGTAATGCCCGGTGAGCAGGAAGTACAAGGTCACACCGACTGAATACAGGTCTTGTTTCGTGCTCGGAGCCTCTGCACGAAATGCTTCCGGCGCGATGTAACTCGGCGTCCCGGGCAGGGTGGTGAGCTGATCTTCGGAGAGCCCGGGACAAAAGGCGAGACCGAAATCCAGCAAGCGCAGCTCACCGTCGTCGCCCAGCAGCAGATTCTCCGGCTTGATGTCGCGGTGCAGGATTTGCCGGCGATGCAACATCCCGACTGCCCGCAACAGGCGTTCCACCAAGTCGTGCCATTGAGCCAATGGCAGTGGCCCGATGCGGTCGTAAAGCTGGGCCAGTGTCGACCCTGAATATTCGCGCATCACGTAGTACAAATGTTGGCGCTGGCCAGCGCAATGGACCTCGGGAAAATGACGTCCGGCCACGCGTTTGAGAAACCACTCCTCCGACAGCAAGGCCTGGGCGGCCAGAGGATCATCGTGCAGGCGGCCAGGCAGGGTCTTCAGTAACCAGGCCTGTTGATGAGCGTCGCGCACCCGATAGAGCAGCGATTGCTGGCTGTGGGCGAGTATCCCTTCGACTTGCCAGCCTTCAAAATCCTGTCCCGGTTTCAATGCCGGAGGCAGTGGCCATTGCTGCAGGTGAATCAACGCATCGCCAATGCTGGTCTCTCCCAAGGCATCGACCCGCACCAACAGCGCGCTGGCATTGTCCTGGCTGCCAGCCAGATGTGCGGCACTGACCAGGGTTTGCGCTGCGCTGTGCAGATCCGGTTGATCGCGGAGGATGGCGCAAATCGCGGTGTCGCCCAGCACGGCCCAGATCCCGTCACTGAGCAGCACGAAGCTCTCGTCGGCACGCAATTCGCCATCGAGGAAGTCCAGGACCAGGTGCTGATCCAGCCCCAGCGCACGCTTGAGGACATGTTGCATGCCTGGCTGGTCCCAGACGTGATCCTCGCTGATTCGCTGCAACTGATTGGCATGCCAGCGATAAACCCTGCAATCGCCCACATGGGCCAAGGTGAATCGCCTCCCTCGCAGCACCAGCGCGCTGACGGTGGTCAGCAGCGGTTGCCCGTTGCCATTGGCCTGTAGCCAGCGGTTCTGCGCCGATAGCAGGCGATCAAGTGCCTGAGCCACGCCCCAGGTTTCTGGCGTGGCGTAGTAGTCCAGCGCCAAGGCCTGCAAGGTCGAGCGAGCCGCCAGGCCGCCGTCGGCACATTGGCTGACGCCATCGGCGATGGCGAACAGGTAACCTTTGCTGGCCGCCAGCGCCGGGACCGGTGTGACCAGGCGCAGAGCATCCTGATTCTCCTCGCGCGGGCCGATGGCGCTGGCTTCGGCAAAACTCAGTTGCAGGCTCATGAGTGACTCAGACCCGAGCTGCGGTGACGGCTGCCGAACCCCAAGTGGTTCTCCAGCGTCGCTTCACGCCGTGCAGGCCAAACCAGGCGAGGACGCCGAGGCTGGCGAACAACCACAGCGCCATCTGATAGCTGCCGGTACTTTGTTTGATGGCGCCCATGCCTGCCGCCAATGCAAAGCCGCCGATGCCGCCGGCCATGCCGATCAGGCCGGTCATCACGCCGATTTCGCGACGGAAGCGCTGTGGCACCAGTTGGAACACCGCCCCGTTGCCTGCCCCCAAACCGAGCATGGTGCAGACGAAAAGTGCCAGCGCCGCGTAGGAACTTGGCAGGTTGAATCCGACGGCGGCGATGCAGATCGCTGCCACGGTATACATCGCGAGCAAGGTGCGAATGCCACCGAACCGGTCTGCCAGAGCGCCTCCCAACGGACGCATCAGGCTGCCACCGAACACGCAGGCAGCGGTGTAGTAACCAGCGGTGACCGGGCTCAAGCCGTATTGGTCGTTGAAGTAACCGGGCAGGGCGCTGGCAAGGCCGATAAAGCCGCCAAAGGTCACGCTGTAGAAGAACATGAACCACCAGCTATCCCGGTCTCCCAAGGCTTTGAAATAGTCAGCCATCGACTTGGCTTTCGGCCGTTCTGGCGCATTTTTGGCGAGCAAGGCAAACACAATCAGGGTGAGAATCAGCGGGATCACCGCGAAACCGAACACGTTGCTCCAACCGAATGCGGCTGCCAGCACTGGGGCAATCAGCGCGGCGAGCACGGTGCCCGAGTTGCCGGCACCGGCAATGCCCATCGCTTTGCCTTGATGCTGCGGCGGATACCACTGCGATGCCAGTGGCAGGGCCACGGCGAACGACGCGCCCGCCATGCCGAGGAACAGCCCCAGCACCAGGGCTTGCTCGTAGCTGTGGATGCCAAGCTTCCAGGCGCCGAACAGTGCGCAGATGACGATGACCTGGCCAATCAGGCCGGCGGTTTTTGGTGACAGTCGGTCAGCCAGCATGCCCATGCCAAAGCGCAGCACGGCGCCGGCCAGGATCGGCGTGGCTACCACCAGCCCGCGTTGTTGGGTGGTCAGTTGCAAATCGGCGGCGATCTGCACGGCCAAGGGACCTAGCAGGTACCAGACCATGAAACTCAGGTCGAAATAGAGAAAGGCCGCGAACAGGGTCGGGGTATGGCCGGATTTCCAAAAGCTTGAATTCATCGCGCACCTCAACTGATAGGAGTCTCGAACGGGAGCCAAAACAAAAAAACGCCGCCACCTGATTCGCCTAGAGGCAAACGAGGTGAGCGACGTCTTTGTCGTAGATTGGGCAACCGCCGTTGGTTACCTGTGGTGATTACTTAGCCAGATTTGTGCCACATGCCGATTTTTGTGGCACAGGGGGAAAAATTGCAGCCTTCGGCAGCTCCTACAGGGCGTGCGCATACCAATTGCAGGAGCTGCCGAAGCTGCAATCTTTTTGGGTCAACCCAACAACTCACTCATCGCAATAATCTGCTCCGCCACCTGAATCAGCTTCTGCTGACGGCTCATGGCCTGACGGCGCATCAGGGTGTAGGCCTCTTCCTCGTTGCAGTCTTTCATCTTCATCAACAGTCCCTTGGCCAGCTCGATGCGCTTACGCTCGGCCAGTTGCTGGTCGCGGGCATGCAATTGCGCGCGCAGGGCCTGATCGCTCTCAAAACGCGCCATGGCAACGTCTAGAATCGGCTGCAAGCGTTGTGCATGAATGCCTTCGACGATGTAGGCGCTGACGCCGGACTTGATCGCCTGGCGCATCACGCCAGGGTCGTGCTCGTCGGTGAACATTACGATCGGTCGTGGCTGGTCGCGGCTGACCAGCACCACTTGCTCCATCACATCGCGGCTCGGTGACTCGGTATCGATCAGAATCACGTCCGGACGCACTGTTTCGACGCGTTCTGGCAGGTCGATGGTCAGACCGGACTCGTCGATCACTTCGAACCCGGCCTCGATCAAGGCGGCCTTCAGGCGCCCGACTTTCTTCGCGGTGTCATTGATCAGCAGGATTCGCAACATGTTTGCAGTCTCCTGTCAGCGGCTGGCGAGAAGGGGCGAGTGGTCGCTCATGGCGTGCAGTTTGAAGCTGCGGGCATAACCGGCCGGGTCTGAACCATCCCAGACCTTTCCATCGATCAACTGGCTGCTGCGCATTTCCTTGTCCAGGCAATTCACACCGACCGCGCTGGCGGAATCCCGGTACAGGTCCAGTTGCTGAACTTGACGGGCCACCGCGAGGTAGTCCGGATCGTCGCGCAACAAACCCCAGCGGCGGAACTGGGTCATGAACCACATGCCGTCGGACAGGTAGGGCAGATTGACCGTTCCTTTGCCATGGAAACGCAGCGGGTGCGGGTCCTGCCATTGATGACCCAATCCGTCGGCGTAGTCGCCGAGCAAGCGCGGTTCGATACAGTCCACCGGAGTGTCGAGGTACTGCGGTGCGCTTAACAACTGCGCGGTACCACGACGGTTCTCGGCGCTGTCTTCGATAAAGCGGCTGGCCTGCAGAATCGCCATCACCAGTGCGCGGGCGGTGTTGGGGTATTGCTCGACAAACGCGCGGGTACAGCCCAGGACCTTTTCCGGGTGGTCGGGCCAAATGGTCTGTGTCGTCGCCAAGGTAAAGCCAAAACCCTGTTGAACGGCGGCGGCGGACCAGGGTTCGCCGACGCAGAAACCATCAATGCGGCCCGCTTGCAGGTGGGCGACCATTTGCGGCGGTGGCACCACCACGCTATCGACGTCCTGCAATGGATGTATCCCTTGGCTGGCGAGCCAGTAATACAACCACATGGCATGGGTGCCGGTGGGAAACGTCTGGGCGAAGGTGAGTTTTGGGCGAGTTTGGTGCACGTGCTGTTCCAGTGCCTCAGGACCGGTCACGCCCAACGCCTGCAAGCCGTGGGAAAGGTTGATGCTCTGACCGTTCTGGTTCAGGCCCATCAGCACCGCCATGTCGGTCGCTGCGACGCCACCGATGCCCAGGTGCACGGCGTATATCAATCCGTACAGACTGTGGGCGGCATCCAGTTCGCCACTGACCAGTTTGTCCCGCAGGCTCGCCCAGGACGGCTGGCGTTTCAGGTTCAGCGTCAGTCCGTAAGGTTGGGCAAAGCCCTGGGTGGCGGCAACCACGACCGAGGCACAATCGCTGAGGGCCATGAAGCCGAGGTTGATCTCGGTCTTTTCCGGGGCGTCGCTGCCATTGACCCAGGCCAGAGGGTCGGCTGATGGTTCGTTCATCGATTTCGCACCTTCAAAAAAAACGTCGCTCCCCGGCGCTTGTAGTTAAGGCCGGGTAACGACGCCGTTGTCCTTGCCCGCATTCCGCCGTTGGCCTGCGCGCTGATGCGTGAACGGGTGCAAGGCATATGCCATCCCCTGCTGATTTTATTGCGCGCCTCGCTTGCGACCCGCATGCGCGGCTATAATCGCCTTCCATTTCGCCGCCATTCGAGTCAAACCCGCCCATGTACACCCTGGCCCGTCAGCTGTTGTTCAAACTTTCTCCGGAAACCTCCCATGATCTGTCCCTGGACCTGATCGGCGCGGGTGGACGTCTGGGGCTCAACGGTTTGCTATGCAAGGCGCCGGCGAAAGTGCCGGTGAATGTCATGGGTCTGGATTTCCCGAACCCGGTAGGCCTGGCGGCCGGTCTGGACAAGAATGGCGCGGCCATCGATGGCTTTGCGCAGCTGGGTTTCGGTTTCGTCGAAATCGGCACCATCACCCCGCGCCCGCAACCAGGCAACCCTAAGCCGCGCCTGTTCCGCCTGCCCGAAGCCGAGGGGATCATCAATCGCATGGGGTTCAACAATCTCGGCGTCGATCACCTGTTGGCTCGCGTGGCTGCGGCCAAGTACAAGGGCGTGCTGGGCATCAACATCGGCAAGAATTTCGATACACCGGTCGAGCGTGCGGTCGATGACTACCTGAACTGCCTGGACAAGGTTTACGCCCACGCCAGCTATGTGACGGTCAACGTCAGTTCGCCGAACACCCCGGGCCTGCGCAGCCTGCAATTCGGCGACTCGCTCAAGCAATTGCTGGCCGATCTGGCCGAGCGTCGGGCGGAGCTGGCGCTGCGTCACGGCAAGCATGTTCCGCTGGCGATCAAGATCGCACCGGACATGACCGACGAAGAAACCGCACAGGTCGCACAAGCGCTGATCGAAACCGGCATGGACGCAGTCATCGCCACCAATACCACCCTGAGCCGCGTGGGTGTCGAAGGCATGGAACACGGTGACGAGGCGGGGGGGTTGTCCGGTGCACCGGTTCGCGACAAGAGCACCCACACGGTGAGAGTGCTGGCGGCGGAGCTGGGCGGTCGCTTGCCGATCATCGCGGCGGGCGGCATCACCGAAGGCAAGCATGCGGCAGAGAAAATCACTGCTGGTGCGAGCCTGGTGCAAATCTATTCGGGCTTCATCTACAAAGGCCCTGCGTTGATTCGTGAGTCTGTCGACGCTATCGCTGCCTTGCGCTGATCCCAGGTAGGCGCTGTCGAAGGCTGCGATCTTTTGACTTTGAAAAAATCAAAAGATCGCAGCCTTCGGCAGCTCCTACAGGGGGATTGAGTTTCTGGCAGATATAAAAAGGGCTCCTTTAAAGGAGCCCTTGGGCCGGAGCCCGCCGTCCGGATGGGACGTGCGTGGTTAATTCAGTACAAATCAGATTGTCGTGTCGGAGTGTGTGCCCTGTAATTAGCCGACGGCGTGAAGTTCGTTGAGTCTGTGGATTCCCGCAGTGCCGGTCATACCGTCCCAGTTGTCGCCGCGTCCTTCTCGCCAGCCGTTAATCCAGGCTTGACGTACCGACGGTAGAGTAAATGGGCAAAGCTCACGGGATTTGCCACCAACGCCATATTGATATCCGCGCAAAAATGCTCTTTCCAACGGATCACGCTTAAGTCTTCTCATAGGGTGTTGCCCTCACTTGTTGACTGTATGTATCGCGTCGACCTCTATCGAGGTCAGGCAGAAAAACTCTGCCGTTGGGGCTCGTTGCCGGCGTGACGAGCCAAGGTGTTGGCGTCATTGCGGCGCCAACCTGTGTTGAGTTCTAACCAATGCGTCACATCGAGGGAATGATCGTTTTGTCATAAGGACGTAACCGTTAATGTGCTATGGCACTAAGTAACACGATGTTTGTGCCATATTTATTGACCAAACCCCGGTATGATCGGCCCTGCGTTGGAAGATCGGGTTAATCCTTTGGTGAGAATGGCTCCCGTTGCCGGGATGCACTATTCGACGAAGGGTCGACTTATGTCATTTTGTTGCATCAACTTTTTTATCTGCCTTTGCATCTAAGCTCATTTGACCCGAGCAGCAGGGGTGGAACGGCACACCTTCGTGCCACGCGGGCGCTCTTCGAGAAAAGCGCCTGATTGAAAACCGGACCGGCAATGCGTTGCCCGGTCACTTCGCTAAAGGTTCTGGAATTCCCATGTCCGATCGTTTCGAACTCTTCCTCACTTGCCCCAAAGGCCTTGAAGGCCTGCTCATCGAGGAAGCCGTCGGGCTTGGCCTTGAGGAGGCGCGTGAGCACACCTCTGCCGTGCGTGGCATGGCCACCATGGAAACCGCGTATCGCCTGTGCCTGTGGTCGCGTCTGGCCAACCGGGTACTGCTGGTGCTCAAGCGTTTCCCGATGAAGGACGCCGAAGACCTCTATCACGGCGTACTGGATATCGAGTGGCAAGACCACATGCTCAATGACGGCACTCTCGCCGTCGAGTTCAGCGGCCACGGCTCCGGTATCGACAACACCCACTTCGGTGCGTTGAAGGTCAAGGACGCTATCGTCGACAAGCTGCGCACTCCGCAGGGTGACCGTCCATCCATCGACAAGCTCAACCCTGACCTGCGCATTCACCTGCGTCTGGATCGCGGCGAAGCCATTCTCTCTCTCGACCTGTCCGGTCACAGCTTGCACCAGCGTGGTTATCGCTTGCAGCAAGGCGCGGCACCGTTGAAGGAAAACCTCGCGGCAGCGATCCTGATCCGTTCCGGCTGGCCCCGTATCGCGGCCGAAGGCGGCGCACTGGCCGACCCGATGTGCGGTGTTGGTACGTTCCTGGTAGAAGCAGCGATGATCGCTGCCGACATCGCGCCGAACCTGCGTCGCGAGCAATGGGGCTTCAGCGCCTGGCTCGGACATGTGCCGGCCCTGTGGAAGAAACTGCATGAAGAAGCTTGCGAGCGCGCTGCTGCCGGTCTGGCCAAGCCCCCGCTGTGGATTCGCGGTTACGAAGCCGATCCGCGCCTGATTCAACCAGGCCGCAACAACGTCGAGCGTGCCGGTCTGAGCGAGTGGATCAAGATCTACCAGGGCGAAGTCGCGACCTTCGAGCCGCGCCCGGACCAGAACCAGAAAGGCCTGGTGATCTGCAACCCTCCCTACGGCGAGCGTCTGGGCGATGAGGCGAGCCTGCTCTACCTCTACCAGAACCTCGGCGAGCGCCTGCGTCAGGCCTGCCTGAACTGGGAGGCGGCGGTGTTCACCGGCGCGCCGGACCTGGGCAAGCGCATGGGCATCCGCAGCCACAAGCAGTATTCGTTCTGGAACGGCGCGTTGCCGTGCAAGCTGTTGCTGATCAAAGTGTTGCCGGATCAGTTCGTCACTGGCGAGCGTCGCACCCCGGAGCAGCGTCAGGCCGAGCGTGAGCAGGCCGCCTACGATGAGGCACCGAGCGAACCGCAAGAGCGCCAGTACAACAAAAACGGCAACCCGATCAAACCGGCTCCAGCCCCGGCTCCGGTGATCGAGCAGCCGCGCCTGAGTGAAGGCGGGCAAATGTTTGCCAACCGCCTGCAAAAAAACCTCAAGGCACTGGGCAAGTGGGTCAAGCGTGAAGGCATCGACTGCTATCGTGTCTACGATGCCGACATGCCGGAATACTCCATGGCCATCGACCTGTATCACGATTGGGTCCACGTCCAGGAGTACGCTGCGCCGAAATCCATCGATCCGGAAAAAGCCTCGGCGCGCATGTTCGATGCCCTGGCGGCGATTCCTCAGGCATTGAACATCGACAAGAGTCGCGTGGTGGTCAAGCGCCGTGAGCGTCAGAGCGGCACCAAGCAATATGAGCGCCAGGCGGCACAGGGCAAGTTCGTCGAGGTCAATGAAGGCGGGATCAAGCTGCTGGTGAACCTCACCGATTACCTCGACACCGGTCTGTTCCTCGATCATCGGCCGATGCGCATGCGTATCCAGAAAGAGGCGGCCGGCAAACGCTTCCTCAATCTGTATTGCTACACCGCAACTGCCAGTGTGCACGCGGCCAAGGGCGGTGCACGCAGCACCACCAGTGTCGATCTGTCGAAAACCTACCTGGACTGGGCACGTCGCAACCTGGCGCTGAACGGTTTTTCCGACAAGAACCGTCTGGAACAGGGTGATGTGATGGCCTGGCTTGATGCCAGCCGTGATGAATACGACCTGATCTTCATTGATCCGCCGACGTTCTCCAACTCCAAGCGCATGGAAGGCATCTTTGATGTACAGCGTGACCAGGTGCAGTTGATCGATCTGGCCATGGCGCGCCTGGCACCGGGTGGCGTGTTGTATTTCTCCAACAACTTCCGCAAGTTCGAACTGGAGCCGAACCTCAGCGAGCGTTACGCAATCGAGGAGATCACCGCTCAGACCATCGATCCGGATTTTGCGCGCAACCCCAAAATCCACCGCGCCTGGAAAATCATGGCACGTTGATCCGAGGATGCTGTAGGAGCGAGCTCGCTCCTACAGCACTGGTGAAATTAGTGGCTAATAGCTATAACTCATCTCAGGGCCAAAGGGCTTTCCCGCACCTGGCGTTTTGAGTTGCGTTTATGTCGTTGCACGCCGAGCGCCCCAAGATCCTGGGTTTTATCAGCGAAGACGCCTCGGCCTGGTGGGTCGCGTTGCTGGTATTGCTGATTGGCGCGATCCTTACGGGACTGCTTGCATGGTCAACGCTGAACCTGTTTCACCATCAATTACGGCAACGTTTTCAGCTACTGGCCAGTGAACGTTATAGCCGTATCGAAGAACGTTTCGAAGATCAGGAGCAGCGCCTCGACGGCCTGCGCCGGTTCTTCTCCAATTCCGACTCGGTGTCCCGAACGGAATTCGACGGCTACACCCGACCTTTATTGCACCGTACCCAGGCATATTCCTACGCCGCGCGCGTTAGCCGCGCCGAGCGCCCCGCGTTCGAACAGCGTGTACGGGATGAGGGCTCGAGTGATTTCACCTTTCGAGACCTCAACGCCGACGGCCAACTGCAACAGGCTGCCGAGCGGGATGAGTACGTGGTCGTCCTTTACAGCCAGACCCAAAGCAAGCTCGGCGCGGCCCTCGGTTACGACTTGCTGGCCCAGCCGATGCGTCGTGCGACTTTGGAGCGGGCCGATCAGCAGGGCAATATGGCGGTGTCGCAGCCAATGCACCTGGTCAGCATCGAGCCGGCTTATGCGCGAGGTGTGCTGCTGGTTGCACCGGTCACGCAACGTCATGGCCGGGACTTGGCGTCGACAAAATCTTACGGCTACGTGATGGCAGTGATCAGCATGCGTCAATTGCTGGCGGACGGTCTGCCGGAGGCGAGCCGTGACTATCTCTCGGTGCGCATTGTTGATTTGTCGATCGACGACCAGCACGAAGTGTTGTTCGAGTCTGCGAATCCACCGGCCATCAGTGATCTGGCATCCACTCGATTGCTGCGCCTGGCTGACCATGAATATCAAGTCGATATTGAGCCCAGTGAAGCCTTTGTGCAGGCCAATCACTCGTCTGTGACCAGCCTGGTGGTGCTGGGCAGTCTGCTCAGTGTGCTGCTTAGCGCGTTGCTTTATGTGTTGGTGAGTCAGCGACAACGCGCATTGAGTCTGGTCCAGCAACGTACTCAGGAGCTGCGTGATCGAGAGCAGGAGTTGCGTGGTACCCATGGCCAGTTGCGCGGTGTACTGAATGCCGCGACCCAGGTCGCGATCATTGCCACCGACCTGCGCGGGGTTATCAGCACTTTCAACGCCGGCGCCGAACAGATGCTTGGCTATACCAGCGACGAAGTATTGGGCCACATGACCCTGGAAAACCTGCATCTGCCCCGGGAGCTGGTGGCCCGTTCGGCAGAGTTGAGCGCGCGTTACGGCAAACCGGTGCCGACCTGTCAGGCAATGTTGGTCGAAGGTGATGTCGAAGGCGGGCATGAAGCGCGGGAATGGACGCTGGTTCGTAGCGATGGCAGCTATTTGATGGTCAACATGCTGGCAACGCCGGTGCTGGATGAGCAAGGCCTTTGGGTTGGGCATCTGGCGATTTGCATCGACATTACGGAGCGCAAGCGCGTGCACGAGGCGTTGGCCGCACGGGATTTGTTGTTGAAGAAACTCAGCGCCCATGTGCCCGGTGGTATCTACCAGTTCAAGATGGAGTTCGATGGGCGTTTGAGCGTGATCTATGCCAGCGACGGTATCCGCGAGATCTACGAGCTCGAGCCGGACGTACTGTTGCTCAATGCCGAAGCGATTTTCACCCGCATACATCCACAGGACACCACCCGCGTCCGCGCTTCGATCCGGGCCTCGGCCGACACCCTCAGCCCCTGGCGTGAAGAGTATCGCGTGCAACTGCCTTTGCGCGGCCTGCGCTGGGTGCGAGGTGAGGCGACCCCGGAGGAACTGCCCGGTGGAGGCGTACTGTGGCACGGCTTCATCTCGGACATTTCCGACATGAAACGGGTAGAAGAGGAATTGCGCGCGCTGTCGATCACCGATTCGCTCACCGGTATCTACAATCGCCGCTACTTCCAGGAACGTCTTACCACCGAAATGTCACGGGTGGAGCGTGGCGGTGGCGAGTTGTCGGTGATCATGCTCGACATCGACCACTTCAAGCGCATCAACGATCAATATGGTCATGCTGTCGGTGACCGGGTGTTGCAGGCGGTGTGTGAGCGGATCGGGCATCGTTTGCGTCGCACGGACGTGTTCTGTCGTCTGGGTGGCGAGGAGTTCATGGTGCTGTGCCCGGACATCAGTGGCGAGCATGCCCATGTGTTGGCCCAGCAGTTGTGGCAAGGCTTGCGCAGTTCACCGATCGACGGTGTCGGTACGGTCACCGCCAGTTTCGGGATTGCCAGTTGGCGGGTCGGGGAGGGCGCGGATGCCCTGCTCTTGCGTGCGGACTCGGGGGTTTATGCGGCGAAGCAGGCGGGGCGCGACAGAGTTGAAGCGCAGATGAATTGAAAAGATCGCAGCCTTCGGCAGCTCCTGCAAGGTTATGTGTATACCTGTAGGAGCTGCCGAAGGCTGCGATCTTTTGACTTTTGATTTAAAGCGTCGAAGCCGTCTGCGGCAATTTTGGCTGGCGATAGAGGTCCAGCAGCACCTGATCCAGCACTGATGAAGCGCCGAACGGAGCCTTGTCGTTGAGGATCGCCACCACCGCCCAGGTGTTGCCATTGACGTCACGGCTGAAACCGGCGATGGCACGTACGGTGTTCAGGGTGCCGGTCTTGACGTGGGCTTCACCGCGCATCGCGGTAGTCTTCAGGCGTTTGCGCATGGTGCCGTCGGTGCCGGCAATCGGCATCGAGCTGATGTACTCGGCGGCATACGGGCTGTGCCATGCGGCTTCCAGCATCGAGGCCATTTCCCGCGCACTGACGCGTTCGGCACGGGAGAGGCCGGAGCCGTTCTCCATCACCAGATGCGGTGCAGTGATGCCCTTTTTCGCCAGCCACTGACGGACTACGCGTTGAGCGGCCTTGGCGTCATCCCCGTCGGCGTCGGTGCGGAAGCGTTGGCCAAGGCTCAGGAACAACTGCTGGGCCATGGTGTTGTTACTGTATTTGTTGATGTCGCGGATGATTTCCGCCAGGTCCGGCGAGAAGGCCCGGGCCAGTACCTTGGCATTTTTAGGCGTTGGCGCCAGAACATCTTTGCCCTGAATGCTGCCACCCAGTTCCTTCCAGATTGCGCGCACCGCGCCTGCGGTGTACGTCGCGTGGTCCAGCAGCGACAGGTAAGTCTGCGAGCTGCAACCTTCCGCCAATTGGCCGCCGACCGTTACGGTCACGCTGCCATCGGGCTGAGCCACCGGGTTGTAACGCACGCCACCGGTGCATTGCTTGCCGTTGATGGCCTTGACCTGGTTGTCGACGCGGATGCTGGCAATCGGCGGTTCTACCGATACCAGTACCTTTCCCGAATCATTGCGTGCGACAAAGCGCAGTGCCTTGAGGTTGACCAGCAACGAGTCGGGTTTGACCAGGAAGGGTTTATTCTCGTCGTTGCCGTCGTCGTTGAACTCAGGCAGTTGCGGTTGCACGAAGAAGTTTTTATCCAGCACCAGGTCGCCGGTCACCTGGGTCACGCCGTTGGCACGCAGGTCGCGCATCAGCAGCCAGAGCTTTTCCATGTTCAGCTTCGGATCGCCACCACCCTTGAGGTAGAGGTTGCCGTTGAGGATGCCGCCGCTGAGCGTGCCATCGGTATAGAACTCGGTTTTCCACTGGTGATTCGGGCCGAGCATTTCCAGGGCCGCGTAGGTGGTGACCAGTTTCATGGTCGACGCCGGATTGACCGACACGTCAGCGTTGAACACCGTCGGGGTGCCGGGGCCGGTGAGCGGAATCATCACCAGCGAAAGGGCGTTGTCCTGCAACTTGCTGGCCTTGAGGGCCTTTTCGACATTCGGTGTGAGGGCGGTGTTGATGGTCGCGCCAGAGACAGGGAGGGCCAGGGGCAGAAGAAGACCGGCCAGAAACAAGGGACGCAAAGATTTGATCATCTGTAATAAAACCCTACAGCCGAGGGGAAAAAGATGAGGGCATGAAGATAAATTCCCTCAATGGTCATGAAAGTGTCGGCATTATGCCCCAAGGTGTCCCGGCTTGTGCCGTGCCTTGGTCCTCCAATCCGCTATTTTTTTACCGGCGGTATGTGTCACGGCCCAGAGAGTCGGGCAATCGGCGGCTTAAAATGCTAAAGTGCGGCCCGTTATTACTTAAGAGGATTGTTCCAATGGCGACTAACCGTTCCCAGCGTCTGCGCAAAAAATTGTGCGTCGATGAATTTCAAGAGCTGGGTTTCGAACTGAACCTGGATTTCAAGGAAGATTTGTCCGAAGAAGCCATTGACGCTTTCCTCGAAGCCTTCATCAAAGAAGCCATGGAAGCCAATGGTCTGGGTTATGTTGGCGGCGACGACTTCGGTCTGGTATGCCTGCAGAAGCGTGGCTCGGTCTCCGAAGAGCAGCGCGCTGCTGTTGAAGCCTGGCTGAAAAACCGTTCCGAGCTGACCAAGGCTGAAATCAGCCCGCTGCTGGACGTTTGGTATCCGGAAAAGCCGATCAACGCGGCTAAGTGATACTGAAAAAAACGGCGACCTTCGGGTCGCCGTTTTTTTTCGTGGATTAAAAGATCGCAGCCTCGTTTCACTCAACAGCTCCTACCGGTGTACACCGTTCGTGTAGGAGCTGCCGCAGGCTGCGATCTTTGTTTTCAGGCTTTACGCCAATTCAAAATCAATAATGTAATAACCCCCGCGACAATCCCCCAGAACGCCGAACCGATGGAAAACAGCGTCAGCCCCGATGCCGTGACCATGAAGGTGATCAGCGCTGCTTCACGTTCCTTCGCCTCGCTCATGGCGATGCTCAAGCCGTTGATGATCGATCCGAACAACGCCAGTGCCGCAATCGACAGCACCAGTTCTTTGGGCAGCGCGGCAAACAACGCCGCGAGCGTCGCGCCGAACACCCCGGCGATCCCGTAGAAAATTCCGCACCAGACGGCGGCCGTGTAGCGCTTGTTGCGATCCTCATGGGCGTGGGGGCCAGTGCAGATCGCTGCACTGATGGCTGCCAGATTGATCCCGTGGGAGCCGAACGGCGCCAGCAGCAACGAGGCTATGCCGGTGGTAGTGATCAGCGGTGAGGCCGGCACGGTGTAGCCGTCGGCACGCAGCACAGCAATACCGGGCATGTTTTGCGAGGTCATGGCCACCACGAACAGCGGGATGCCGATGCTGATGGTCGCCGCCAGGGAGAAGCGCGGCGTCGTCCAGACCGGCGTGTCCACTTCCAGGTGGAAACCGCTGAAGTCGAGCAGCCCCATCAAGCCTGACAAAGCCGTGCCGATCAACAATGCCGCCAACACCGCGTAACGCGGCGACAGGCGCTTGACCACCAGATAACTGACAAACATCCCCAGTACCAGGGCGGTGCGGTGTTGCGCCGCGACGAAAATCTCACTGCCGATCTTGAACAGGATCCCCGCCAGCAGTGCCGCGGCCAGGGATGCCGGTATCTTTTTCACCAGCCGTTCGAAGCTGCCGGTCAGCCCGCAAATCGTCACCAGCACCGCGCAGGTGATGTAGGCGCCGATGGCTTCACCGTAAGTCACGCCACCGAGGCTGGTGATCAGCAGGGCGGCTCCCGGGGTCGACCAGGCAATGGTGATGGGGGTGCGGTAACGCAGGGACAGGCCGATGGAACATACCGCCATGCCGATTGAAATCGCCCAGATCCACGAAGAAATCTGCCCGCTGGTCAGGCCAGCCGCTTGGCCGGCCTGGAACATCAGCACCAGAGAACTGGTGTAGCCGGTCATCATGGCGATGAAGCCGGCGACGATGGCCGAGGGCGAAGTGTCGGCCAGAGGGCGAAGCTGCGTGTGCGTGGCGTCGTTCATGACGGCGGTGTTCCTTGTGCAGGTGAAGATGCCCGTCGTAACGCAGGCCCCTGTAGGAGCTGGCTTGCCAGCGAAGGTGTGTCAGTCGCCGTTGATGTTGCTGACAGACCGCTCGCTGGCAGGCCAGCTCCTACAGGGATAGCGTTAAAAAGGCGGATTCTGCGAACAAGCCTAAACTCAAAAGTAACCAGCCGTTGCGATACAGCCGAGGCAACATTCAGCCGTACAGTCGTGTTGCCACCATCCATTGTGTACAATCGCGGTGTTTTTTACGCGATACTTGCCAGCGACCCACTGTGCCGTATTACAGTCACCGTCAATTCGCCGCAGTTCTCCCGACTCGAGTGCCCATGAACGAACAGTTGCAGCCCCTCAAGAAACAACCGCGAGCAGGCAAAGCCGGCCGCAGCGGTACCCAGGACGATATTGTCTACGCGCACATTTTCGAGGCCATCCTTGAACAGCGCCTGGCGCCCGGCACCAAGTTGAGCGAAGAAGCGCTGGGGGAGATTTTCGGGGTTAGCCGCACCATCATTCGCCGCGCCTTGTCACGTCTGGCCCATGAGGGCGTGGTGTTGTTGCGTCCGAATCGCGGCGCAGTGGTCGCCAGCCCGAGCGTCGAAGAAGCCCGTCAGGTGTTCATGGCCCGGCGTCTGGTGGAGCGAGCGATCACTGAGCTGGCCGTTCAGCACGCCACGGCCGAGCAGATTGCCGAGTTGCGCCAGATGGTCAACGACGAGCGCGACAGTTTTTCCCGTGGTGATCGCGGTGCCGGTATCCGTCTATCGGGCGAATTTCACCTGAAACTGGCCGAGGCAGCGAAGAATGCGCCGTTGATCAGCTTCCAGCGCAGTCTGGTATCCCAGACCTCGCTGATCATCGCCCAGTACGAAAGCGGCAACCGTTCTCACTGCTCCTACGACGAACACACCCAGTTGATCGATGCCATCGAGGCGCGCAACGGTGAGCTGGCGGTGAGCCTGATGATGCATCACATGGATCACATCGACAGCAAACTCAACCTCGACGAGGAAAGTGCTTCGGATGATTTGCATGCGGTGTTCTCGCATCTTTTGCAGACCAAGAAGCCTGGGCGTTCGACTGCCAAGCTCTGAAAGATCACGTCGCGCCCCATCGCTGGCAAGCCAGCTCCTACAAGAGGGGCGTGAATCATTGTAGGAGCCGGCTTGCTGGCGATGACGTTAGGGCAGGCAATAAAAATCCCCCGGGCTGCAAAGCGCCGGGGGATTTTTTATGCCCGGAAAAACCTAGCGCTGATGCACCAGATTCCCCGCCGCATACGTCTGCTGTACCGTCCGGTCATCCCCCAGCGTCATCAGTACAAACAACGTCTCGGCAATATTATTGGCCTGCTTCAGGCGATAGCCCAGCAGTGGCGTGGCGTTGTAGTCCAGCACCAGGAAGTCGGCGTCGGTGCCCGGTTGCAGGTTACCGATCTTGTCTTCCAGGCGCAGTGCACGGGCGCCGCCGAGGGTCGCCAGGTACAACGACTTGAACGGACTCAAGCGCGCACCTTGCAACTGCATGACCTTGTACGCTTCGTTGAGGGTTTGCAGCAGCGAGAAACTGGTGCCGCCGCCGACATCGGTGCCGATGCCGACATTGAGCTTGTGCTTTTCGGCCATCGGCAGGTTGAACAGGCCGCTACCGAGGAAGAAGTTCGAGGTCGGGCAGAACGAGATCGCCGAACCGGTTTCTGCCAGGCGCGCGCACTCGTCATCACACAGGTGCACGCCGTGGGCAAACACCGAGCGCTCGCCGAGCAACTGATAGTGATCGTAGACGTCCAGGTAGCCTTTGCGCTCCGGGAACAGTTCCTTGACCCACTCGATTTCCTTGAGGTTTTCGCTGATGTGGGTCTGCATGTACAGATCCGGGTATTCGGTCAGCAGCTGGCCGGCCAGGGTCAGTTGCTCCGGGGTGCTGGTCGGTGCGAAGCGTGGGGTGACCGCGTAGTGCAGGCGACCCTTGCCGTGCCAACGCTCGATCAATGCCTTGCTTTCGACATAGCTGGATTCAGCGGTGTCGGTCAGGTAGTCCGGGGCGTTGCGGTCCATCATCACCTTGCCGGCGATCATCCGCAGGTCGAGCTGCTCGGCGGCTTCGAAGAACGAGTTCACCGATTGCGGGTGCACGCTGCCGAATACCAGCGCAGTGGTGGTGCCGTTGCGCAGCAGTTCCTTGATAAAAATATCCGCGACCTGGTCGGCGTGGGCCTTGTCGGCAAACTGGCTTTCGCACGGGAAGGTGTAGGTGTTGAGCCAGTCCAGCAATTGCTCGCCATAGGCGCCGACCATGCCGGTTTGCGGCAGGTGGATGTGGGTGTCGATGAAACCTGGGGTAATCAGCGCATCCTGATAATGGGTGATCTCGATATCGGCTGGCAGGGTCGGCAGCAATTCGCTGGCGTGGCCAAGGGCACTGATTTTTCCGTTATCGACCACCAGCAAGCCGTCTTCGAAATACTCGTACGAGGCTTCGATGCCCACTTCGGCGGGGTCGGCGATGCTGTGCAGAATGGCGGCGCGGTAAGCTTTGCGAGTCAAAGGCATGTGAATTCTCAATGTCAGGCTTATCAGTTCGAGGCTGCTTGTTTGGCAACTTGGCTGCGGCGTGAAGCGGGCAGCAGTTTGGCAATCGGTTCGGCGCTGGACGTCTGCTGGCCGAAGTTCGCGTTATAGGTGGCGATGATTTCGCCGGCGATGGAGATGGCGATTTCCACAGGCAACTTGCCTTTGACTTCGCCGATGCCCATCGGGCAGCGCATGCGTTGCACGACACTCGCGTCGAAACCGCGATCACGCAGGCGGTGTTCGAACTTCACCCGTTTGGTCTTCGAGCCAATGAGGCCAAAGTAGGCAAAATCGTTGCGCTTGAGAATCGCAGCGGTGAGTTCGAGATCGAGCTGGTGGTTGTGGGTCATGACGATGCAGTAGCTGCCGGCGGGCAGGTCATCGATTTCATCCACCGGTTCTTCGCTGACGATCTTGCGCACGCCGTGGGGGATCTGCTCGGGGAATTCTGCCTCCCTTGAATCGATCCAGCGCACCCGGCACGGCAGACTGGCCAGCAACGGCACCAAGGCGCGCCCGACGTGGCCCGCACCGAACACGGCGATCTGCGCCTGTACCTGGCCCATCGGTTCGAACAGCAATACCGTGGCGCCACCGCAGCATTGGCCGAGGCTGGCACCGAGGCTGAAGCGCTCCAGATGCGTGTCCTGTTTGCCGCTGGCAAGCATCTCGCGGGCGATCTTCATTGCCTTGTATTCCAGATGCCCGCCGCCGATGGTGTCGAAGGATTGGCTGGCGCTGATGACCATTTTCGAACCGGCGTTGCGCGGCGTCGAGCCGAGCTCTTCGATGATGGTCACCAACACGCAGGGCTCGCTCCGGTTTCGCAGGTCGGCGAGGGCGTCGATCCAGTTGTACATAAACACCTCAACATCTCTGTTGTCTGTTCGGCCGTCTTCGCCAGCAAGCCGGCTCCTACAGGTTTCGTGTCGGTCGCAGAATCGCGATGCACCGCCTATCTGTAGGAGCCGGCTTGCTGGCGATACAGGCGCCTCGGTCTTAGAGCGAAGCCAACTCTGTCTCGGCCTCGACAGCCTTCGCCACCTTCAGCTGGCGCATCTGCTCGCAGCCCCACAACACCCGCTCCGGTGTCGCCGGTGCGTCGATCTTCGGTTGATGCCTGTAGTCACCCAGGCTGGCCACGGCATCCTTGATCGCACACCACGCCGCGATGCCGAGCATGAACGGAGGCTCTCCCACGGCCTTGGAATGGAACACCGTGTCTTCCGGGTTCTTGCGGTTTTCCACCAGCTTGACCCGCAGGTCCAGCGGCATGTCCGCCACGGCCGGGATCTTGTAGCTGGCCGGACCGTTGGTCATCAGCTTGCCTTTGTTGTTCCACACCAGCTCTTCCATGGTCAGCCAGCCCATGCCCTGGATGAAACCGCCCTCGACCTGGCCGATGTCGATGGCCGGGTTCAGCGAGGCGCCGACGTCGTGGAGGATGTCGGTGCGCAGCATCTTGTATTCGCCGGTCAGCGTATCGACCAGCACTTCGCAGCACGCCGCGCCAAAGGCGAAGTAATAGAACGGACGGCCGCGAGCCTGGCTGCGGTCGTAATAGATTTTCGGGGTCTTGTAGAACCCGGTGCTCGACAGCGACACCTGGGCGAAGTACGCCTGCTGGATCAGCGCTTCGAAGGTCAGGATGTGATCGCGGACCCGCACGTGGCCATTATGGAATTCGACGTCTTCTTCGCTGGCCTTGTAATGGCGAGCGGCAAATTCGACGAGGCGTTGCTTGATGGTTTCTGCCGCGTTCTGCGCCGCTTTACCGTTCAGGTCGGCACCGCTGGAGGCAGCGGTCGGCGAGGTGTTCGGCACTTTGTCAGTGTTGGTCGCGGTGATCTGCACGCGGTCCATTTCCACCTGGAACACTTCGGCCACGACCTGCGCGACCTTGGTGTTCAGGCCCTGGCCCATTTCGGTGCCGCCATGGTTCAGGTGGATGCTGCCGTCGGTGTAGACGTGCACCAGGGCACCGGCCTGGTTGAGGAAGCTGGCGGTGAAGGAAATCCCGAATTTCACTGGGGTCAGCGCCAGGCCTTTTTTCAGGATCGGGCTGTTGGCGTTGTAGCGACGGATCGATTCGCGGCGCTCGGCGTACTGGCTGCTTTCTTCCAGTTCAGCGGTCATCTCTTCGAGCATGTTGTGCTCGACCGTCTGGTAGTAATGGGTGACGTTGCGCTCGGTCTTGCCGTAGTAGTTGGCCTTGCGAACCGCCAGTGGATCGAGGGCCAGATGGCGAGAGATGGCGTCCATCACTTCTTCGATGGCGACCATGCCTTGCGGGCCGCCGAAACCACGGTAGGCGGTGTTCGACGCCGTGTTGGTCTTGCAGCGGTGACCGTTGATGGTCGCATCGCCCAGGTAATACGAGTTGTCGGAGTGGAACATCGCCCGGTCGACAATCGACGCCGACAAGTCCGGCGAGCAACCGCAGTTGCCAGCCAGTTCCAGAGCGATACCGTGCAGGCGGCCGGTGCTGTCGAAGCCGACGTCATACTCGACGTAAAACGGGTGCCGCTTGCCGGTCATCAGCATGTCTTCGACACGCGGCAGACGCATTTTGGTCGGCTGACCGGTGAGGTGAGCGATAACCGCGCACAGGCACGCCGGACTCGCCGCCTGAGTTTCCTTGCCGCCGAAGCCACCGCCCATGCGACGCATGTCGACGACGATCTTGTTCATCGATACGTCCAGCACTTCGGCCACCAGTTTCTGCACTTCGGTGGGGTTTTGCGTGGAGCAGTAGACGATCATGCCGCCGTCTTCGGTCGGCATCACCGAGGAGATCTGGGTTTCCAGGTAGAAGTGTTCCTGGCCGCCGATGTGCAGGGTGCCCTGGATGCGATGTTCAGCAGTGGCCAGCGCCGTGGCCGAGTCGCCGCGTTGGTGGGTGTGGCTGTCGAGTACGAAGTGGCGCTTGCGCAGGGCTTCGACCACGTCCAGCACAGGTTCCAGGTCTTCATATTCGATGATCGCGGCCATCGCAGCCTTGCGTGCTGTTTCCAGGTCTTTGGCCGCCACGGCGATCACCGGTTGACCGACGAACTCCACGGTATCGATGGCCAGCAGCGGATCGCCCGGCAGCAATGGGCCGATGTCTTTCAGGCCCGGCACGTCTTCGTGGGTGATGGCGATGCGCACGCCTTCGAAGGCGTAGCAGGGCTTGGTGTCGATGCTGATGATTTTCGCGTGGGCGCGGTCCGACAGGCGCGCATAAACGTGCAGCTGGTTTGGAAACTCGAGGCGGTCGTCGATGTACTGCGCTTCTCCGGACACATGCTTGGCGGCGCTGTCGTGCTTGACGCTGCGGCCGACACCGGTGGTCAGGTCCTTGGCGAACAGTTCAGCCAGTTCGGCCTGGGTCTTCTCTACGGCGTGATGATTAGACATAAGCGGTCACCCGAGTCTCGATGTGCGGTGTTTGCAGTTCGATGAAGTATTTGCGCAGCAGGTTCTGCGCACTGAGCAGGCGATACTCCTTGCTGGCGCGGAAATCCGAGAGCGGCGTGAAGTCTTCGGCCAGGGCAGCGCAGGCGCGTTCAACGGTAGCGTTGTTGAACGGCGAACCGAGCAACGCGGCTTCACACGCAGCGGCACGTTTCGGGATGGCCGCCATGCCACCGAAGGCGACGCGGGCTTCAGCCACCACGCCGTTTTCCAGGCGAATGTTGAAGGCGGCGCAAACGGCCGAGATGTCGTCGTCCAGGCGCTTGGAGACCTTGTAGGCGCGGAACAGTTTTTCGACGCTGGCGCGAGGCACAATGATCTTCTCGATGAACTCGCTTTCCTGGCGCGCAGTGACTCGGTAATCGATGAAGTAATCTTCCAGCGCCAGGGTGCGGCGGGTTTCGCCTTTGCACAGTACGATCTGCGCGCCGAGGGCGATCAGCAGGGGCGGCGAGTCACCAATCGGCGAGGCGTTGCCGATGTTGCCACCGAGGGTGCCCTGGTTGCGGATCTGCAAGGACGCGAAACGGTGCAACAGTTCGCCGAAGTCCGGGTACTCGGCGTTCAAGGCTTCGTAGCAATCGGAAAGCGACGTGGCGGCGCCGATTTCCAGGCGATCGTCAAAGCGTTCGATGCGCTTCATCTCGGCGACGTTGCCGACATAGATCATCACCGGCAGGGTGCGGTGGAACTGCGTGACTTCCAGCGCCAGGTCGGTTCCGCCAGCCAGCAGGCGGGCTTGGGGATAGGCGTCGTAGAGGTCGGCCAGGTCGGCCACCGTCAGCGGCACCAGGCAGCGCTTGTCGCCACTGTTGAGTTCACCGATGTCGGTGGGCGCGATGGCTTTCAAGCGGGCGATGGTGTCGGCTTCGCGGGCATCGAACTGGTCCGGTTGCTTGCCGCAGCAGGATTGCTCGGCGGCTTCCAGAATCGGACGATAACCGGTGCAGCGGCACAGGTTGCCGGCGAGCGCTTCGTGGGCCTTGGCCTGATCCGGTGCATCGCTGTTCTTTTGCAGGGCAAACAGCGACATCACAAAGCCAGGGGTGCAGAAGCCGCACTGCGAGCCGTGGCATTCGACCATGGCTTTCTGCACGCTGTGCAGTTCACCCTTGTGCTTGAGGTCTTCAACGCTGATCAACTGTTTGCCGTGCAGCGACGAGACGAAGGTCAGGCACGAGTTGAGGCTGCGATAGCGAATGTGTTCGCGGCCATCGTCATCCGTTTGCAGTTCGCCGACCACCACAGTGCAGGCGCCGCAGTCACCGCTGGCGCAGCCTTCTTTGGTGCCGGGTTTGCCCACATGGTCGCGCAGATAATTGAGCACCGTCAGATTCGGGTCCAGGGCGTGCTCGCTACGGAGTTCCTGGTTGAGTAAAAACTGGATCACGGAAGGCCTCGCAGACTCATTATTGTTGTTAACCGATAGGACCGAATTTAGCAGGTCTGACTTTCCGGTCAATGATTTTCTGACTTAAAGGTCAGGAAAGTGCATTTTGTCGGTTAACGGCTCCTTTGTTCATTATTGACCCTCGATGGTCAGCCTGCTTTTTGCTTGAATCGTGCCAAAAACCACCGGGCGGGCTCTGCGCCATGACGTATCAATTGCGCTACACTGCGCCGCTTGTGCAGATCGAAGAGTTTGAAGGACAACCATGACGTTCAAGGCGCCGGACAGCCTCGCCGAGCAAATCGCTCACCACCTCGCCGAACGCATCATTCGCGGCGAAATGAAGCCCGGGGAGCGCATCCAGGAACAGAAGGTTACGCTGGCCCTCAATGTCAGTCGCGGATCGGTCCGCGAAGCCTTGCTGATCCTTGAGCGTCGGCACCTGATCGCGATACTGCCGCGACGTGGCGCCCACGTCACCGAGCTCACTGCACATAAAGTACAGAGCCTGTGCACGCTGATGAGCGAGATGTACATCCTGCTCGCCAATGCCGTGGCCAGTGGCTGGAAAGTCCAGGCCGACCTCGCGCCGTTCGTGCAGATTCAGCAACGCTTGACGGCCAGCTATGAGCGTCAGGACATCCATGCGTTTGTCGACGACAGTTTCAGTGTGATGCGTGCAACGTATCCGTTCGCCAACAACCCGTACTTGCAGGAAACCGTCGAGAATCTGCAGCCGGCCATGAGCCGTGCGTATTTTCTTGCCCTGGATCAGCGCAAGGCTTCGATGAGCGAGTACCTGGAACTGTTCGAACGCCTGCTCGCGGCGGTGATCGCCCGAGACTCTGCACAGATCCGCGAAGTGCTGACGGCTTACGCCCAGCGCAGCTGCGATCTGGTGATCTCTGCCCTGACGGATGCTTGAAGCGTGCGGCTAAAGTGCATCAAGCTGGCGGGGTTCAAGTCCTTCGTCGATCCGACCACGGTGAACTTCCCCAGCAACATGGCGGCGGTGGTCGGACCCAATGGGTGCGGCAAGTCGAACATCATCGACGCCGTTCGCTGGGTGATGGGCGAAAGTTCAGCCAAGAATTTGCGTGGCGAGTCGATGACCGACGTCATCTTCAACGGCTCGACCAGCCGCAAACCGGTAAGCCAGGCGAGCATCGAGCTGGTCTTCGATAACTCCGATGGCACGCTGCTTGGGGAATACGCGGCCTACGCGGAAATTTCCATTCGCCGCAAAGTGACCCGCGACAGCCAGACCACTTACTATCTCAACGGCACCAAATGCCGCCGTCGCGACATCACCGATATCTTTCTGGGTACCGGTCTGGGCCCGCGCAGTTATTCGATCATCGAGCAGGGGATGATCTCCAAGCTGATCGAATCCAAGCCCGAAGACCTGCGTAACTTTATTGAAGAAGCCGCGGGCATCTCAAAGTACAAGGAGCGCCGGCGCGAGACGGAAAACCGCATTCGCCGCACCCACGAAAACCTTGAGCGCCTGACCGACCTTCGCGAAGAGCTGACGCGTCAGCTCGAGCGTTTGCATCGCCAGGCCGAGGCTGCCAAGAAATATCAGGAATACAAGGGTGAGGAGCGTCAGCTCAAGGCGCAGTTGTCGGCATTGCGCTGGCAGGACCTGAACGATCAGGTCGGCCAGCGCGAAGCGATCATCGGTACGCAGGAAGTCTCTTTCGAAGCGTTGGTGGCCGAGCAACGCAATGCCGATGCGAGCATCGAGCGCTTGCGCGATGGTCATCATGATCTCTCTGAACGCTTCAATCTGGTGCAGGGGCGTTTTTATTCGGTCGGCGGCGATATCGCCCGGGTCGAACAGAGCATCCAGCACGGTCAGCAACGTTTGCGTCAGCTGCAGGACGATCTGAAAGAAGCCGAGCGCGCGCGCCTGGAAACCGAATCTCACCTGGGGCACGACCGTACGCTGTTGCTGACCCTCGGTGAAGAACTGGACATGCTCACGCCGGAGCAGGAAGTCACCAGCGCCGCGGCTGAAGAAGCTGCCGCCGCGCTGGAAGACTCCGAAACCACCATGCACGGCTGGCAGGAGCAGTGGGATACGTTCAACCTCACCGCCGCCGAGCCTCGACGTCAGGCAGAAGTTCAGCAGTCGCGGATTCAGCAGCTGGAAACCAGCATGGAGCGCCTGGCTGATCGTCAGAAGCGCCTGACTGAAGAGCGTGCCTTGCTTTCGGCGGATCCGGAAGACGCGGCGATCATGGAACTCAGCGAGCAGCTCGCTGAATCCGAAGCGACGCTCGAGGATTTGCAGACCAGCGAAGAAGCGCAGGTCGAGAAGCTTGAGCAATTGCGTCAGGAACTGCAGCAAGCGCTGTCGGCGCAGCAGCAGGCCCAGGGTGATTTGCAGCGACTCAATGGTCGACTGGCCTCGCTGGAGGCCTTGCAGCAAGCCGCGCTCGATCCGGGTACGGGCACCGCCGAATGGCTGCGCGAACAGAATCTTGCGAATCGCCCACGCCTGGCTGAAGGCCTGAAGGTTGAAGCAGGCTGGGAGCTGGCGGTGGAAACCGTGCTTGGCGCCGATCTGCAAGCGGTGCTGGTGGATGATTTCAATGGTTTTGATCTGGCCGGGTTTGCCCAGGGCGACCTGCGTTTGCTCAGCCCGGCTGGCGATGGCGTGCGGGTGGCGGGCAGCTTGCTCGACAAGGTCGAGGCTCAGATCGATCTGTCGCCGTGGCTGGGGCAGGTCAAACCGGTCGACAGCCTCGAGCAGGCCCTGGCCTTGCGCGCTCAATTGACCGCCGGCCAGAGCCTGATCAGTCGCGATGGTTATTGGGTCGCTCGACATTTCCTGCGGGTGCGTCGAGCCAGTGAAGCCGAAAGCGGCGTGCTTGCCCGGGGTCAGGAAATCCAGCAGTTGGGGCTTGAGCGCGACGAGCGCGAAGCCACCGTCGAAACCCTGGAAACCCAGCTTCAGAATCTCAGGGCGCAGCAGCGTCAGCAGGAAAACGGTCGCGAACATCTGCGTCGTCTGCTGCAAGACGAAGCGCGTCAGCAAGGTGAACTCAAAGCGCAATTGTCTGCCGGTAAAGCCAAGGCGGAACAGTTGACCTTGCGTCGCACACGTCTCGATGACGAGCTCGTCGAGCTGGACGAACAGCGCGCGCTGGAACACGAAAACATCGGCGAAGCGCGCCTGCAATTGCAGGAGGCCCTCGACAGCATGGCGCTGGACACCGAGCAGCGCGAATTGCTGCTGGCCCAGCGCGACAGCTTGCGCGAACGTCTGGACCGGGTGCGTCAGGAAGCGCGTCAACACAAGGATCACGCACATCAATTGGCGGTGCGCCTGGGCTCGCTCAAGGCCCAGCACGATTCGACGCGTCAGGCGCTGGAGCGTCTGGAAATGCAGTCCGAACGCCTGACCGAAAAACGTGAGCAATTAAGCCTCAATCTGGAAGAAGGCGAAGCACCGCTGGAAGAATTGCGCCTGAAACTCGAGGAGCTGCTCGACAAGCGCATGACCGTCGACGAAGAGCTCAAGACCGCGCAGATCGCCCTGGAAGACGCCGACCGCGAACTGCGTGATGCCGAGAAGCGCCGCAACCAGGCTGAGCAACAGTCCCAACTGATTCGCGGCCAGCTCGAAACCCAGCGCATGGAATGGCAGGCCCTGACGGTGCGCCGCAAGACCCTGCAGGACCAGTTGCAGGAGGACGGCTACGACCTGCACGGCGTGCTCACTACGCTGCCCGCCGAGGCCAACGAGAAAGACGCTGAAGAAGAGCTCGAGCGCATTGCCGCGCGCATTGCGCGCCTTGGTGCGATCAACCTCGCGGCCATCGACGAGTACCAGCAACAATCGGAGCGTAAACGTTATCTGGATGCACAGAACGACGATCTGGTGGAGGCTCTTGAAACGCTTGAGAACGTGATTCGCAAGATCGACAAGGAAACCCGCAACCGTTTCAAAGATACCTTTGATCAGATCAATGGCGGTTTACAGGCGCTTTTCCCAAAAGTTTTCGGTGGTGGACGCGCGTATTTGGAACTGACGGGCGAAGATCTACTCGATACAGGGGTAACAATCATGGCGCAGCCGCCCGGAAAGAAGAACAGCACCATCCATTTGCTCTCTGGTGGCGAAAAAGCCCTCACCGCATTGGCGCTGGTTTTTGCAATCTTCAAGTTGAATCCGGCGCCGTTCTGCATGCTCGATGAAGTTGACGCGCCACTGGATGACGCTAACGTTGGACGCTACGCACGGCTGGTGAAGGAGATGTCGCAAACGGTGCAATTCATCTACATCACCCACAACAAGATAGCCATGGAAATGGCTGATCAACTGATGGGTGTGACGATGCATGAGCCCGGCTGTTCGCGTCTGGTAGCTGTAGATGTGGAGGAGGCAATGGCGATGGTGGATGCCTGAGTCGAGGCTGCAGGATGATTGGTTGTGCTCTGTAGGACTTGATTGCGAGTATCAACTTGCTGGCTAATCGACATATTCGTTAAAGCCGGGGATGTAGACGGTGTAAAGTTGCCTTTGGTCGTGCTAGTTTAATGTCAATTTTTCGTATACGTGGGCAAAACGCCTGTCAGAACATAGAGTTGGCGCCACGTTTTAAAGCGGTTTGCAGGTTGTAAACCCCTTATTTTTCAGCATTTTTTATAGAGGCACGGGATTACATGGAAATCGGTCTGCGCGAGTGGCTGATCGTCATCGGCATTATTGTCATTGCCGGTATTCTTTTTGATGGCTGGCGCCGTATGCGCGGCGGCAAGGGAAAACTGAAATTCCGCCTTGATCGAAACCTGTCCAGTCAGTCGGACGACGATACCGTCAGCGCCGAGGTGCTGGGCCCGCCGCGCGTGCTGGATACGCATAAAGAACCGCAACTGGACGAGCACGATCTGCCGTCGGTGAGCATGCCGGCCCGTGAGTCTCGCGAATCAGGCTCCAAGCGTGGCAAGCGTAGCCATGGCGAACCGTCACAGGGCGACATGAACCTCAGCCTGGATCTGGACGGCGGTCCGAGCTTCAGCAGTCGCGACGACGATTTTCCCGATGACAGCAAACCCGCGCCATCGGTCAGCGAAAGAGAACAGCCGCAGGCTGAAGAGGTGCTGGTGATCAGCGTGATCTGCCGTGATGCGGCCGGCTTCAAGGGCCCGGCATTGCTGCAGAACATTCTGGAGAGCGGTTTGCGTTTCGGCGAGATGGACATTTTCCATCGGCACGAAAGCATGGCGGGCAACGGCGAAGTGCTGTTTTCCATGGCCAACGCAGTCAAGCCAGGGGTGTTCGACCTGGACGACATCGATCATTTCAGCACCCCGGCCGTGAGCTTTTTCCTCGGTCTGCCAGGCCCGCGTCATCCGAAACAGGCCTTCGACGTGATGGTCGCGGCGGCGCGCAAATTGTCCCAGGAGCTGAACGGCGAACTGAAGGACGACCAGCGCAGCGTACTGACTGCCCAGACGATCGAGCATTATCGTCAGCGCATCGTCGAGTTTGAGCGCCGTGCCTTGACCCAGAAGCGCTAAGATCAAACGATCGCAGCCTCGTTTCACTCGACAGCTCCTACAGGATTGCGGATTGCCGTAGGAGCTGTGTAGGAGCTGTCGAGTGAAACGAGGCTGCGATCTGTTAAGCGCGATGAGATTTATCAGGAGCAGCCTCGGCTGCTCTTTTGCTTTATGAGAGAACACCCATGACTGCCGCCAAAAACCGCATTCTAGAACTGCGCGCCGAGCTGGATCAGCACAATTATCGTTATCACGTCCTCGACGAGCCGAGCATTCCGGACGTCGAGTACGACCGCTTGTTCAATGAACTCAAGGCTCTCGAAGCCGCCAACCCCGATCTGATCACCAGCGATTCGCCGACTCAGCGAGTAGGCAGTGCGGCGCTTTCGGCGTTTACCCAGGTGCGTCACGAAGTGCCAATGCTCAGCCTTGGCAACGCCTTCGAAGAAACCGACATGCGTGAGTTCGATCGCCGGGTGACCGAGGGCCTCGACCTGCCCGCCGGCGACCTGTTCGGTGGCGGCGCCACGGTTGAATACAGCTGTGAACCCAAGCTCGATGGCCTGGCGGTCAGTCTGCTGTATCAGGATGGAGTATTGGTCCGCGGCGCAACACGCGGTGATGGCACGACCGGTGAAGATATCAGCGTCAACGTGCGCACCGTGCGCAATATTCCACTCAAGTTGCATGGCACAGGCTGGCCGGCGACCCTGGAAGTGCGCGGTGAAGTCTTCATGTCCAAGGCCGGTTTCGAACGGCTCAACGCCACGCAGCTGGAAGTCGGCGGCAAGACGTTCGCCAACCCACGCAACGCGGCGGCAGGCAGTTTGCGTCAGCTGGACTCGAAGATCACTGCCAATCGCCCACTGGAATTCTGTTGCTACGGCATCGGCCAGGTGTCGGCGGATATTGCCGATACGCACATCGGCAATCTGCAGCAACTCCAGGCCTGGGGCATGCCGATCAGTCATGAGCTGAAACTGGCCAATGGCATCGCCGAATGCCTCGATTACTACCGCGATATCGGTGAGCGTCGCAACGCGCTGCCCTATGAAATCGATGGTGTGGTGTTCAAGGTCAACAGCATTGCCTCCCAGCGCGAACTGGGCTTTCGCGCCCGCGAACCACGTTGGGCCATCGCCCACAAATTCCCGGCCATGGAAGAGCTTACCGAGTTGCTCGATGTAGAGTTCCAGGTTGGACGTACTGGTGCTGTGACGCCAGTGGCGCGGCTTAAACCGGTCAAGGTTGCCGGTGTCACCGTGGCCAATGCCACGCTGCACAACATGGACGAGGTGGCGCGCCTGGGCCTGATGATCGGCGACACGGTGATCATCCGTCGCGCCGGTGACGTGATTCCACAAGTGGTGCAAGTGGTCATGGAGCGTCGCCCGGAAGACGCCCGGCCGGTGCAGATTCCGGAGCAGTGCCCGGTGTGCGGTTCCCATGTCGAGCGCACGCAGTTGATCAAGCGCAGCAAGGGTCGTGAGACCGTCAGCGAAGGCGCGGTGTATCGCTGTGTTGGCCGGCTGGCGTGTGGTGCACAGCTTAAGCAGGCGATCATCCATTTCGTCTCCCGTCGCGCCATGGACATTGAAGGCCTGGGCGACAAGAGCGTCGAGCAATTGGTGGATGAAGGCCTGGTCAGTTCGCCGGCCGATCTGTATGCCTTGAAGTTCGAGGACATTGTCGATCTGGAAGGCTTTGCCGAACTGTCGAGCAAGAAATTGCTCAGCGCCATCAAAGACAGCAAGAAACCGGGCCTGGCGCGTTTCATCTATGCCCTCGGGATTCCCGATGTCGGTGAGGAGACGGCCAAGGTTCTGGCCCGCTCGCTGGGTTCGCTGGAGCGGGTACAGCAGGCTTTGCCGCAGGTGCTGACGTACTTGCCGGATGTCGGTCTGGAAGTCGCGCATGAAATCCACAGTTTCTTCGAAGACGCGCACAACCAGCAGGTGATCGATGAACTGCTAAAGCATGGGTTGCAGATTCAGGATCAGGGTGAGCTGGGTGCCGAATTTGCGGCCAGCACCACTCTGGGTGGTTTCCTCGACAAGCTGCACATTCCATCGGTAGGGCCGGGCGGGGCGCAGAAATTGGCTGACCGGTTCGGCTCGCTGCAAGCAGTGATCGGCGCGGATTGGCTGGATATGCGCCAGGCACTGCCGGAGAAGCAGGCCAATTCGGTGCGCGAGTTTTTTGCGGTCGAGGAAAATCGACTATTGGCCGAAGCCGCCGAGAAGCAACTGGCCGATTTCGGCATGCACTGGAAGAGTGAAAAAAAAATTGTCGAAGGCCTGCCACTGGCGGGTCAGACCTGGGTGCTGACCGGCTCGCTGGAGCTGATGAGCCGCGATGTGGCCAAGGACAAGCTAGAAAGTCTGGGGGCGAAAGTCGCCGGCTCTGTGTCGGCCAAGACCCATTGTGTCGTTGCGGGGCCGGGAGCGGGGTCGAAGTTGACCAAGGCCAATGAGCTGGGCTTGAAGGTGCTGGATGAAGAGGCGTTTGTGGCGTTTTTGAGCACGCACGGTATTACCGTGTGATGCCATACAGGTCTACGCAACCCTTCTAGGAGCTGGCTTGCCAGCGAAGAGGCCCGAAAGATTGGTGCAAGGCTCAAGACCGCCTTCGCCGGCAAGCCGGCTCCTACAAAAAAGGGGAACGTTCTTGAAGCGGGAATGATCTAGTCTCTGCAAGCCCCAGGGAGAGATCGCCATGTTCCGTTTCTTCGAGCAGCTCAGCTCGCGCATCGCCGCACCCTTCATGGGCGAAAACTCCCGTAACAGCAAGGTCTGGCCCTGTCGTTGCGGGCAATCGCTGTTCTTTCGCAACAGCCAGTGCCTGGCCTGTTCAGCGGCATTGGGTTATCAGCCTGAGCAGAGCCGTTTGTCCTCGCTGCAACCGGGTGAGCTAGCGCAAACCTGGGTGCTCGACGCCGACCCGGCAGCGGGTGCGTATCGTCGTTGTGCCAACCTCGATTCACCCGCCGCATGCAACTGGCTGCTTCCCGTCGACGAGTACGAAACGCTGTGCATCGCCTGTCGTCTGAATCGCACCATTCCCGACCTGTCGATGCCTGAGAATCACGAACGCTGGTGCAAGGTCGAAACCGCCAAACGCCGGATGGTCGCGCAATTGATCACGCTGGGTCTGCCGGTCATTGCTAAAACCGCCCACGAAGAAACCGGCCTGGCATTTGATTTCATCGGCGTGGACCTTGACGGAACACCGCCAACCACAGGTCATGCCAATGGCTTGATCACCCTCGATATCAAAGAGGCCGACGATGCTCACCGCGAACAGGTGCGGGTGCAGATGCACGAGCCCTATCGCACGTTGCTGGGGCATTTTCGTCATGAGGTCGGTCACTACTACTGGGATCGGCTGATCGCCAACAGCCATTGGCTGGAGCCGTTTCGGAGCCTGTTCGGTGATGAGCGTGCCAGCTACGCTGACGCGCTCGAACGGCATTACCAGCAAGGCGCACCGCTGGACTGGCAAGCGCGCTTCGTCAGCGCCTACGCCACCATGCATCCATGGGAAGACTGGGCGGAAACCTGGGCGCATTACCTGCACATGATGGATGCAGTCGACACTGCGCTGGGGTTCGGCATGAGTGCCCGGGAAATGGACTTCGACTACCAGCCGTTTGCGCTCGACACCCTCTACGATCCGCAGCATCCCGGCGGCGCGGCATTCCTGTCGTTCGTCAATGCATGGATCGAACTGGCCGGGATGCTCAACGAGTTGTCACGCAGCATGGGCCAGCCGGATTTCTATCCGTTCGTTCTGCCACCGGCGGTGATCGCCAGGCTGCACTTTATCCACCTGGTGATCCAGCAAGAGGGTGGGAGGGCTGATGTGGTGTTGCAGGACCTGTAGATAAAACGACGCAATGAAGCGAGTGTCCGTACAGGGGAATCGCTTCATACGGCGTTTTTTGCTGCCTCTGCTAGTCTCCAATTGCCAATGCTGCAATTTAGGACGCGTATCCTGAAATGGAGGTCTATTCATGCCAGCTTGCCTGCATCAGCACACCCCGTCATTAGTGGTATCGGATTCACGTGGCTTGTCTGTCCGCATGATTACATACCATCGCCAGGATGTTGAGGAGGATCAGGTTGTCAGGACTCATCGACATGTTCTGGATGCCAGTGGGCGTGTTCACCAGCAATGGGATCCGCGTCTGCTTGCGCTAAGCGAGGTAGAGGGCGGCGTTCGACCCAATCGAACCACGCTCTATAGCCTTAGTGGAAAGGAGCTGCAAGCAGATAGCGTCGATGCCGGCTGGTGGCTTGCCTGCAATGACGCCACGGGACAGTTGAGCGATACCTGGGACGGTCGGAAAACGCATCGAAGCTATCACTACGACGAGCTGATGCGACTTTCGGAGGTGCTTGAGCAAACCACCCACTGTGTGGAGCGTTTTGCCTATGCAGTCGCGAATGAGGAGGAAGCTCTCGTCAACCGCTGCGGCCGACTGATTCGCCATGATGATTCGGCGGGTAGTTTGTGGCATGAGTCGTATGGGTTGTCTGGCCAGCCTTTGGTTGAAGCGCGTCAGTTTTGCGCCTCACTGAGTGTTCCCAGCTGGCCGGCGTCCGAAGCCGATCTGGAGACGCGCGCCTTTACCACCCATTGGCGTCACGATGCGTTGGGCGGCGTGGTGGAACAAGTCGACGCTTTAGGTCACCGGCAAAGGTTCGAAGCGAATGTCGCGGGCCAGCCATTTGCTCTATATCTGGACGATGTCGCATTACTCAAAAGTTCGACCTACACCGCGTTTGGTCAGGTCGAGGTTGAGCAGGCCGGCAATGACGTAGTTACTACTGCTCATTACTCTGCGGAGGACGGCAGGTTATGCCACCTGAAAGCCAGCAGGTTGAGTGGCAAAGTTTTGCAGGATTTGTATTACCAATACGACCCTGTAGGCAATATCGAGTGCATTGAAGACCGCTCTCAGCCGGTGCAATGGTTCGCACAGCAGCGTATTCAGGCCGTGAGTACTTATACATATGACACCCTGTACCAACTAACGAGCGCTAGCGGTCGTGAAAACGCCAGCCAGACTATTCGCCCGGAGTTGCCGGAGTTGGAGATTTTTGGTACGAAAGACGACAGTCGGTGGCGCAATTATACCCAAACCTACACCTACGATCCTGGCGCAAATCTAACCAGGCTCAAGCACGATGCCGGGGCCGGCAACACTTATGTCCGTGAAATGGTGGTAGACGAGCGCAGTAACCGCAGCCTGTTCAAAGGCGACTCACCCATTGATTGGACCAAGGGATTTGATGCCAACGGTAATCAACTGGAATTGAGTGCGGGTCAGGTCATGCAGTGGAATGCCCGCAACCAATTGCAACAAGTGACGCAAGTGTTGCGCGACGAGGAGGATGGCCAGGACGACGATGTCGAAATCTATGTTTATGACGGTGGTGGCTTGCGGGTGCGTAAAGTGCGCCGAGTCAAATCCCGTGGTGGCGAACACATAAGTGAAGTGCGTTATTTGCCAGGACTGGAAATTCGGACGCGGACATCAGGCGAACACTTGCAAGTGGTCGTTGCGCAAGCCGGTCGTAATGGCGTGCGTTTATTGCATTGGGAAAGCGGGTTGCGCAAAGGCATTAGTAACGATCAGATACGTTATTGCCTGAATGATCACCTGAGCAGCAGTACGCTTGAATTAGATCATTACGCCGAGTTGCTCAGTCAAGAATATTACTACCCCTATGGCGGCACGGCGTGGTGGGCGGCGAAGAGTTCAGTCGAAGCGAAGTACAAGATCGTGCGATATTCGGGGAAGGAGCGCGATGCGACGGGGCTGTACTACTATGGCTATAGGTATTATGCGCCGTGGTTGCAGCGTTGGATCAATGCTGATCCGGCGGGGGATGTGGCTGGGTTGAACTTGTACTGCATGGTTGTGAATAATCCAGTGACACTGAGAGATCTCGATGGGTTGGCACCTGATGAAGATAAGCTAACAATTCATATTTTTTACCATGGGGCAGTACCTGCCGACGTATCGTCAAATATAGTCAATACAATTCAAAAAAGCTCACAGAGTAAGGTGTATCTTTGGTTTGATGGTCGAGCGAGAGAGGCATTCCCAGATGTCTCAGGTGATTTTTCAAACTTTGAAATCAAGGATGCAGGTGAGCTGAAATATATAAAGCCAAAAAATGATGAAATATCATTTAAAAACATCGAAGCTATTTACTCGGAAATTGAGGGGGCTGATAACGCAGGTAAAGAAAAATCCCTTTCGGATTTGGCTGAACTGTTGTCTCTTTATCAGTATGGCGGATTGTATCTAGACGCCGACGTGGTCGTTAACGAGGGGTTCAGCAAGAGCGAACTGTTCGGGGGTTCGGATTTTCGAACTCATTTGTCTATCGGTGATTCAGTAGCTAACGTTGATTTTTATGATGCATTAGGATTTGAGAAGGCATTTGATAGCGTTCTGGAGGAAGTGCTGAAAGAGTTGTCGTCTGACTATGAGGAGGGTTATTTGACGGGTGCTAGTGAGCCGGGAGAAATGGTTCGAATAAAAAATATTGTACAGTTGAAGTTGAATGGCTCACTGAGTGAGGATGAAATAGGTGATGCCCTCTCGGAAGATGTGATGCCTGATGAGAGTGTGAGTAATATAATTGAGGCGTTGATGAATATTGATATATCAGCGACGTTGAATGGGAAATTAATGTTTATGCCTATTAAGTTTTAGTATTCATCGGGCGAGATTGACAAAATTTGCGCCGCTGGTTGTTCGAGGAAACCTGGAAAATACATCAGGTACGCGGTCATGTCCCAGCAACACCGAAAAGCGGCTCATGAGTTGCGGGTGTTGTCTCGCAAGACTGCGACGCCGGTGGCATTGTTTTAATGGTTAGCGTGATTCTCAGGGTTGCAGCTGAAATCCTGACGTCAATTAAGCATCCCTTTGAGTTAGCGCCGGCCATGGAAGGAAAAGGAGAATCGTGGTGGTATAGCCTGCCGCAGGCGCCACCCTTTTCAAGGCCATCGCATGTCCTTGACCATGCTCATATTTTTTATCTGTCCGAACGGTTGTAACTTTGCTTCAGATAGGTACAATGGCGCGGCTCGCCGACAGGTGAGCGTCGTTATGGTGACCCCATCGGTCCCCCCGCAACGATTACCCGTGAACCTGGTCAGAGCCGGAAGGCAGCAGCCACAGCGGGAACATTGTGTGCCGGGGTGTGGCTGGTGGGGTTACCACCTTAACGCTCTGTGAGCGTTTTTTTCCAACTCATACTTTCTCTTTTTCTGCCATGGATCTTGTCCGGGGCGGCATTTTGCTGTGCGCGTTTTTTGTGTGCGACGCTAGGGCTGGCCGATGTACAGCCGAATGATGTCATCGATCTCGCCGGACATTTTCATCTGTAGCAGGGTGCGCAGAATGCGTTGCACAGGCACTTGCGGGTCGTTGCGCACGTAGCAACCGACCTTTTGCTCCTGCAGTATCGCCACGCTTTGCAGCTGCTGCTTTGGCAGCAGGCGCTGGTTGAACCAGTCCAGCGTCCATTGATTGCTGACCGCATACTGATTGCGCCCGGCGTGGAGTTTTTCCAGCACCTGTTCCTGGTTGCGCGCATCGTCGCGACGCAGTTGCCGGGCATCGAACAGCGGTTGCAGGGTCGGATAGCTATAGCCGAGGACGGTGCCGATGGATTGGTGCGGCAAGTTCGCCGGGATAATCGCAGGTGCAGCGGCAGGACGGCGGATCAGCAGGTCGGGTTGGCTCCAGAGCAGAATGCTCCAGATGTAATCGCCAGATTGATTGGGCAGCCACGACTGGGCGGCGTAGCAGCGCACGTCGACCTCACCGTGTTCCATGGCACTCTGGACACGGGCTCGGGGTAGCACGTGAAACTCCGCCGCAACGCCGACCTGTGTGGCAAGGCTGAGCATCACGTCATACAGGATGCCCTGGGTCGGCCGGCCATGTTCAAGTTGGACCATCGGCATTGCCCAGCTGTCGGGCACGACGAAGCGTAGCGGGGGCTCGGCGGCTGTGCTATCCAGGCTGGTCAATAGCACTGCCCCCAAGGCCAGCCGCTTAAACACTCCATTAAAGGCCTGCAAAACGCAGCCTCGCCAGAATACACGAGCGCGCCGGATGCAATTTGCGCCTTGCTCCGCTAGCATTAGCCGCTTCTGCTTCCTTCGCTGCGACGGTTTTCGATGAGTTATCAGGTTCTTGCACGTAAATGGCGTCCGCGCTCGTTCCGCGAAATGGTCGGCCAGACCCATGTGCTCAAGGCTCTGATCAATGCCTTGGACAGCCAGCGGCTGCACCACGCCTACCTGTTTACCGGTACCCGTGGGGTCGGCAAGACCACCATCGCGCGGATCATCGCCAAATGCCTGAACTGTGAAACAGGCATCACTTCCACGCCGTGTGGCGAATGTTCGGTTTGCCGCGAGATCGACGAGGGCCGCTTCGTCGACCTGATCGAGATCGACGCCGCGAGCCGCACCAAGGTCGAAGACACCCGCGAGTTGCTCGACAACGTGCAGTACGCGCCTAGCCGTGGGCGCTTCAAGGTCTATCTGATCGACGAAGTGCACATGCTCTCGAGCCATTCTTTCAATGCGCTGCTCAAAACCCTTGAAGAGCCGCCACCCTACGTCAAGTTCATCCTGGCTACCACTGATCCGCAGAAACTTCCTGCAACGATTCTCTCGCGATGCCTGCAGTTCTCCTTGAAGAACATGACGCCGGAGCGGGTGGTCGAGCATTTGACCCATGTGTTGGGGGTCGAGAACGTACCGTTCGAGGACGACGCACTGTGGCTGCTGGGTCGTGCCGCCGACGGTTCGATGCGCGATGCCATGAGCCTGACCGACCAGGCCATCGCCTTCGGTGAAGGCAAAGTCATGGCCGCCGATGTGCGGGCGATGCTCGGTACCCTCGATCACGGTCAGGTTTACGACGTTTTGCATGCGTTGATCGAAGGTGACGCCAAGGCATTGCTCGAGGCCGTCCGTCATTTGGCCGAACAAGGCCCGGACTGGAACGGCGTGCTCTCGGAAATTCTCAACGTGCTGCACCGCGTCGCTATCGCCCAGGCCTTGCCGGAAGGCGTCGACAACGGCCACGGCGACCGCGACCGGGTGCTGGCACTGGCCCAGGCCTTGCCGGCCGAAGACGTGCAGTTCTACTACCAGATGGGTCTGATCGGACGCCGTGATTTGCCGCTGGCGCCGGACCCGCGCGGTGGTTTCGAGATGGTGCTGCTGCGGATGCTTGCATTCCGGCCAGCTGAGACAGTCGACGCCCCGAGACAGCCGCTAAAGCCAGTGGGGATCAGCCAGGCCACGGTTGATTCTGCCAAACCAGTGGCTGCCTCGCCGGTTGTGGCGGCGGTGGCGGTTGCTCCGTCTCCAACTCCTGTGGTTGCGCCTGCACCGGTCCCTGAGCCCGTTGCGCCGGTGATTGTCGCTGAGCCCGAGCCCGTCGCGGTCGAAGAAGTCATTGACCTGCCGTGGAATGACCCGGTAGAAACCGCGCCCGTTCAGCAACCCGCCATCGAGCCGGTGCTGGAAACCGCCAGCGAGCAACCCGAACTCCCGCCGATGCCACTGCCAACCCCAGACAGCGTGGTACCGGATGCCCCGGAATGGGCGGCCGCGCCGATTCCCGAACCGTCGGTGGCCGAGGTCGATGCCGCGACACCGGGTATGGACGCGGACGACGAGCCGCCGCTGGACGAAGATTACATCGAGCCGGACATGGATTCGGCCTACAGTTACCTCGACGATCTGGCCAGTGAGCATGCGGCCGATCCAGCGCCGGAGCCCGAGCCGGAGCCCGCGGCAATGCCGGCCACGGGCCTGGCCCTGCAATGGCTCGAACTGTTCCCGAAACTGCCGATCTCCGGCATGACCGGCAGTATCGCCGCCAACTGCACGTTGATCGCGGTCGATGGCGACAACTGGCTGATGCACCTGGATCCGGCCCACAGTGCTTTGTTCAACGCCACTCAGCTGCGTCGCCTTAACGATGCATTGAACCAGTATCATCAGCGCACGCTGACCCTGAGCATCGAGCTGATCAAGCCTGAGCAGGAAACCCCGGCACAAGCGGCCTCGCGCCGTCGCGCCGATCGTCAGCGCGAGGCGGAGGAATCGATCCACGGTGATCCGTTCATCCAGCAGATGATGCAGCAGTTCGGTGCAGTGGTCCGAAACGATACTATTGAACCTGTCGACGTCCTGGTCACTCAGGGCTAATAACTGAAGGCGTTCGGCCGCACAGGCCGAGCGCTGTTTTGATCCAAGTACTTTTGAGGTGATTCCCATGATGAAAGGTGGCATGGCCGGCCTGATGAAGCAGGCGCAGCAGATGCAGGAAAAAATGGCCAAGATGCAGGAAGAACTGGCCAACGCCGAAGTCATCGGTAAGGCCGGTGGCGATATGGTCACGGTGGTCATGACCGGTCGTCACGACGTCAAGAGCGTGACCATCGACCCGAGCCTGGTTGAAGGCATGAGCGAAGACGACAAGGAAATGCTGGAAGCGGTCATCGCCTCCGCCGTCAACGACGCCGTGCGCAAGATCGAAGCCAACAGCCAGGACAAAATGGGCAGCATGACCGCCGGCATGCAACTGCCACCGGGCATGAAACTGCCGTTCTGATTCGCTAAAGCGCGTCGGATGGGCTACAAAAAAATGCCAGGCATTGCGCCTGGCATTTTTGTTTCTGGCGTTTGGTTTGCGGTGTCTGTGAGATAACTATCGCGAGCAGGCTCGCTCTCACAGAGAATTTGGTGCAGATCCCTTGTAGGAGCGAGCCTGCTCGCGATGGAGTCGACTCGGTCCCAGAAGAAACATCGAACGCCATACCGCCACAAAGGTCTGCTCCCCTGTAGTCACTCATCGATCAAAGGAGACGCCACTATGTCCGACCCCATGACCCTCAACCAACGCATTGTCCTCGCCTCGCGTCCGGTAGGCGCGCCGACGCCGGAGAATTTTCGTCTGGAGCGGGTGGCGCTGCCGGATCTGGCCGATGGCGAGGTATTGCTCAAGACGGTTTATCTGTCGCTGGATCCTTACATGCGTGGTCGCATGAGTGATGCCCCGTCTTACGCCGCACCGGTGGAAATCGGCGGGGTGATGACCGGTGGTGCTGTGAGCCGGGTCGAGCGCTCACTCAATCCCAAGTTTCAGGAAGGCGATTGGGTGGTGGGCGCCACAGGTTGGCAGAGCCATAGCATCAATGACGGTCGCAGCATCATTCCCGTTCCGAACGGATTGCCGAGCCCGTCATTGGCCCTGGGTGTGCTGGGCATGCCGGGCATGACCGCCTACATGGGCCTGATGGACATCGGGCAGCCCAAGTCCGGTGAGACGCTGGTGGTCGCGGCAGCTTCCGGTGCCGTGGGTTCTGTGGTCGGCCAGGTAGCGAAGATCAAGGGCTTGCGGGTCGTCGGCGTGGCGGGTGGTGTGGACAAGTGCCGCTATGTGGTTGAGGCGTTGGGCTTCGATGCCTGCATCGACCACAAGAGCCCGGACTTCGTCGATGAGCTGGCCCGGGCGTGCCCCGAGGGCATCGATGTCTACTACGAAAACGTCGGCGGTAAGGTATTCGATGCCGTCGTTCCGTTGCTCAACCCCAAGGCGCGAATTCCGCTGTGTGGATTGATCGCTTCCTACAATGCTCATGAGGCGCCGAGCGGACCGGATCGCCTGCCACTGTTGCAGCGCACGCTGTTGACCAAACGAGTGCGAATCCAGGGCTTTATCGTGTTTGACGATTACGGTGACCGTCAGCCCGAGTTCATCAGCGCGATGGCGCCTTGGGTGCGTGAAGGCAAGGTGAAGTTCCGCGAAGATGTGGTCGATGGCCTGGAGAACGCTCCCGGTGCATTTATCGGCCTGCTGGAGGGGCGCAACTTTGGCAAGCTGGTGGTGCGCGTCGCTCAAGACTGATTTGACGCGTATTCGAGGCGCGGGTATAAACCGCGTCTCGTTGTTATGTCGGACTTTTCCACCATGAGCTTCAGCCCTTTGATTCGCCAACTGATCGACGCCCTGCGAATCCTGCCAGGTGTGGGTCAGAAAACTGCCCAGCGCATGGCGTTGCAGTTGCTTGAACGTGATCGCAGCGGTGGCTCGCGACTGGCACTGGCTTTGAAGCAGGCCATGGAAGGGGTGGGTCATTGCCGTTTGTGCCGCACGTTGACCGAAGATGACCTATGCCCGCAATGCGCCGACACCCGGCGAGACGATACCTTGCTCTGCGTGGTGGAAGGGCCGATGGATGTCTATGCGGTCGAGCAGACCGGTTTCCGTGGTCGTTATTTCGTGCTCAAGGGGCATTTGTCGCCGCTCGATGGGCTGGGGCCGGAGGCTATCGGTATTCCGCAGTTGATGACGCGGATTGAAGAGGCTGGCACCTTTGCTGAAGTCATTCTCGCCACCAACCCGACCGTAGAAGGTGAAGCCACAGCGCACTACATCGCCCAATTGCTCAGCAGCAAAGGTCTGATCGCTTCGCGCATCGCCCATGGCGTGCCGCTGGGTGGCGAGCTGGAGCTGGTAGATGGTGGGACGTTGGCGCATTCGTTTGCAGGGCGTAAGCCGATTACTCTCTGACTAAAGCAAAAGATCGCAGCCTGCGATCTTTTGATTCTCGGATTCATTGCTTGAAAACCAAGCAAGCGCTCGGTTAACTTTGCTGAAGCCTTCAGTGGAGTTCGCCGATGCCTGCCTTTCAGGAATACTTCGATCCCAGCCACCAACGGGTCCGCGACAGCGTCAGGCGTTTCGTCGAACGCGAGATTCTTCCGGATATTGATCAGTGGGAAGAGGCTGAAGGCTTTCCCCGGGAACTTTACCTCAAGGCTGGCGCAGCAGGGATTCTCGGCATGGGCTACCCGGAAACGTTGGGTGGCAGTCACGAAGGGGACCTGTTCGCCAAAATCGCCGCCAGCGAAGAGTTGATGCGATGTGGCTCTGGAGGCCTGGTGGCCGGGCTCGGTTCGCTCGATATCGGTTTGCCGCCGATTCTCAAATGGGCCAGGCCTGACGTTCGTGAGCGTGTGGTACCACAGGTGCTGGCTGGCGAGAAAATCAGCGCCCTGGCCATCACCGAGCCCGGTGGCGGTTCCGATGTCGCCAACTTGCAAACCCGTGCCGTGCGTGACGGCGATTTCTATCGGGTCAGTGGCAGTAAAACCTTTATTACCAGCGGCGTCCGTGCGGATTTCTATACCGTCGCGGTGCGAACCGGTGAGCCGGGCTTTTCCGGCATCAGCCTGTTAATGATCGAGAAGGGCACGCCCCGTTTCGCCGTGGGGCGGTCGTTGAAGAAAATGGGCTGGTGGGCGTCGGACACGGCCGAACTGTTTTTCGACGATTGCCGAGTCCCCGCAGCAAACCTGATCGGTGCCGAGAACATGGGATTTGCCTGCATTATGGGCAACTTCCAGAGTGAAAGGCTGGCCTTGGCGCTGATGGCCAACATGACCGCGCAACTCGCCCTGGAACAGAGCCTGACATGGGCCAGAGAGCGGGAAGCCTTCGGCAAGCCAATCGGCAAGTTTCAAGTGATCAAACATCGCCTTGCTGAAATGGCCACGGCGCTGGAGGTGTCCCGGGAGTTCACCTACCGGCAGGCGGCGAAAATGGCGGCAGGCCAGAGTGTGATCAAGGAAATTTCCATGGCCAAGAATTTCGCGACGGACACGGCGGACCGGATCGTCAACGATGCGGTGCAGATTCTGGGCGGTTTGGGTTACATGCGTGAAAGCCTGGTGGAGCGGCTGTATCGCGATAACCGGATTCTGTCCATCGGGGGCGGGACGCGGGAAGTGATGAACGAGATCATCAGCAAGCAGATGGGGCTTTGAGTTTTTGCAGTGCGGCGACCGACGCCATCGCTGGCAAGCCAGCTCCTACAGGACGCGCTCGACTGTAGGAGCCGGCTTGCCGGCGAGGCGTCAGTACAGGCGCCGCTTACTTGTCGGTAAGGGCAAACTGCGTCAGGCAGAACGTCGGAATGCCCATGTCTTCCAGACGCTGCGAACCACCCAGTTCCGGCAGATCGATGATCGCCGCCGCTTCATGCACCCGCGCGCCCATGCGGCGGATCAGGTTCGCCGCGGCAATCAGCGTGCCGCCGGTGGCGATCAGGTCATCGAACATCACCACCGAATCGCCCTCGCACAGGCTGTCGGCGTGCACTTCAAGGAAGGCTTCGCCGTACTCGGTCGCGTAGCCCTCAGCCAACACGTCGGCAGGTAGCTTGCCTTGTTTGCGGAACAGCACCAGCGGCTTGTTCAACTGATAGGCCAATACCGAACCGATCAGGAAGCCACGGGCATCCATGGCGCCGATGTGGGTGAAGTCGGCCTCGACGTAGCGATGGGCGAAGCTGTCCATCACCAGGCGCAGGGCCGTCGGCGACTGGAAAAGCGGCGTGATGTCGCGAAAGATCACGCCCGGTTTCGGGAAGTCGATGACAGGGCGGATGAGGGATTTGATGTCGAAGGAGTCGAAGACCATCGTCGGGGTGTCCTGGCAGGCTGCAAACGACGCAGTATAACGGCGGCTGAACCGTTTCGCTCAGCCGCGATGGTTTGTATCAGCTTTCCAGCGAACCACCGGCCAGCGCGCACAGCTGGATCGGGTCAAGGATACGGATTTCCTTGCCTTCGGCCGCGATCAGTTCGTTCTGCTGGAAGCGGGTGAAGACGCGGGACACTGTCTCCACGGCCAGGCCCAGGTAGTTGCCGATTTCGTTGCGCGACATGCTCAGGCGGAACTGATTGGCGGAAAAACCCCGGGCGCGGAAGCGGGCCGAAAGATTGACCAGGAACGTGGCAATGCGCTCGTCGGCGGTTTTTTTCGACAGCAGCAACATCATCTGCTGATCATCGCGGATTTCGCGGCTCATCACGCGCATCAACTGGCGACGTAACTGCGGCAGTTGCAGGGCCAGTTCGTCGAGGCGCTCGAACGGGATTTCACACACCGAGGTGGTTTCCAGCGCCTGCGCCGATACCGGATGTTTTTCGGTGTCCATGCCCGACAGTCCGACCAGTTCGCTGGGCAGGTGAAACCCCGTCATTTGTTCTTCGCCGGTGTCGCTCAGGCTGAAGGTCTTGAGCGCACCGGAACGGACGGCGTAGACAGAATCGAAGGCATCGCCCTGGCGAAACAGAAACTCGCCTTTCTTCAGTGGTCGGCCACGTTTGACGATTTCGTCCAGCGCATCCATGTCTTCCAGATTCAACGAAAGTGGCAGGCAAAGAGGGGCCAGGCTGCAATCCTTGCAGTGAGCCTGATTGTGAGCGCGCAGTTTTACTGGCTCGGACATTTCTTCAATCCTTGTGGGAAATCACACATAAGACGTAAGGGTAACCCACCATAGGATATTCAGGCCAGCCTGTGGCGCTTGCTCGCACAATTAGATCACGCGAGAAAAGCGCTGGCGGCTGTGTTGTTCCAGGTACGCGTCGAACACCATGCACACCGATCGCGCCAGCAGCCGGCCGGCGGGCAGGATGGTGATCCTGTCGCGATCCAACTCGATCAGCCCGTCCTTGGCCATGTCCTGTAGCTGGGGCCAGAGTTCGCCGAAGTAACCCTGGAAATCGATGTTGAATGCCTGCTCGATGTCGGAAAATTCCAGGCTGAAGTGGCAGATCAGTTGCTGAATCACTGCGCGCCGCAAGCGGTCGTCGGCATTGCACAGCAGGCCGCGAGTGGTGGCCAGTTGCGAAGATGCAAGGGCGTTCTGATATTGGTTCAAGTCACTGCTGTTCTGGCAGTACAGGTCGCCGATCTGGCTGATCGCCGATACCCCGAGGCCGATCAGGTCGCAATGCCCGTGGGTGGTATAGCCCTGGAAATTGCGTTGCAGGGTCGAGTCTTCCTGAGCAATCGCCAGTTCATCGTCGGGCAGGGCAAAGTGGTCCATGCCGATGTAGCGGTATCCGGCGGCGGTCAGTTGATCGATGGTGCGTTGCAGCATTTCCAGTTTCTGACTCGGTGTCGGCAGCTCGTTGCTGTTGATCCGCCGTTGCGGCATGAAGCGTTCCGGCAGGTGCGCATAGTTGAACACCGACAAGCGGTCCGGTTGCAGGCTGATGACTTCCTCGACGGTGCGGGCAAAGTTGTCCGGCGTCTGTCTCGGCAGGCCGTAGATCAAGTCAATGTTGATCGAACGAAACTGCAAAGTGCGGGCAGCGTCGATCACCGCACGGGTTTCTTCCAGGCTTTGCAGGCGATTGACCGCACGTTGCACGGCCGGATCAAGGTCTTGCACGCCGATGCTGACTCGATTGAAACCCAGTTCGCGCAACAGGCCCATGGTCGACCAGTCGGCCTCGCGTGGGTCGATTTCGATGCCATAGTCGCCGGAGTCATCGTCCAGCAGGTTGAAGTGTTTGCGCAGGTGCGCCATCAACTGGCGCAGTTCGTCGTGGCTGAGAAAGGTCGGCGTGCCGCCACCGAAATGCAGTTGCTCGACTTTTTGCGTGGGGTCGAGGTGGCAGGCGATCAGCTGGATTTCATGTTCCAGCCGTTGCAAATAAGGCAGTGCTCGCCCGCGGTCCTTGGTGATGACCTTGTTGCAGCCGCAGTAGTAGCAAATGTTCGCGCAAAACGGCACATGCACATACAACGACAATGGACGCAGGGCCTTGCGGCTGTCGCGCAAGGCATGGAACAGGTCGAACGTGCCGACCTGGCTGTGGAATTGAACGGCTGTCGGATAAGAGGTATAGCGCGGTCCCGCCAGGTCATAACGGCGGATCAGATCGGTGTCCCAACGAATGGCGTCGAGCATCATGCGGGCATTCCCCCGGATAGGCTGGCAGTGTCGGGCACTTTATGCGAGGGCGGGTGGGGGTATCTTGATTTGCATCAAGGGTCAAGAGTGGCGGGAGCTATGCGGCCTCATCGCGAGCAGGCTCGCGCTCACAGGGGAATGCATTTCAATTGTGGGCGCGAGCCTGCTCGCGAAAGGCGCGCCACCGATCTAATGCCCCATCAACCAGTGCTGATGCGGCCCCGGCAATGTCCAGATGCCGAATAGCATCACCAGCAACCCACCGGCCATGCGCACGCTGCGTTTGCGCAACAGCGCCGTCACCCGCTCGGCAGCCAGCCCGGTGGCCAACAGCACCGGCCACGTACCGAGCCCGAACGCGAGCATCAACAATGCGCTGTCCAGTGCGTTGCCCTGGCTGGCCGACCACAGCAGGGTGCTGTAAACCAGGCCGCACGGCAGCCAGCCCCAGAGTGCACCCAGCAACAGTGCGCGGGGAATGCTTGAGACTGGCAGCAACTTGTTGGCCACGGGTTGAATGTGCCGCCAAAGCCCGCGACCAAGGCTTTCGATACGGGTCAGCCCGCTCCACCATCCGGCCAGATACAGGCCCATGGCGATCAACAGCAGGCCGGCCAGAACGCGCATGAACATCGCCGCCGGACTGTTCGCCACCGCCCAGCCTGCGAGGCCGATCAACAGTCCGGCAGTGGCGTAGCTCAGAATTCGTCCCAGGTTGTAGGCCAGCAGCAGGCGAAAGCGCCGACTGCGCTGTTCTTTGGGAATCGCCAGGGTCAGGGCGCCCATCAGTCCGCCGCACATCCCCAGGCAATGCCCGCCGCCGAGCAATCCGAGGATCACCGCCGACACCAGCAGTGGCGCCAGTTCAAGCATGGGGCGGTGCCTTGTCGTCCGGTTTGGTCGTATGGCCGCTGGCTTCATCGACGGCAGCGGTGTGCTTCGGGTCCTGATCGTCGAACAGAATGCTGTGTGCCGGGCCGTCGAGGTCGTCGTACTGGCCGCTGTCGACCGCCCAGAAGAAGATGTAGACGGCGATGGCCACGATCAGCAGCGCGGCCGGGATCATCACGTAGAGAGCTGGCATCTTGACTCCATGCCCGTGCGGCTCAGGCCGGCAACGGGC
>NZ_CP125377.1:3880000-4147500 GCF_034008315.1 Pseudomonas sp. P8_241 | reverse complement strand
CCTGTGAAGGTGAGTTGAGAAGCTTGCTGGAGGTATCAGAAGTGCGAATGCTGACATGAGTAACGACAATGGGTGTGAAAAACACCCACGCCGAAAGACCAAGGTTTCCTGCGCAACGTTAATCGACGCAGGGTTAGTCGGTCCCTAAGGCGAGGCTGAAAAGCGTAGTCGATGGAAAACAGGTTAATATTCCTGTACTTCTGGTTATTGCGATGGAGGGACGGAGAAGGCTAGGCCAGCTTGGCGTTGGTTGTCCAAGTTTAAGGTGGTAGGCTGGAATCTTAGGTAAATCCGGGATTCTAAGGCCGAGAGCTGATGACGAGTGTTCTTTTAGAACACGAAGTGGTTGATGCCATGCTTCCAAGAAAAGCTTCTAAGCTTCAGGTAACCAGGAACCGTACCCCAAACCGACACAGGTGGTTGGGTAGAGAATACCAAGGCGCTTGAGAGAACTCGGGTGAAGGAACTAGGCAAAATGGCACCGTAACTTCGGGAGAAGGTGCGCCGGTGAGGGTGAAGCATTTACTGCGTAAGCCCACGCCGGTCGAAGATACCAGGCCGCTGCGACTGTTTATTAAAAACACAGCACTCTGCAAACACGAAAGTGGACGTATAGGGTGTGACGCCTGCCCGGTGCCGGAAGGTTAATTGATGGGGTTAGCTAACGCGAAGCTCTTGATCGAAGCCCCGGTAAACGGCGGCCGTAACTATAACGGTCCTAAGGTAGCGAAATTCCTTGTCGGGTAAGTTCCGACCTGCACGAATGGCGTAACGATGGCGGCGCTGTCTCCACCCGAGACTCAGTGAAATTGAAATCGCTGTGAAGATGCAGTGTATCCGCGGCTAGACGGAAAGACCCCGTGAACCTTTACTATAGCTTTGCACTGGACTTTGAATTTGCTTGTGTAGGATAGGTGGGAGGCTTTGAAGCGTGGACGCCAGTTCGCGTGGAGCCAACCTTGAAATACCACCCTGGCAACTTTGAGGTTCTAACTCAGGTCCGTTATCCGGATCGAGGACAGTGTATGGTGGGTAGTTTGACTGGGGCGGTCTCCTCCTAAAGAGTAACGGAGGAGTACGAAGGTGCGCTCAGACCGGTCGGAAATCGGTCGTAGAGTATAAAGGCAAAAGCGCGCTTGACTGCGAGACAGACACGTCGAGCAGGTACGAAAGTAGGTCTTAGTGATCCGGTGGTTCTGTATGGAAGGGCCATCGCTCAACGGATAAAAGGTACTCCGGGGATAACAGGCTGATACCGCCCAAGAGTTCATATCGACGGCGGTGTTTGGCACCTCGATGTCGGCTCATCACATCCTGGGGCTGAAGCCGGTCCCAAGGGTATGGCTGTTCGCCATTTAAAGTGGTACGCGAGCTGGGTTTAGAACGTCGTGAGACAGTTCGGTCCCTATCTGCCGTGGACGTTTGAGATTTGAGAGGGGCTGCTCCTAGTACGAGAGGACCGGAGTGGACGAACCTCTGGTGTTCCGGTTGTCACGCCAGTGGCATTGCCGGGTAGCTATGTTCGGAATAGATAACCGCTGAAAGCATCTAAGCGGGAAACTAGCCTCAAGATGAGATCTCACTGGGACCTTGAGTCCCCTGAAGGGCCGTCGAAGACTACGACGTTGATAGGTTGGGTGTGTAAGCGCTGTGAGGCGTTGAGCTAACCAATACTAATTGCCCGTGAGGCTTGACCATATAACACCCAAGCAATTTGATTCCTCGAAAGAGCATCAGATTGCGGTGTGTGAAGACGCAATGAACCGAAAGTTCGAAATACTCACAAAACACCAAGCTATCACATACCCAATTTGCTGAAGCGCGGCCAGCTGGCCACGATTCGGTACCCGAATTTCTTGACGACCATAGAGCATTGGAACCACCTGATCCCATCCCGAACTCAGCAGTGAAACGATGCATCGCCGATGGTAGTGTGGGGTTTCCCCATGTGAGAGTAGGTCATCGTCAAGATTAAATTTCGAAACCCCAATTGCGAAAGCAGTTGGGGTTTTGTTTTTGCGGCGTGGAAATAGCCGAGAGAGTTAAAGCTTTCTGCCGGGGCAAGGATTCAACGTATCCGTCCGGCCAAGTCATCTACCCTGCACCGCAAAGCCAAGACATGGTGTGCACTTAAATTTAGGTGGACACCAGTTCTAGCCTTTTAAGCGGGTATTTCATGCAGCCACAACGACGTTCTTACTCCAAATCCTTCAAGGCCCAAGTCATTCAAGAGTGTGCCCAGCTTGGCGCTTCGATTGCCAGCGTCGCGCTGAGCCACGACCTCAACGCGAACCTCGTCCATAAGTGGATTCGGCTGCAATCGCAGAAAAGTGCCGTCCTGCAACCTGCCTTTATCCCCGTGGCATTACCGTCATCGGCGTCACGATCAGATATCACCCCGGCCATGATCTGCCTCGAAATCCCATACTCACGCGGTACCATCAAAGTTAGCTGGCCGACCGAAAGCGCGGCTACCTGCGCAACCTTTATCAACTGCGCTGCCAGAGCGCGCAGTTGTTCAGGGGTTAGGAGGTCGAGATTGGGCAGCGAAGTAATGCCGTCGATTTTGCCAGAACAGGCGAAAACCCACGACAGACTGATCGGATAATTGCACGGCCAGGCGGGACTTGGCAGAGGCAGTGCGTGGAAAGTCTCGATCAGACAGTCGAGACAATGGGCAAACAAATCCACCGCGACCAAACGATTATCGAGAAGCTGACCCACGAAATTGCACAGCTCAAACGGTTGAAGTTTGCCAAGCGTAGCGAACCGTTAAATCCGCAGCAGGCTAGCTTGCTGGACGATTTGATCGATACCGATATCGCGGCGATTGAGGCTGAGCTTCAGGCATTGCAAACAACTCCGCCTGCGACCGATAAAAAGCAAAAGCCCAAGCGCACGGCGTTGCCGGCGGAGTTCCCACGCACGCTAATCCACCCGCAAGGACAACACTCATTGTCCTTGCGGGTGCGCACTCAAGCGTATCGGTGAAGACGTCAGCGAAAAACTGGATTACACGCCTGGTGTATTTACTGTCGAGCGCCATGTCCGTGGCAAATGGGTCTGTGATGCATGAGTTTGATCCAGTCTGCACGGCTCAACGGGCATGATCCGTCTGCTTATTTGAAGGACGTGCTCACGCGCCTGCCGTCGCAGCGGGCGAGTGAGATTGCCGATCTGCTGCCACATAATTGGGTGGCCATCTAACCGCGCATATTTCGATGCGCAAATCTGCGGCGTAACTTCAAGTGGCTTAATCCTAAGCGATTTTGATTACTACCTTACCAAAGGCGCCTCTGGCCAAATGTTCGTACGCTTCGCGTGCTTGATCGAATGGATACACGTGGTCGATTACCGGGCGAATCTTGTGCTCATTCAAGAATTCGTTCATTCGGTCAAATGACGAGCGTGGAGCAACGGCTATGCCGCGAATCGTTGTTTGTCGGAAAATCATAGGCATCAGGTTCAGGGCAGAGGTTTGGCCTGTCAGAAAGCCGATCTGTGCGATACGTCCACCTGCCTTTGTAGCAGCAATCGATTGATTGATGCCGTCACCGCCTGCCACATCCAGCAGGAGATCCACTCTGCTGAGGGCGAGCGGTTTTACGAACGCGTCAAAGAGATTTTGGCAACCATCGCAGAAACCACTTCCATGTTCGACCGTAGTGGATCGACGCTGCGAGGTCGGCTTCGAATTGACATCCCCACTGCATTTTCCCAGCGCAGCTTCATGGAAAGCCTTAGGAGATTTACAGAGGCATTTCCCGAAATCGAGCTTGCGCTAGGCGTGACCGACCGTACGGTAGATCTCGTCGCCGAGGGCATCGACTGTGTATTGCGAATTGGTGACCTCCCGGATTCAAGCATGGTGGCCAGAGAAATTGGCACCGCCACCATGGTGACCTGTGCGTCTCCAGGTTATCTCCAAGCCTGCGGGGCACCCATAACCCTACAAGATCTAGCAGACCACCAATGTGTAAGCTTCCTTTCCGGTCAAAATAACAGACCGCTGCCTTGGCACTTCTCGGTAGACGGCGAAGATCGTCCACACACGCCTCATGGTGGAATCACTGTGAATGAGTCGAATGCCTACGTTCAATGCGGTGTTGCAGGCTTCGGCATTGTTCAAGCTCCTGGAATTGCCGTTGAGACATTCCTCGCAAGCGGAGAATTGGTTGAAGTGCTCAGGGCATTTCGTCCAAAGCCTCGCCTGGTTTCCGTGCTTTATCCAAGCAGAACGCATCTTGCGCCTCAGGTCGACGCATTTGTGGATTGGCTGAAGGAACATTTTCCTGTGCTACACCCCAGCTGGTTCACAGCGCACTAACCTTCGCTCATATGCTGACCCCGCACCAAAACGGGCTGGTGCAAGATGTGTTCGGCAGACGCTTACGATTGAACCGGTGGATCGCAAACCACTTCTGTCATGAAATGTTCTGCCGTTGTCGTTCGATGAGTCACGTTCAGACTGTCTGCAGCTTAGATTCCAATCAACGTAATTGCCGTAATGCACCCAGAACGTTGATTGGAGAAAAAAAGCATGGCCAAAGTCGTACGTTTTTACGAAACCGGTGGTCCCGAGGTTCTTCGCCTGGAAGAAGTCGAGGTCGGCGACCCCGGTCCTGGTGAGGTCCGGCTTCGTCATGTAGCGGTCGGTCTCAACTATGCCGACACCTATTTTCGCAATGGCACTTATCCTGTTCCGATGCCCAACGGCATTGGCGTTGAAGCCGCCGGTGTGGTGGCAGCAGTGGGAGAGGGGGTCTGCAACGTAGTGGTCGGTGATCGGGTGAGCTATACCGGCTTTACCAACACGCTAGGTGCCTACAGCACTGAGCGCTTGATCCCGGCGGCCCCGCTGATCAAGCTGCCGGAAAATATCTCTTTCGAGACTGCAGCGGCGATGACCATGCGCGGATTGACCTCCGCGTATTTGATGCGTCGTATCTATGATTTCAAGGCCGGTGACAGCATCTTGTTGCACGCGGCCGCCGGTGGCGTCGGTCTGATCGTTTCGCAGTGGGCCAGGCTTCTGGGACTGCGGGTGATCGGTACTGTGTCCAGCGAGGCCAAGGCCGAACTCGCCCGTGCTCATGGCTGTGATCATGTGATCAATTACAGCCATGAAGATGTGGCCAGGCGCGTACGTGAATTGACCGACGGTGCCGGTGTCAATGTGGTGTTCGACAGCGTTGGCAAAAGCACGTTCGAGGGTTCGCTGGATTCACTCAAACGACGTGGCCTGATGGTCTGCGTCGGGACTGCATCCGGTCCGATTGCGCCATTCAATCCTGCTCAGTTGGCGATGAAGGGCTCATTGTTCCTGACTCGCCCGGCCCTGGCCGATTACATTGCCGACCCTGCAGAAAAGGCCGATCTGGCCGGTGAGGTGTTCGGTCTGGTCGGTAGCGCAAAGATCAAGATCGAGATCAACCAGCACTACAACCTGCAGGACGCCGTGCAGGCTCACCGTGACCTGGAGTCACGCAAGACCACCGGCTCATCGATCTTCGTCATCTAAGGAGATCTGTTGCCATGCAAGTCGAACAACTTACCTGCAGCATTGGTGCCGAGCTGATCGGCGTCAACCTCGCCGACGCGGTTCACGATGACGGTCTGTTTGCCGAGATTCGCGCGCAATTGCTCAAGCATCGCGTGGTATTCCTGCGCGATCAGGACATCAGTCGTGCCGACCATGTCGCCTTTGCCCGGCGCTTCGGCGAACTGGAGGATCATCCGGTCGTTGGCAGTCACCCGGATCATCCCGGCCTGGTGCAGGTCTACAAAAATCCTGACAGTCCGGTCGACCGTTACGAGAACTCCTGGCACACCGACGCTACCTGGCGCGAAGCCCCGCCGATGGGTTGCGTGCTGCGTTGTCTTGAGTGCCCGCCAGTCGGTGGCGACACCATGTGGGCCAATATGGTGGAGGCTTACAAGCATCTTCCGGACGACGTGAAGGCGAAGATCGAAGGCCTGCGTGCCCGTCACAGCATCGAGGCGACCTTCGGCGCAGCGATGCCGATAGAGAAACGCCTGGCAATCAAGGCGCAGTACCCGGATGCCGAGCATCCGGTGGTGCGTACCCATCCAGAGACGGGTGAAAAGGTGTTGTTCGTCAACTCGTTCACCACGCACTTCAGCAACTTCCACACTCCCGAGCGGGTACGGTTCGGTCAGGATTACGCCCAGGGCTCGTCCGAACTGCTGCGGTATCTGACCAGCCAGGCCTGCATTCCCGAGTATGAAGTGCGTTGGCGCTGGAAGCCCAACAGCATTGCCATCTGGGACAACCGCAGCACCCAGCACTACGCCGTGATGGATTACCCGGCCTGCCATCGCAAGATGGAGCGCGCCGGGATCATTGGCGAAAAGACCTACTGAGCAATCTCACCTGCACTCAAGCAAATGCCTGCTGCGCACAGCCTGTCGCGCAGGCAAAAAACAAAAAAAGGAGATGACCATGCAGTTTTTCGACGATTCCTTGCACCCGGAAAATATGGAAAAAGTGGTGATTACCGTCGCCCCCTATGCACCCCAATGGATGCCTGGCGACTTTCCGGAAGACATTCCGCTGACCATGGACGAGCACGTGCAAGCGGCCGTCGATTGCTATGAAGCCGGTGCGACCGTACTGCATTTGCATGTGCGCGAGCTGGACGGTAAAGGGTCCAAGCGTCTGTCCAAATTCAACGAGTTGATTGCCGGTGTGCGTGAGGCCGTACCGGACATGATCATCCAGGTTGGCGGCTCGATTTCCTTTGCACCTGAAGGCGACGGTGCAGAAGCCTTGTGGCTTTCCGACGATACCCGGCACATGCTCGCAGAACTGACGCCCAAGCCGGATCAGGTCACCGTCGCCATCAACACCATTCAAATGACCATTACCGAACTGCTGTATCCGGAAGGCATCGAAAACACTTCCCTGTTTGATCCGGCCACCCATGCGGCCTATAGCGAAATGACCGTGCCGGCAGGGCCTGCCTGGGTTGCCGAGCACCTCAAGCGACTGCAGGCCAGCAATATCCAGCCGCACTTCCAGCTGACCGGCATCCATGCCTACGAAACCCTCGAGCGTTTGGTGCGCAAGGGCATTTACAAGGGGCCGATGAACCTGACCTGGATCGGTATCGGTGGTGGTTTTGACGGCCCGAACCCGATGAACCTGATGAACTTCATCAATCGTGTGCCGGATGGTTGCACCTTGACGGCGGAGTCGTTGCTCAAGAACGTGTTACCACTCAATACGATTGCCCTGGCCATGGGGCTGCACCCAAGGCTCGGTAATGAAGACACCATTATCGATCAGCACGGCAAGCGCTTCTCTTCCGTAGAACAGGTCAGGCAAACGGTGCGCATTGCCCACGAGCTGGGGCGTGAAATCGCCTCCGGTAAAGAAGCGCGTGATATCTACCGCATCGGCGTGCAGTACAAAACCGTTGAAGAAACCCTGTTGGCCAATGGCCTGGCGCCGAACCGCGCAGCAGGGCAGAAGGGCATACCACAGCGCGCTTGATCCAGAGGCTGGGGCAGGTATTCTGCCCCAGCACCTTAGCGCGTGAGCAAGACCAAAAAACAATAACAATAGGGTGCTAGACACCGAGGAGACAGCATGGCGTTTCATCACAGTACTGTGGCCGATGAAATGGATACTTCGATTGGCATTCCGCGCCGCTACGCCTGGATTGTGTTTGTGCTGACTTTTGGCTTGTTGATTTCCGATTACATGTCACGGCAGGTCCTCAATGCCGTGTTCCCGATTCTCAAGGGCGAGTGGGCTTTGAGCGACGGCCAACTCGGCCTGCTAAGCGGCATCGTTGCCTTGATGGTTGGCCTGCTGACCATTCCTTTGTCACTGCTCGCCGACCGCTTTGGTCGTGTCAAGAGTCTGGCGCTGATGGCGTTGTTGTGGAGTCTGGCCACCCTGGGCTGCGCTTTGGCACAGAACTACCAGGAGATGTTGATTGCGCGTTTCATGGTGGGTGTTGGTGAAGCGGCCTATGGCAGCGTCGGCATCGCGGTAGTGGTATCGGTGTTTCCAAAAAGCATGCGTGCGACCCTCGCCAGCGCGTTCATGGCAGGCGCTATGTTTGGCTCTGTGTTGGGCATATCCATCGGCGGGGCGGTTGCCGTCAAGCTTGGCTGGCGTTGGTCATTCGCCAGTATGGCGCTGTTTGGCCTGGTGTTGGCCGTGCTCTACCCGATTATCGTCAAGGAAGCCCGAATAGCCCCGCAGCGATTGGCCGAGGTCGGCAGCAAAGTGGCGGTCAAGCGCCCGCTGCGCACCTTGTACGGCACCCGTTCGGTGATTGCCACTTACATCGCCAGCGGCCTGCAAACGTTCGTTGCCGGCAGCATGATTGTGTGGCTGCCGAGCTATTTCAACCGTTACTACGGATTGGGCGAGGGCAAGGCCGGCGCCGTGTCCGGTGTCATGGTGCTGTGCTGTGGAGCCGGCGCAATCCTGTGCGGTATGCTCAGCGATCGCCTGTCCCGTCAATCGCCGTTGCGCAAGATCGAGATGTGCATGGTGTTCTGCCTGGCCAGTTGTTTGCTGATGTCGCTGGCACTGGTTCAGTCGTCGGGCCCTGTCCAATTGGGACTGATCGGCCTGGCGATGCTATTCGTCACTGGCGCCAACGGCCCGATCATTGCCACGGTCGCGAACCTGACGAACTACAAGGTGCACGGCACCGCGTTTGCTGTTCTGACCTTGGTCAATAATATGCTCGGCCTGGCGCCGGGGCCCTTCGTGACTGGAAGGGTGTCCGATCTCATCGGCTTGCACGGGGCCTTCCAGTGGGTGCCGTTGATGAGCATCGCGGCGGTAGCGGTGTTTTACTATGTCCGTTCTCACTATCTCGACGACATCGCGCGTGCGCACAGCGAAGAGGTCGAACAAACGTCGGCAAAAACCATGATGGAGGTGTCGTCGTGACGGTGACAGACGTGTAGTCAGGCGCGCTGTCGAGGGTCGCCCCTCGCAGCGGACGACTCGAATACGAGTCAGGGTGGTGCCCCGAATGTGCTCCTTTAGCGGTCGCCTGTTGTAGCAGGCGGCCGTTTTTTTTCAATGGGCAATACCAGCAGGTGCAGCAAACCAGGCAGCCAAGCCGGGTTGTCCGCTGGTTAAGCACGACGACTCACGGCGGGTCGCAGCATGCTGCATCAGCTGTCTTTGCGCATCCCGATCCGGTGTTCACTGCGCCAGGTGGCGGGTGGCATATTGAACTGTGAAACGAACCAGCGGGTGAATGAGTTGGGCATGGAATAGCCGAGCATGTCGGCGATACGCCCCAGCGAATAGGCCGGGTTCTCCAGATAGCGAACGACCAGGTCGCGGCGCACGCAACTGATCAACTCACTGAAACTGGCCCCTTCTTCGCCCAGGCGGCGCTGCAGGGTGCGCACGTTCATGCCCAGGCTCTGGGCAATTTGCGCAATGGTCGCACGGCCCATGGGGAGCAACAGGTAGATGGATTTGCGCACATCGAACGCTACGGAGTTACCGTATTCGCGCAACAGAGAATCCAGGTAGCGCTGTGCATGTCGGGCCATGGCCTCGTTGGCCAAAGGATTGGCGGCGTCGAGGTTGGAGGCAGGGCAAACGATGCCGTTGAACTCACAACCGAAGTCCACTTTGCAGCCGAAGATCCGCCGATGCACCGAGAGGTCCGCCGGCGCGTCATGAGTGAAACAGACGTTGATCGGGTTCCAGTGTGCGCCGAGCAGGGCCGCGCAAAAGCGGTGCATCACGGCGATGAGCAGTTCGATCGACTGGCGATTGTTGGTGCCCATGTCGGTCACCAGTTCTTCGCGAATGATCACCGTCTTGCCGGATTCTTCGACGAAAATCGCCAGTGAATCGTTGATCAGTTGACGGTAATGCACGATCACTTTCAGCGCGTCACGAAGATTGTTCTGGTGACTGAGCAGCAGACTCACTTCACCAAAATCTGCCAGTTGACGCAGCTCGGCCATACGCAGGCCGAAGGTGTCACACCCACTCAGAAGCGCTGATTTCTCCAGCAGGATGATGCCGGTCGTGGCCGGAATACGCTGGCTTTGGTCGGCCAGCATCGAAGGGCTCAAACCCACTTCGGCCAGCAGGACGTTGGCGTTCAGCCGCAGATGGCGAGCCACATCCAGGTAGTTGGTCAGTACGGCGGTTCGTGCTTGTACGGGCATGGCGTAAATACATTCCATGTAGTGACAAATGAGATCTCGCTGTCGCAATTGCCTGCCAGTTATAGAGACTTGGTCGGCAAATGGAAAGTGCCGATGGTGCTAAATCCACCACGCTGATTACGGCTTATTGTCACGAAAAGGGAAGTCGCTGACGCTAAATGTAACCCGCTCCGATAGGGCGAATTCTACTGTGCTGCTGGCAGGGTTCGAGACATTCGCGAACCGTTCGATGGATTGTGCAAGGGGTGAAAAGGGCGATGAGTGACACCACGATTTTGATAGTTCCCGGCTTGCGTGATCATGTGCCGGAGCATTGGCAAACGCTGCTGCAAGCCAGGTTGGACAAGGTCCGTTCGGTGCCTCCCCTGGAAGAGAACAAGCTCAGTCTGGCGGCGCGTGTGGAAGCTATCCAGCGCGAACTGGAGACGATTTGCGGTCCGGTCATTCTGGTGGCCCACAGTGCCGGTGTGTTGATGGTCGTGCACTGGGCCGCTCGACATGATCGCCCGATCAAGGGTGCCTTGCTCGCCGCACCGCCGGATCTTGAAGCCAGTTGGCCAGCCGGCTACCCGTCCCCTGAAAGCCTGCGGGCCAATGGCTGGAATCCGCTGCCAACAGCACCTCTGCCATTCCCTTCGATTGTCGCAGCCAGTACCAACGACCACCTTGCGAGCCTTGCGTCCGTGACTCGGATGGCCGGGCAATGGGGCAGCCAGTTGGTCAATCTCGGCGCGGTAGGTCATCTCAATCCGGCCGCCGGATACGGTGAGTGGCCTCAAGCCGAAGGCTTCATCGACACGCTGGATCGCTAAGCGCACATACCAAAAAAACCGCTTGATCAGACACTCACGTCAGCGCCAGGACCGGACGTGAGCCGTTGTTGATACCCAAAACAAAAACAAAAAATGGAGACAACGCAATGAATACCTCTACAGGTCACAGCGCCTTACTGCCCAGCCTGCTGTCCACTGCTATTTCACTCGCCGTCATGCCGGCAGCCCAAGCCTTTGAGTTCAACAATGGCAGTGAGGACTGGACCGTACGTTTCGACAACACGCTAAAGGCCAGTTATGGCCAACGGGTCGAAGGCGAAAATTCGAAGATTGCCAACACCTCCAACCTCAACGACGGCGACAACAATTTTGGCGTCGGCAGCGCAGTCACACAGCGGGTCGACTTGCTGACTGAACTGGACGTAGTTTACCAACGGAAAATGGGTTTTCGTGTCAGTGGCGCGAGCTGGTACGACCATGCCTATGACAATGTCGGGTCCAACTCCAACCCTTTTCCGGGGCAGGCGGGCAACGCGGGCAATCTGGTTGCAGCGCGTCAGGCCGGTTCGATTCAGCCGGGTACCTCGCTGAACGGCCACGCGGCCAGCAGACATGGATTGAGCAACTACACCGACCGTTATTACAACGGACCTTCCGGCGAAATCCTCGATGCCTTTGTGTTCTACAGCACCGAGGTCGGTGAGGAGTCGATGTTCAGTGCCAAGCTTGGCAAGCACAACGTGTATTGGGGCGAAACCCTGTTCAACGCGGCCAACGGCATCAACTACGGACAGTCAGCGCTGGACATTGCCAAGTTGTACAACGTGCCAGGCACCGAAACCAAGGAGCTGTTCCTGCCGCGTAACCAACTGTCCATGTCGTTCACGGTCAATCCGCAACTCACCCTGGGCGCACAGTACTTCCTGGAGTTCCAGAACTCCCGGCTGCCCGAGGGCGGGACCTACATGGGCGGCTACGACATGCTTGGCGAAGGGGCTGATGTGTTCTGGCTGCCCTTGCCGTCGCTGCTTGGCGGGGCAGGTGCCTTTTACGGCGCGCCGCGTGGGCACGACGTCAAACCGCATAACTCTGGCGACTTCGGGCTGATGGCCAAGTGGAGCCCGGAATGGCTGAATGGCACCTTGGGTTTCTACTACCGCAACACCTCGGACACGATGCCGTCGGTGTTGATCAATGCGCCTAACTTGCACAAGCCTGGTCTGGCGGGTCTGGAAGGCATTGAGTACCTGACGGCCTACGCCGATGACATCGACATCTACGGTATCAGCCTGTCCAAGGGTGTCGGCCCGGTCAGTGTCGGTCTCGATTTGAATTACCGCGAAAACATGCCGCTGGTGAGCAACTTCAGCACCATCAATCCGACCTTGAATACCCTGGCCGGCGAGGGCCTGGTCAACGGTGCCAACCTGATCGGTGCCGTACCGGGCAAAGGTGAAACCGGGCTGGCCCGCGGCAAGACTTTTCACGTGGTACTCAATGGCCTGGTGAGCTTTGGCGACACCCCGGTGTGGGACGCCTCATCCCTGGCGGTAGAAGGCACGCTGACCCATCTGGTCAGTGTCGATAAGGGCAAGCAGACCTTCAAGGGCGACTCCAGCTATCGAGGCGTGGATAAGGTTGATACCAATGCCTACACCCTCGCCGCCAACTTCACACCAACCTGGTTCCAGGTATTCCCGGGTGTCGATCTGTCCATGCCCCTCTCCTACAACGTTGGCCTCAAGGGCAACTCGGCCGTTCAGTTAGGCGGCAATGAGGATGCTGGCAGCTACTCCGTCGGCGTCGCCGCGGACGTTTATCAAAAATACAAATTCGACCTCAAATACGTCGATGCCTTTGGTCCATTCGATACCTGTGAAACCGGGCTCGATAACAACACACCCGGTGCCAATGGTCGGTACGAATGCATCCCCGGTCAGATCACCTCCCAAGCAGGCCTGTCACCGCTGCTGAAGGACCGCGGGATGGTCACGGCCTCGTTCAAAACCACCTTCTGATTGACCCTCGGATTACAACAACAAGTGGAGAGAGTTCAGATGAGACTTCTATACAGCGTGCTGGCGATTTCCCTCGCAGGCGTCATTGCGGCTCAAGCTCAAGCCGGAGTATCGACTGAAGAAGCGGCGAAACTGGGCACCAGCCTGACCGGTGTCGGCGCCCAAATGGCCGGCAATGCCGATGGTTCAATCCCTGCCTATAAAGGCGGGCTGACCACGCCGCCGGCCAGCTTCAAGGCCGGCGACAGCATGCGTCCGGACCCTTTTGCCGATGAAAAACCGCTGCTGGTGATCGATGGCAAGAACGTCGATCAGTACAAGGGCATGCTCACAGCGACCGCGGTGGAACTGGCCAAGCGTTATCCCAGTTATCACATCAATGTCTATCCGACTCACCGTACGGTAGCCCTGCCTCAGTCGGTGTTGGACAACAGCCGGAAAAACGCCACGGGCGCCAAGTCTCTTGAAGGCGGGCTGTCGATTGACAATGTCCTGCCCGGCGTTCCGTTCCCGATTCCCCAGTCAGGTAGCGAGGCGATGTGGAACCACTTGCTGCGTTATCTGGGTGTCAACCTCACGTCAAAATATGACTCCTGGACCGTCGACGCCGCCGGTGTACCGACCCTGGCCACCACCGGTTTGTCGTACATGAATTATCCGGTCTACGAAGACATGTCGAAGCTGATCAGCAGCACAGACATTTTCTACCAGATGAAGCTGTATTACACCGGCCCCGCGCGTCGTGCGGGGGAAGCGATCATGCTCAAGGATTCGGCCAATCCCCTGGTGCAGCCACGCAAGGCCTGGCAGTACCTGCCGGGTCAGCGTCGGGTGAAACTGGCGCCGGACCTGGCCTACGACACGCCTAACCCCGGTACTGCAGGGACCAACACCTACGACGATACCTTTGTGTTCAACGGTGCGCTGGATCGCTTCGACTGGAAGCTGGTGGGCAAGCAGGAAATGATCGTGCCCTACAACACTTACAAGCTCACCTACGCGCAGGACCCCAAGGTGCTGACCACGCCGAACCATCTTGCCTCTGACTATGTGCGCTGGGAGAAGCACCGGGTCTGGGTGGTGGAGGGCACGCTCAAGTCCGGTTCACGCCACATCTACCACAAGCGCCGTTTCTACCTGGATGAAGACAGCTGGATCGCTCTGGCCTCGGATCAATACGACGCCCGTGGTCAGCTCTATCGCGGCTCCTTCGCTTTCCTCAGCCAGAGCTACGACAAACTGACCCCCGATACTTCACCGTTCATGATCTACGACCTGGTGGGCGGTAACTACAACATCAATGGCATCGTCGGGCCGTACGGTGGCGTCAAGTACATCGAGCCTCTGTCGAAGGCGCAGTGGGTGCCGGATGCTCTCGCAGGCTCCGGCATTCGCTAAGCCAACCGCATTGTGGGAGCGAGCCTGCTCCGGGCGGCGTTCCGACGATGGACCAGAGGGCGACGCGGGCATCCAGACAGCACGTGTCATCGTTAACGTCCATCGTCGGAATGCCGCCCGGCGCGTGCTCGCTCCTACAAACGGCAGGACTTGCAGGGCGCGGTTTTCCGAAGAGGACGCAGTATGTGTTCATATAAAAATAACAGGTTGCTACTGGCCCTTGGCGTTGTGCTCTGCCTGTCGCAGGGCGTCACCCAGGCGGCCGAATATGTCGACGTGCTGGACCTGCCTGCCAGGGTCAGTGCCTTGGCCATCAACAGCCCGCTGTCGGGCATGACCCGCGCCGGTGAGCGCGTGATTGCCGTCGGCCAGCGTGGCCATATTCTGTTTTCCGATGATTCTGCAAAGCACTGGCAACAGGCCGCCGTGCCGGCCAGTGCCGACCTCACTGCGGTGAATTTTCCGACAGCCACCCAAGGCTGGGCGGTGGGTAACGACGGCGTGGTGCTGCACAGCAGCGACGCCGGCGCGACCTGGCAAAAGCAACTCGACGGTCGTCAGATCGGCGCCTTGCTGGTCAAGCATTACACGGCTTTGGCGAGTGCCGAGCCGAGCAACGAGCAATGGCCCCAGTTGGCTATGGAAGGCCAACGACTAGCCGATCAGGGCGCGGACAAACCGCTGCTCGGCGTCTGGTTCGCCAACGAAAAAACCGGCTACGTGGTCGGCGTGTTCAACCTGATCCTGCGCACCGACGACGGTGGCCAGACATGGACGCCGTATCAGGACCGCACCGAGAACCCCCAGGGTTTCCACCTCAACGCCATCGCCTCCACCGGCGACAGTGTGTACATCGCTGGCGAGCAAGGCCTGTTGCTCAAATGGGATGACAGCGCCCAGCGTTTCGCCGCCGTGCCAACGCCGTATCAAGGCAGCTTCTTCGGTGTCGTCGGCCAGCCCGGCGAAGTGCTGGTGTATGGCTTGCGCGGCAACGTGTTGCGCAGCACCGACGGCGGCCAGAACTGGACCGCGCTGGACAGCGGCCTGCACGTCAGCATCACCGCCGGCCTGATCGATGCCCGTGGCCATTACCGCCTGTTCACCCAGGGCGGGCAGATGCTGGTCAGCCAAGGGACTGGCGCGCAAATGCGTCTGACGCAGCAACCGGCGCGCGCACCGGTTGCCGGCGCCACCCAGTCCGCCGATGGTGCACTGGTGGTCGCGGGCAGCCGCGGCGCCCAGACGCTGACCGTCGATCCAGCCCTCGAACCCTAAGAGCGAGAACCCAGACATGGGCAATATCAAACAAGACGCCATGCCGGTGATTCGCGAACTGCGCGATTTCGACCAACGCTCCGGCAACCTCCTCGAACGGCTGGTGTTCAACTACCGCCCGCTGTTCATGCTGCTGATGGCGCTGGCCACCGTGGTCCTGGGTTTCATGGCCGTGACGCGCCTGGAGTTGCGGCCAAGTTTCGAAAAAATGATTCCGCAGAGCCAGCCCTACATCCAGAACTTCCTGGAAAACCGCGCTTCACTGCGCGGCCTGGGCAACTCGGTGCGGGTGGTGGTCGAGAACACCCAGGGCGATATTTTCGACCCCGCTTACCTCGATGTGCTCAAGCAGGTCAACGACCAGCTGTTCCTCACCGAAGGCGTCGACCGTGCGTGGATGAAGTCGCTGTGGAGCCCGGCCGTGCGCTGGACCGAAGTCACCGAGGACGGTTTCCAGGGTGGCCCGGTGATGCCCGACAGTTATCAGGGCTCGCCTTCGGACATTGAACAGCTGCGCCAGAACATCTCCCGTGCCGGTATCGTCGGCAGCCTGGTGGCCAGCGATTTCAAGTCGACCATGCTGATCGTGCCGCTGATGGACAAGGCCGCCGCCGGCGGCCAACGCATCAACTACCACGCCTTCTCGCAGATGCTCGAAGAGCAGTTGCGCGACAAGATCGAATACGCCGGCGACAGCGCGGCGCGTAAATCCGGGGTCGAAGGCAGCGGCCATTACAAAGTCCGGGTGATCGGCTTCGCCAAACTGATGGGCGACCTGATCGACGGCCTGATCCAGGTGATGATGTTCTTCGGCCTGGCCGTGGTCACCTCGCTGATCATCATCTATGCCTACACCCGTTGCGTGCGCAGCACCCTGCTGGTGGTCGGCTGCTCGCTGGTTGCGGTGGTCTGGCAACTGGGCATCGTCGCCTGGCTCGGTTACGCCATCGATCCGTACTCGGTGCTGGTGCCGTTCCTGATCTTCGCCATCGGCGTGTCCCACGCCGCGCAGAAGATGAACGGCATCATGCAGGACATCGCCCGTGGCACCCATAAACTGATCGCCGCGCGCTACACCTTCCGCCGTCTGTTCATCGCCGGGGTCACCGCGCTGCTGGCCGACGCCGTGGGCTTCGCGGTGCTGATGCTGATCGACATCCCGGTCATCCAGGACCTGGCGATCACCGCCAGCATCGGTGTCGCGGTGCTGATCTTCACCTCGCTGTTGCTGATGCCAGTGGCATTGTCTTACGTCGGTGTCGGCGCGAAAGCCGCCGAGCGTGCGCTGAAAATCGACAACCGCGCCGAGAAGCACAAAGGCTTCGGCAAACTGTGGGACGCGCTCGATCGCTTCACCACGGCCAAGTGGGCCACCGGCGCCGTGCTGGTCGCGGTGTTGATGGGCATCGGCGGTTTCGTGGTCAGCCTTGACCTGAAGATCGGCGATCTGGAAAGCGGGGCGCCGGAGCTGCGCGCCGACTCGCGCTACAACCGCGACAACGCCTACATCACCCAGCATTACGCGCTGTCCAGCGACCTGTTCGCGGTGATGATCAAGACCGCACCGGAAGGCTGTCTGAACTACAAGACCCTGGTGCTGGCCGATCGTCTGGCCTGGGAGCTGCAACAGTATCCGGGCGTGCAGGCGACCTCGTCGTTGGTCAACGCGGTACGCCAGATCACCGCCGGTACTTATGAAGGCAACCCCAAGCTCAACAGCATCCAGCGCAACCAGGACGTGCTCAACTACGCCGCGCAGCAAGCCTCGGTCAACTCCCCGGAGCTGTTCAACACCGACTGCTCGCTGATGCCGGTGATCGCCTTCCTCAAGGATCACAAGGCTGAAACCCTGGACGCCGTGGTGGCGATCGCCGACAAGTTCGCCAAGGAAAACAGCACCGAAGACCGCCAGTTCCTGCTCGCGGCCGGCAGCGCCGGGATCGAAGCGGCGACCAACATCGTGGTGCGCGAAGCCAACCACACCATGCTGTTGTACGTGTATGCAGCGGTGACCTTGTTCTGCCTGATCACCTTCCGCAGCTGGCGCGCCACGCTGGTGGCCCTGTTGCCGCTGGTGCTGACCTCGATCCTCTGCGAAGCCTTGATGGTGGCCATGGGCATCGGCGTGAAAGTCGCGACCCTGCCGGTGATCGCCCTCGGGGTGGGGATTGGCGTGGACTACGCCTTGTACCTGCTCAGTGTGCAGTTGCACTTCCAGCGCCAAGGCCTGCCGTTGTCCGAGGCCTACCGCAATGCCGTGTCGTTCACCGGCCGGGTGGTCGGGCTGGTGGGCATCACCCTCGCTGCTGGCGTGGTGTGCTGGGTCTGGTCGCCGATCAAGTTCCAGGCCGACATGGGCATCCTGCTGACCTTCATGTTCCTGTGGAACATGCTTGGTGCGCTGATTCTGATTCCTGCGCTTTCGTACTTCCTGTTGCGCACGCCCTCGCTTATCAAACAGGCGGCACCGGAGCAGCCGGTGGTGCGTGTCAGTGGGCACGACTCTTCCGAAAAACCGGGGGCGCGTCATGCCCTCACACTGTCTGAGTAATTCAATCATGTCCGATTACAAAGCCCCTCTGCGCGACATGCGCTTCGTGCTCAATGAAGTTTTTGAGGTCTCCCGGCTCTGGGCCAGATTGCCCGGTCTGTCCGAGGTCGTTGACGAAGAGACGGCTGCCGCCATCCTCGAAGAAGCCGGCAAGATCAGCGCAGGTATCATCGCGCCGCTGCGTCGTAGCGGTGATGAACAAGGCTGCGCCTGGAACAACGGTTTGGTGACCGTTCCGGACGGTTTCGCCGAGGCCTATCAAGCCTTCGCCGCGGGCGGTTGGGTCGGTGTCGGCGGCGAGTCTCGGTTCGGCGGTATGGGCATGCCCAAGGCGATTTCGGCGCAGGTCGAAGAGATGGTCGCTTCCGCCAACCTGTCGTTCGGCACGTATCCGATGCTGACGGCGGGGGCCTGCCTGTCGCTCAATGTCCACGCCAGCGAAGCGCTGAAAGCCAAGTACCTGCCGAACCTGTATGCCGGCGTCTGGAGCGGCTCGATGTGCCTGACCGAAGCCCATGCGGGCACCGATCTGGGCATGATTCGCACCAAGGCCGAACCCCAGGCTGACGGCAGCTACAAGGTCAGCGGCAGCAAGATTTTCATCACCGGCGGCGAGCATGACCTGACCGAGAACATCATCCATCTGGTACTGGCGCGCCTGCCCGATGCACCGGCCGGACCGAAAGGCATTTCGCTGTTCCTGGTGCCCAAAGTGCTGGTCAATGACGACGGCTCGCTGGGTGAACGCAACGCGCTGTCCTGCGGCTCCATCGAACACAAGATGGGCATCAAGGCATCGGCCACGTGCGTGATGAACTTCGATGGCGCCACCGGCTGGATCGTCGACGCACCGAACAAAGGTCTGGCGGCGATGTTCACCATGATGAACTACGAGCGTCTGGGCGTGGGCATCCAGGGCCTGGCCCAAGGCGAGCGCTCCTATCAGAACGCCGTCGCGTACGCCCGAGACCGGCTGCAAAGCCGCGCGCCTACCGGCGCGCAGCACAAGGAAAAATCCGCGGACCCGATCATCGTCCACCCCGACGTGCGCCGCATGCTGCTGACCATGAAAGCCTTGAACGAAGGCGGGCGCGCATTTTCCAGCTATGTCGCCTTGCAACTGGACACGGCCAAGTACAGCGAAGAGGAGACGGTACGCACTCGCGCCCAAGAGCTGGTGGCGTTACTGACGCCTGTGGCCAAGTCATTTCTCACCGACATGGCGCTGGAAAGTACCCTGCACGGCCAGATGATTTTTGGTGGCCATGGCTACATTCGCGAGTGGGGTCAGGAGCAAGCGGTGCGTGACGTGCGCATCACGCAGATCTACGAAGGCACCAACGGCATCCAGTCCCTGGACCTGGCCGGGCGCAAGATCGTCGGCAGTGGCGGGGCGCTTTACCGGCTGTTTGCTTCGGAAATTCGCAACTTCACCGCCAACGCCAGCGCCGACCTCGCAGAATTCACCAAACCCTTGAACGCCGCCGTGGATACCCTCGACGAATTGACCGCGTGGTTGCTGGATCGCGCCACGAACAGCCCGAATGAAATCGGCGCGGCCTCGGTCGAGTACCTGCAGGTATTTGGCTACACCGCCTACGCCTACATGTGGGCGCTGATGGCCAAAGCCGCCTTGGGCAAACAGTCCGAGGATGACTTCTACGCCAGCAAGCTCGGTACGGCGCGTTTCTATTTCTCCCGTCTGCTGCCACGTATTGACTCACTGAGCGCATCGGTCATGGCCGGTAGCGAAAGTCTTTATCTGCTGGAGGCGGCGCAGTTTTGAATCAGGAAAGCCAGACCATGCTGAAGACAAAAATAATCCCGCCGGCAGCCGGTGCGTACTCCTATCCGTTGCTGATCAAAAGCCTGTTGCTGTCGGGGGTGCAATACGCACCTGGCAATGAAATCGTTTACGCCGACAAGCTGCGCTACAGCTACAAGACCCTCATCGAGCGGATCCATCGGCTGGCCAATGCGCTGACGGCGGCTGGGGTCAAGGCCGGGGATACCGTGGCCATGCTCGACTGGGACAGTCACCGATACCTGGAGTGTTTTTTCGCCGTGCCGATGATCGGCGCGGTGCTGCACACGGTGAATATTCGCCTGTCACCGGAGCAAGTGCTGTTCACCATGAACCACGCCGAGGATGACCTGGTGCTGGTGCATGATGATTTTCTGCCGATGATCGAGCAGATCCACGAGGGGCTGAGCACCGTCAAAGGCTATATCCGCCTGACGGATGACGCTGCAACGGATAACGGGCTGCCGGTGTTGGGCGAGTATGAAAGCCTGCTGTCCCAGGCCGCCAGTCAGTATGACTTCGCCGATTTCGACGAGAATTCGGTGGCGACGCTGTTTTACACCACCGGCACCACCGGCGAGCCGAAAGGTGTGTATTTCAGCCATCGCCAATTGGTGCTGCACACCTTGAATGCCGTCGGCACCCTGGGCGTTTACCAAAGCCTGCCGTTGCTGCGTTCGGATGACGTGTACATGCCGATTACCCCAATGTTTCACGTTCACGCGTGGGGCGTGCCGTATGTCGCGACCTTGATGGGCATCAAACAGGTCTACCCTGGCCGTTACGAGCCCAATAGTCTGGTTCGGCTGTTTCGGGAAGAGAAGGTGACTTTTTCCCATTGCGTGCCGACGATCCTGCAAATGATCCTCGGCTGCGACGAAGGTCAGAGGACCCGTTTCGACGGCTGGAAAATGCTCCTCGGTGGCAGTGCGCTGACGTTGGGGGTCGCCAATCAGGCGAGTGCCAAAGGCATTCAAGTCCACAGCGGCTACGGCATGTCCGAGACCTGTCCGATGCTGTGCCTGAGCTTCTTGCGGGCCGAGGAGCTGGAACAGTCGGCCTGCGCGCAGCTGCCCACTCGTATCAAGACCGGCCTGCCGATTCCTATGGTCGACTTGAAAATCATTGATGCCAACGGCGATGCCGTCGCCCATGACGGCGAGTCCCTGGGTGAAATCGTGGTGCGTGCACCGTGGTTGACCCAAGGCTATTTGAAGTCACCGGAAAAAGGCGCCGAGCTCTGGGAAAACGGCTGGTTGCATACCGGTGACCTGGCGTCCATCGACCTGCGAGGCAGGGTGGAAATCAAGGACCGCATCAAGGACGTGATCAAGACCGGCGGCGAGTGGATCAGCTCCCTGGACCTGGAGAGCCTGATCAGCGAGCACGCATCGGTCGCCTCCGTCGCCGTGGTCGGCATTGCCGATGAGCAATGGGGCGAACGGCCCATGGCGCTGGTGGTGTGTGAATCGGGGCAGTTTGTCGACAAGCAGATGCTCGAAGCCCATCTGCAACAGTTCGTGGCCTGCGGCCGAATCAACAAATGGGCAATCCCCAAGCAATTCAAGTTCGTCGCCGAAATCCCCAAGACCAGCGTCGGCAAGATCAACAAGAAGCTGATTCGGGAAAGCGCGTTGAGCTGAGGGAATCGAGTTCCTCACGGTATCCGCGCCTTTACCCGAACGAGAAAATATCCATGAATGATTTGATCCATTATCAAAACGAAGGCCCCCTGGCCCTGATCGGCCTCGCCCGTGCCCCCGTCAACGCCCTCGGCCAGGCCTTGCGCGAACAATTGCTGGAGGCCTGCGAGCGTGCCGCTGCCGACGACAGCGTGAAAGCGATTGTGCTCCACGGCGCTGGATTGCCGTTCAGCGCCGGCGCGGACATTTCCGAGTTCGGTAGCCCTGCATCGTTCGCCCGGCCGGACCTGCCACATCTGTTGACTCGCCTGACCGAGTTGGACAAACCCTTGATTGCCGCCATCGGTGGCCTGGCGTTCGGCGGTGGGCTGGAACTCGCCTTGGCCTGCGGCTACCGCGTGGCGCAAGCCGGGGCGCGTCTGGGATTACCGGAAATCAAGCTTGGCTTGCTGCCCGGCGCGGGTGGCACTCAGCGCTTGCCGCGTCTGATCGGTGCCGCCGCGGCGCTAGAGATCATTGCATCCGGGCAGCCGATCAACGCCAGTCGAGCACTGGCATTGGGACTGCTCGATCGTGTCACGGATACCACCGATAGCCTGCTCGAGGCGGCCAAGGCTTTCGCCGCAGAGCTGATTTCCAGGCAGGCACCGGCGCGTCCGGCCTGGCCGCATCCGAATCCGGGTGCAGCCCTGCCAACGAATTATTTCGTCGACCACCGCGCTGCCAATCAGTCGCGTTGGAAAGGCCAGAGCGCGCCGCAGCGGGTGGTCGCGGCCATTGAGGCAGCTTGCCATTTACCATTGGTCGAGGGGCTGGCCAGAGAGGGCGAGCTGTTCAAGGAGGCCGAAGCTTCCAGCGAATCCGAGGCTCTGCGCCATGTATTCTTCGCCGAGCGTGAAGTCGGCAAACTGCCGGGTCTGTACGCGGATACGCCGATCCGGCCGATTGCCCGGGTTGCGGTGATTGGCGCCGGCACCATGGGCGGCGGGATTGCCATGAACTTCGCCAACGCGGGGATGGCGGTGACGCTGCTGGAGCTCAAGGCCGAGGGGCTGGAGCGCGGATTGGCACTGATCCGCAAGAACTACGACAGCAGTGTCCAGCGCGGCAAGCTCTCGCCTGAGCAAATGGAACAGCGCTTGGCACTGATCCACGGCTCCCTGGACTACGCCGATATCACCGACGTCGACCTGGTGATCGAAGCCGTGTTCGAGAGTCTGCCAGTCAAGCAGCAGGTGTTCCGAACCCTGGACGAGGTGTGCAAGGAAGGCGCGATTCTAGCCAGCAATACCTCCACGCTGGATGTCGACGCCATTGCCGCTGTCACCCGCAGGCCACAGGACGTCGTCGGCCTGCACTTCTTTAGCCCGGCCAATGTCATGCGCCTTCTTGAAGTGGTGCGCGGCACGGCTACGGCGGCCGATGTCCTGGCCACGACGCTGAAAATCGCCAAGCGCATCGGCAAGATCCCGGTGGTGTCCGGGGTGTGCTTCGGCTTCATCGGCAATCGCATGCTCGAACCCTATTCCCGCGAGGCGCACCGTCTGCTGCTGGAAGGCGCCGCGCCTGCGCAGATCGACAAGGTGCTCACCGGTCTCGGCATGGCGATGGGCGTGATCGCCATGCACGACCTGGCCGGCATCGATGTCAGCTTCCTGGTGCGCGAGTCGCGCCGTGAGCTCATTGCCCATGATCCGGGCTACTGCAAACTCGCCGATGCGCTCTATGCCCTCGGCCGTTTCGGTCAGAAAACCAGTCGAGGCTATTACGTCTACGAAGGTCGCGAGCGTAAGGATGATCCAGAAGTGGTCGCACTGGCCGAGCAAATCGCCGGTGAGTTGGGCATCCCGCGTCGAGTGATCAGCGATCAGGAAATCCACGATCGCTGCCTGCTGATGCTGATCAACGAAGGGATTCAGTTGCTCGACGAGGGCATCGCCCAGCGCAGCAGCGACATCGACCTGGTCTGGATCAACGGCTACGGCTTCCCGGCCTGGCGCGGTGGACCGATGCATTACGCCGAAGGGCTGGGGCTGGCCCAGGTGTTTGAACGCATCGGTCATTACCGCCAGGCACTGGGTGCCTATGGCGCGATGTGGTTCCAGCCGGCAGCGCTGTTGGAGCGTCTGGTGGCCAGCGGCAAGTCCCGCATCGAACGCATCTGATCATTCGGCGGCCACCGCGCGGTGGCCGCTCCAATCTGTCACGCAAGGAGTTTTCGATCATGAAAGAAGCCGTCATTCTCTCCACAGCCCGTACACCGATCGCCAAGGCGTTCCGGGGCGCATTCAATACCCTAAAGTCGCCGACCATGGCCAGCCACGCCATTCGTGCCGCAGTCGAACGTGCCCGCATCGAAGCCGGGGAAATCGAAGACCTGGTCATGGGCACCGCACTGACCAGCGGCACAGCCGGTTTGAACCTCGCCCGCATGGCGGCGCTGGCCTCGGGGCTGCCGTTGTCGGTCAGCGGCCAGACCCTGGATCGCCAGTGCGCCTCGGGACTGATGGCCATCGCCACCGCCGCCAAGCAGATCATCGTCGACGGGATGCCGGTCACGGTGGGGGCCGGTCAGGAAAACATCAGCGCCGAGCAGCACCGCAACATGGAATGGGCCTACGCCGAGCGTGATCCGCAGGTGGAGCGCAATGCCATCCACGCCTACATGCCGATGCTGAAAACCGCGGAACTGGTTGCCCAGCGCTATGGGATCAGCCGCGAGGCGCAGGACGCGTACGCCCTGCAATCGCAGCTACGCACCGCAGCTGCGCAGCAGTCCGGACTGTTCGACGGCGAAATCATCCCGGTCAGCAGCCTGCGCCAGGTGACCGATAAAGCCACAGGCGAAACACGTCTGGAGCAAGTCACCTTGCGTGCCGATGAGGGCAACCGTGCGCAGACCCGTCTGGAAGATTTGGTCAACCTCAAACCGGTGATCGAGGGCGGCTGCATCACCGCCGGCAACGCCAGCCAACTGTCGGACGGCGCCAGCGCCTGCGTGTTGATGGATGCGCGTCTGGCCGAACAGCGCAATCTCAAGCCGTTGGGTCTGTATCGCGGCATCGCCGTGGCCGGCCTCGCCCCGGAAGAAATGGGCATCGGCCCAGTGCTGGCGGTGCCCAAACTGCTCAAGCAACACGGTCTGAAGGTCGCCGATATTGGTCTGTGGGAACTCAACGAAGCCTTCGCCTGCCAGGTGCTTTACTGCCGCGACACCCTGGGTATCGATGACGCCCGCTTGAATGTCAACGGCGGCTCCATTGCCATCGGTCATCCTTACGGCATGAGTGGCGCACGCATGGTCGGGCACGCCTTGCTGGAAGGTCGGAGGCGCGGTGTGAAGTACGTGGTGGTAACCATGTGCGTGGGTGGCGGCATGGGCGCGGCCGGGCTCTTTGAAGTGTTCCAGTAAGCCCCCGGTCACCCCGCACACAGGATTGCGCGCGGGGTGCAATGCCGATTTATTGCAGGCGCCGCCACAAGGTGGATCGACTGATGCCCAACTGAGTGGCGGTTTGCGCCAGGTTGCCGTTACAGGCCTGGAGCATTTCGAGGATGTGTTGTTTTTCCTTTTCCTTGGCGATGTTCTTCAAGTCGGTGGTCATCGGCGTTGCCTGCGCTGTGGCCTGAGGCAAGGCTTGGCTTTTCAGCAGTTCGGGCACCACCAGGGCGAGGGTTCGCTCATCAATCGCGGTGCCTTGCAGCAGCTCTTGTGCTGAAAGCACTGCCCGTTCGACGATATTTTCCAGTTCGCGGATATTGCCGGGCCAGGCATACGCCATGAGCTTGGGCAGCAGTGCATCGAGCAAGCGTTCCTGCAATCGCGGCACGTGTTTGTCTGCATTCAGGCGCAGCACAATGGCGCGGGCGATGTCGGTGATGTCTTCACGACGTTCGCGCAAAGGCACTGTCTGCAGGCGCAGGATGTTCAAGCGATAGTAGAGGTCGCTGCGAAAGTCTCCGGCTTCAATGGCTTGGGACAAGTCCTGATGGGTGGCGGCGATGATCCGGATGTCGATGCTGATCGGTTCGGTGGCGCCGAGGCGCAGCACCTCGCGTTCCTGCAGTACTCGCAGCAGACGAGTCTGCAATGACACCGGCATGTCGCCGATTTCGTCGAGGAACAACGTGCCGCGATGGGCGGCCTCGATCAATCCGGGCTTGCCCCCTTTACGCGAGCCGCTGAAGGCACCTTCCTGGTAGCCGAACAGCTCGCTTTCCAGCAACGACTCGGGAAACGCCGCACAGTTTATCGCGACAAACGGCCCGCGCTGGCGAGTACTGACATTGTGCATGCCTTGCGCCAACAACTCCTTGCCGGTGCCACTTTCGCCGGTGATCAGCACGGTAGAGGAGGTGGCCGCATAGCGCTCGGCGAGCTTGAGCAACTGGTGAGTCGCCAGGCTTTTGCCGTTGATTTGCTCCAGGCGGTATTTGGCCGAGAATCCGCTGGGACGGTGCGTCGCGCGAATGCGCTGGTCGGCACGCTGGACCGCCGAGATGTCCTGGCAAGTCAACACCAGTCCGGTGCGTTGGCCGTCTTCCAGGATCGGCAGGATATTGCTGACAACCAGATTCTGGCCCACGCGGATGACGGTGTTTTCTTCGCCGACGCCACTGCGCAGTACGTCGTCCAACGCCAGTTCCGGGCAAAACTCCTGCAACGGACGGCCCAGCAGACGGCTTGCCGGCATGCCCAGCAACGCTTCCAGTGCAGGGTTCAGCGATTGCACGATGCCCTGATTGTCGACCGCCGCCACACCGGTCGGGATGTGCTGCAACACCCCGTCCAGATGTCGGCGTTTGGCGATTTCGACGCGTTGGCTGTGGAGGATACCCAGCGCTTCTTCCAGCGCTTTGCGCACCGTGTCCTGGCTCAATGAAAGCACGCCGTGCAAGCCGGCACGCTCGGCCAGTTCAACCACAGTGGATGAGCCAATCACCGTCTGGTAACCGAGGTTGCGGGCATGCTCCACCGCTTTGCGGGCTTCTTCCAGTGTGAGGTAGCTCGCCTGATGGATCTGCACGGTGAACAGTGACGCCATCGACTCAAGATCGGCGTTGATCCGCGCATAGCTGAGGACGGCGATATGCGGTGAAAGCAGTCGCGCCTGTTCCAGGGCTCGCAGCAGATCGGCCCCACCCACGCGCATCGACAGCACCGGGCGGCTCAGGTGTCTGCGCAAGTGGGCGGCGGTAGCACCTGCGCAGATAAAGACTTGCGCTTCGTCGTTCTGCTCCAGCTCGCGGGCCAGTTGCAAAGACTCGGCGACAGTGGTGTCGAGCACGCGGATGCTGGTTTCGGCCGAATAGTCAGCCAGCACGCTATTGACCACGCGCGCCAGACGGCTTTGTTGCAGCGGGCGTTCCAGGTGGCTGATGAGAACGATGATGCGGGGCTGGCGGGGCTGCATGGTGAGCGAGCTCTCAGGAATGTTTCAGCAATGTTTCATAGTTGAAAGCAGTTGTTTCATTAATGCAATGCCGATCTTCCTGAAAACGCCGGGCCATGTTCAGGTGAAGGGCTGCAGGCCAGGTTTTATAAGGCGCTAAGCGGTCTAGCGCGTTGCATTGAAAAGCTGGCCCGGCAATTGCTCAACTGCATCCATCCTTTTCAACAACAAGTCCAACAGGTCAGGTGCGGCGTCTAATGAGCAGTCCGAACGTAGCAGCGGCGGGAGTACCGCAACCCGAAACACAACTGAAAAAAGCCAGGCTTGAAGCCTTCCTCTGTGCTCAGGCCGGCGCACTACGGGTGACCGTCGACAACCAGCAGCGCCTGTCTGGTGGTGCCATTCAGGAAAACTGGTTGCTCGAGGTGAGTGTGGAGGGGGGCGTGTTTGCAGGCGTCCAGCGCTGGGTGCTGCGCAGCGATGCGCAATCGGCCGTGCAGGAGAGCCTGAGTCGCGCTCAGGAGTTCGCCGTGTTGAGTGCGGTGCACCGAGCCGGGGTCAAGGTACCCCGGCCCCTTTGGTTGTGCGAAGACACCTCGGTACACGGGCGGTCATTTTTCGTTATGGAGTGGGTGTCCGGCATCACTGCCGGCCATCGACTTACCAGTCACTCAGGGGTCCAAGGCGATCAACAGTTGGTTGTCGATTTGGGCGCCAACCTGGCCCGTATCCATTGCATCTCACCTGGCGAGGCAAGCCTGGCGTTCCTTGGCGACCCGCAGCAGGTTTCGGTGCCGGCCTCGATTGATGCCCTGCGTGCCATATTGGACCGCCTCGGCGCCGTTCAACCCGTACTGGAGTGGGGCTTGCGCTGGTGTGAATCAAACGCGCCACAAAGCACCGCCCGGTGCTTGCTCCACGGTGACTTCCGCACCGGCAATTATCTGGCCGAGTCCAGCCGGTTGCAGGCGGTACTGGACTGGGAATTCACCGGTTGGGGTGATCCGCGCGAAGACATCGGCTGGTTCACCGCCCGCTGCTGGCGGTTCGCCCGGCCTGACCTGGAGGCGGGCGGCATCGGCACGCTGGAACATTTCATGCGGGGTTACACCGAGGTGTCTGCCCTCAACATCGAACCCGAAGAATTGGTCTTCTGGCAGGTCATGGCCACCTTGCGTTGGGCGGTCATCGCCCAGCAGCAGGCCCAGCGGCATTTGTCCGGTGAGGAACCGTCGCTGGAGCTGGCCCTGACCGGCACGCTGGTCCCTGAACTGGAACTGGACATATTGCGGTTGACCGGAGGACTGCGCTGATGAACATCCGTCTCGATGCGAATGAATTGCTGGCGATTGCCCGTCAAACCCTGCTCGATGAATTACTGCCGCAGCTGCCGGCCAACCTGCGCTATCCAGCGCTGATGGTCGCCAATGCCATGGCCATTGCCGGGCGCGAATGTAATGAAGGTGAACAGGCGCTGGCCGCGGAAACACAATGGCTGACAGGACTGCTGGGGGATGACCATGGCTCACTGGCGGATGCACGTCAGGCCCTGTGCCGGGCTATTCGCCAAGGCCGTTTCGACACGCCCGGTGTTGAACAGGATCGCCTGTTGTCGGCGCTCCTGGCGATCACTCGGGCGCGGCTGTCCATCAGCAATCCGAAGGCGCTTGGCCAATGAATGCTCCAACGGTTATGCGACGTCGTTGCTACCTGGTACGCCATGGGCATGTGGATTATTTCTCGCCCGAAGGCCAGCCGCTGGACCCGCGCAGCGTGCCGCTTTCCGCTCTGGGAGAAGAGCAGGTGCGGCAACTGGCGCAGGTGATGACGCCGATCCATTTCGACCGAGCGCTGTGCTCCGATTACCCACGCGCCCGGCAGACTGCCGAGGGGCTGCTGGGCGATCGTCAGATCGAACTCCAGGCGTGCGCGCAGCTACGGGAAGTGCGTGCCGGTCGTCTGCGCGAGATTGCACCGCAGCAACTGCAACAGCAGGTCAGCTACGCCTACGACACCTTTGCCGATCCTGAAGGCCGCTTCATGGGTGGCGAGCGCTGGAGCGATTTCGACCGTCGGGTCATGACGCGCTTCGAAGAAGTGCTGGCCGAACCCGAATGGCAAAGCTTGCTGTTGGTCAGTCATGACGCCGTCAATCGCCTGTTGCTGGGATGGGCGCTCGGTGGTCCGAGCGGTTGCGCCGCCGCCCTGGAACAGGACAACGCCTGCCTGAACATCATCGATATCGACATGCAGGCCGGTCGCGTCCTGCGCTGCCATGTGCGTGTCGTCAACCTGACGCCCTGCGACCTTGCCAAGACAAACCAGCGACACACCGTGATGGAGCGCATTTACGCGCAACTCGCGCCGCTTGCCGAACAACGACTCTAGTCGAACATAAACCAGGACCCCCATGAACTTTACGATCCCTCAAGAGTTGCTGGACCTGCGCGAAAAGACCCGCGCTTTTATCGCCGAACAGGTGATCCCCATGGAAGCCGATCCGCGCTTGACGGCGCACGGCCCCAGCGAGGAGTTGCGCCAGGAGCTACTGGCCAAGGCGCGTATCGCCGGACTGTTGTGCCCCCATGCCAGCCGCGAAATGGGCGGTGCAGGCCTGAGCCACTTCGCCAAAGCCATCGTCTTCGAAGAGGCCGGATACTCGCCGCTGGGCCCGATTGCACTGAATATCCATGCGCCGGACGAAGGCAACATTCACCTGATGGACGAGGTTGCCACCCCAGCGCAGAAAGATCGCTGGCTGCGGCCTCTGGTCAGCGGCCGGATTCGCTCCTGCTTTGCCATGACCGAGCCGGCGCCGGGTGCGGGCTCCGATCCTTCTATGATGCAGACTGTCGCCGTGCGCGACGGCGATCACTACGTGATCAATGGTCGCAAATGGCTGATCACCGGGGCCGATGGCGCCGGGTTCGCCATCATCATGGCGCGCATGGAGGACGGCTCGGCGACCATGTTCCTGACCGACATGAACGCGCCGGGGATTATCCACGAGCGGCAACTCAAGACCCTGGACAGCTGTTTTTCAGGTGGCCACTCCGTGCTGCGTTTCGAAAACCTGCGGATTCCCGCCACCGATGTGCTGGGTGAAATCGGCAAGGGTTTTCGCTATGCACAAGTGCGCCTGGCGCCCGCGCGGCTGACCCACTGCATGCGTTGGCTGGGCGCTGCCCGGCGTGCCCATGACATTGCCTGCGACTACGCAAGAACCCGCGACTCGTTCGGCAAGACCCTGGGCGAGCACCAAGGGGTGGGTTTCATGCTGGCCGACAACCAGATGGCGCTGCACAGCACCCGCCTGTCGATCTGGCATTGCGCCTGGGTGCTGGACGAAGGCGGTCGCGGCAATGTCGAGTCAAGCATGACCAAGGTGTTGAGCGCTGAAGCCCTGTGGCATGTGGTTGATCGTTGCGTACAGATTCTGGGTGGCCGCGGCGTGACCGGTGAAACGGTGGTCGAGCGCATCTTCCGCGACATCCGCCCGTTCCGAATTTATGACGGCCCAAGCGAAGTGCACCGCATGAGCCTGGCGAAAAAAATCCTCGAAGGACACAAGGAGTTTTCTTGATGAAACCTGCAATCACTCAGCTGTTTGATCTGACGGGCCGGCGTGCCCTGGTCACGGGTGCTTCCAGTGGTCTCGGTCGGCATTTCGCCCGGACGCTGGCGGCGGCGGGTGCCGAAGTGGCGGTAGCGGCCCGGCGGGTCGAGCAGTTGCAGACCCTGGTCGAAGAAATCGAAGGCGATGGCGGGTGTGCCCGTGCGTTCACTCTGGACGTGACTGACCGAGCCTCGGTCAACCATTGCCTGGCGCGGATTGCCGAAGACATGGGGCCGCTGGATATTCTGGTCAATAACGCCGGTGTCAGCGACAGCCTGCATGTGCTGGAGTACACCGATGAAGATTGGGACCGAGTGGTTGGCACCAACCTCAAGGGCGCCTGGATCGTCGCGCAGGAAGTGGCACGACGCATGGTCGAGGCGCAGCGCGGCGGCAGTCTGATCAACGTGACGTCGATTCTCGCCAGCCGCGTTGCCGGCAGCCTGAGCCCCTACGTCGCGGCGAAGGCTGGCTTGAGCCATTTGACCCGATCCCTGGCGCTGGAACTGGCGCGCCACGAGATCCGGGTCAACTCCATCGCCCCCGGCTATGTGATGACCGAGCTCAACAGCGATTTCCTGCGCAGCGAGGCGGGCGAAAAGTTGCGGGCCCGTATTCCCACCCGGCGTTTTTGCACGCCGGCGGATCTGGACGGTGCCTTGCTGTTGCTGGCCTCCGATGCCAGTCGGGGCATGACCGGCAGTGAGATCCTCGTGGATGCCGGGCACCTGTGTAGCACGTTGTAGTGGTTGCATTGACAAGCGCTACAGCCTTTTACGGATTGAATAGGACTGGAAAACCAACATGAGCCCACTGCACGACAAAGTCGCGGTGATCACCGGGGCCGCCAGCGGCTTTGGTCGCGAACTGGCGATAGCTTGCGCCAACGAAGGCATGCACCTGGCGTTGACCGATATCGATGAAAAAAACCTGCAAGGCACCGTTGCCCTGCTGCCGATGGGCACTCAGGTACTGACGATGACCTGCGATGTCGCGCGGGCCGAGCAGGTCGAGCAATTGGCGGTTGCCACTTATGCGCGCTTCGGCGCCACGCACCTGCTGTTCAACAATGCCGGAGTATTGGTCGGCGGCCCGCTGTGGGCCACGACCGAACAGGATTGGGCGTGGATGTTCGGCATCAACGTGATGGGTGTTGCGCATGGTATTCGCAGTTTTGTGCCGCGGATGCTGGCGCAGAAGGATCAATGCCATATCGTCAACACAGCCTCGGTCGCCGGGTTGCTGTCGGTGCCGGGCAATGGCATCTACTGTGCGACCAAGCATGCGGTGGTGACGATGTCCGAATGTCTGCAACTTGAACTGGAGGAAGAAAACGCCTCAATCGGCGTGTCGGTGCTGTGCCCGGCCTTCGTTCCGACAGGCATTGCCGACGCCGGACGCAATCGTCCGGCCGAATTGGCTGCGACCAATCCGCTGAGGGAAAAGTACGAAGAGCAGACGCGCAAGGCGACCTTGGCCGGCAAGCTCAGTGCGACGGACATCGCACGCATCACCCTCGATGCCGTGAAAGAAAATCGCTTCTACATTCTGCCGCATCAAAAGATCAAGAGCCTGATCGAAGTGCGCATGGGCGATATTCTCGAAGAGCGCACCCCGCGCAAAACCTCGCGCTGAAGAAGTGGCGCAAGTGTAGGAACAAGCTTGCTCGCGATGGTCCTCAACGATGACGCGGGCTGCCTGATGGAACGCGTTGCCCTGACGTTTTTCGCGAGCAGGCTCGCTCCTACAAGGATGCGTGGTGTACCTGTAATCGCAGCCCTGGCGCATAACCCGTAGGAGCAAGCTTGCTCGCGATGGTCCTCAACGATGACGCGGGCTGACTGATGGAACGCGTTGCCCTGACATTTTTCGCGAGCAGGCTCGCTCCTGCAAGGATGCGTGGTGTACCTGTAATCGCAGCCCTGGCACATAACCCGTAGGAGCAAGCTTGCTCGCGATGGTCCTCAACGATGACGCGGGCTGACTGATGGAACGCGTTGCCCTGATGTTTTTCGCGAGCAGGCTCGCTCCTACAAGGATGCGTGGTGTACCTGTAATCGCAGCCCTGGCGCATAACCCGTAGGAGCAAGCTTGCTCGCGAAGGCGGTGTGTCAGTCAACATCGCGGCTGCCTGTCGAGACACCATCGCGAGCAAGCTTGCTCCTGCAGGATTAGTAGTGCAGGCAGATCTTGCCAAAATGCCCGGCGCAAAGTTGATGGGCAAAGGCTTCGGCAATCTGTTCCAGCGGATAGCGGCTGTCGATGACCGGGCGCCAGCTGAAGTTTTCCAGCGCCCGCACCATGTCCTGTTGCTGTTCACGGCTACCGACGATCAGGCCACGCAGCGTCTGCTGTTTGCGCATCAATTCCAGTGTCGGCACGCTGCCGGCAAACCCGGTGAGCACGCCGATCAGCGCAATGTGGCCACCGGCTGCGCAAGCGCGGATGGACTGCGGCAATGTGCCCGGGCCACCCACTTCCACCACGATATCGGCTCCGTGGCCGTCGGTTGCGGCGAGCACTGCATCACCCCATTCAGGCTGGTCCTTGTAGTTGATGACATGGTCCGCCCCCAGTGCCAGCAAGCGTTCTTTCTTGGCTTCGGAAGACGTCGTGGCAATGACCCGTGCGCCCATGGTCTTGGCCATTTGCAAGGCAAAGATCGAGACACCACCGGTGCCCAGCACCAGTACGGTGTCGCCAGCCTTGATCTGAGCATCGACCACCAGCGCACGCCAGGCCGTCAGGCCGGCCGTGGTCAGTGTGGCGGCTTCTTCGAAGGTGTAGCCCTTGGGCGCCAGGGTGAACGCCTCGATCGGCAGGTTGATCAGCTCGCGGGCAAACCCGTCCACGCCGTCACCAGGGACAGTCTGGAAGGTCGTCGGTACGACACGACCCGATTGCCAGTGCGGGAAGAAGCACGACACCACGCAATCACCCACGGTGAATTCTGTCACGCCGTCGCCCACTGCGGTGACAACACCGGCGCCATCGGCCATGGGGATACGGCCATCCGCTGCTCCGGCGTGGCCGGTGACGACACCGAGGTCATGGTAGTTGAGCGAGCTGGCGTGTATGCGCACCTGGATCTCGCCGGCTGCGGGAGCACCGGGTGCGGTCATGTCGACCAGACGCAGATTGTCGAGGCCGGCGGGGTGTTGGAGTTGGATGGCTTTCATGTGTGTCCTTGAGTCAGTCCGTGCGACGGGGATTGGAGATTGTTCGTTTGCGACAGCCACCTCAAGAGGCCGCTGCGGTGAAGTCCACCGCAGCGAACACCATGATCACTGCGCAACGTCGTGCAGGCTGTTCATGTCGATCACGAAGCGGTACTTCACGTCATTGCGTTGCAGGCGTTCAAAGGCCGTGTTGATGTCCTTGATATCAATCATTTCACAGCTGGGCAATACCTGATGCTCGGCGCAGAAATCCAGTAATTCCTGGATCGCCTGAATGCCACCGATCAGCGAGCCAGCCAGGGTGCGATTGTTGCGAATCAGCAAGCCGCCATGAATAGGTTCAAGGGGTTCGATGGCCCCGACCAGCACCAGAACACCATTGCGCCCCAACAGCATCAGGTACGGGTTGACGTTGTGCCGGCTGGGAATGGTGTCGATGATGAATTCGAAGGCATTGGCTGCTGCCGCCATGGCTGGCGAATCATTGGACAACAGCACGTGATGAGCACCGAGGGCGATGGCATCGTCGGCCTTGCCCGGTGACGTGGTGATGACCGTGACTTCGGCACCCAGGGCCGCCGCCAGTTTCACCGCCATGTGCCCTAGACCGCCAAGACCGACCACAGCGATTTTAGAATCCTTGCCGACGCCATAGCGACGCATCGGGTTCCAGACGGTAATCCCGGCGCATAGCAGCGGTGCAGCGAAACGTGGATCGAGGCTATCCGGCATACGCAGCACGAACTGTTCGCGGACAATGATGTGCTCGGCGTAACCGCCGTAGGTCATTTCGCCGGTGTGACGATCCTTCCCATTGTAGGTCGGCGTAGGGCCGTGGATACACAGTTGCTCCTGATGCTCAGCGCAGGGCGCGCATTGCAGGCAACTGTCGACCTGGCAACCGACCGCGACCCGGTCGCCAATCTTGAAGCGGCTGACGTTGCTGCCGACGGCCGTGACATATCCGACGATCTCGTGACCGGGCACGATGGGATAGACCGTGTTGTTCCAGTCGTTGTGTACCTGATGCGCATCGGAATGGCAGACGCCGCAAAAGGCGATATCGATGGCCACATCATCGGCGCGCAGCGGCCGCCGCTCGAAGCGAAACGGGGTAAGGGCAGTGTGGGCACTGTGTGCGGCAAATCCCAGGCAGGTGGTCATGGCTCAAATATCCTTGAATGAAGTTGGAGTTCCGGCTGCGCCGCCATTGCCTGCAGGAGCGAGCACGCTCGCGATGAGCCCGAGAACACCGCGCAGTGCCAGGTTCCCAGCGTTATCGTTAGCGACCATCGCGAGCCTGCTCGCTCCTACAGTGACTCTGCGTTAAACCGGAGGGCAGATCAGATCGATGGACGCAACCAGGGCGCAGGGGTCATTTCCGGCGAGGCGATCTGGTTGACGATCCACTTGCCCATGCGCCGTAGCGGCTCAATGGAGTCTTGCGGCCCCGCCCATTTCAGTCCCGCCGCGTAGCCCAACGAGACGATGCGTTGGGCGCCATACAGCGGCAGGATGTCCTTGAGTTCATCCTTGATGCTTTCCGGGTAGACACCGACGGTCTGGGTGTAGGCATCCACCGCATCCATCATCTCGTTGAGGTCATCGACGGGGACCAGATTGGCGGTGCGGTCGTCGAGCCGGGTGGCGAATGACACCGCTTCCGGCAGTTGCGAGCAAATGACCGCACCTTCACCGTCCTGGCCACCGATCACCTGATACCACTCGTCATCCAGGCGCAGTGCGTCGACTTCGGCCTTCAAGCCCTGGTCGTAGCGTTTGGGCACGGTGCTGAGGGTGTTGGGCAGGGTTTGCATGGCGTCGTAGACATAACGACCAAAGGTGTTCAGTTGCGCCAGGCCGGCCTCATCGGTGCCGCTTTGTACGTAGACCACCCGGGCGCACACGCAGGCCTTCTGGTTCAGTGCGCCGATGTCGCTGGCCAGACGCACGGCGGCCTCGCGCATGGTTGCTTCGTTGTCGAAGGTGTCCTTGCCGATGATGCTGGCGCTGCGTTTGGGGTCCAGGGAAATCAGTTCCAGCCCCGGCTGGATGTAGCGGGTCACGTGCTTCATCGATGCATAGCCGCCCCAGGCCACGATCTTCTCCAGGTTCTGCGGCTGGTACAGACGCTCCTCGAAGGCTTGATCGCCGCCTTTCCAATAAGCGACGCTGAGGTGTTTGGTCAAGGGATGGTCCGGCGCCATTTCCACCATGGTGCGGGCGATGGCGAGGGCGGTGAAAGGGTCGTTGGACGGTGCCTTGATGATCGCGTCACTGCGCAGCACCATGTTGCGCAAAATGGTCAACAGCGATAGCCCGGTGGCATTGCCCGCGACGATGTGCAGGGTCCGCGCGCCGAAGCAGCGTACCTCCAGTTCGGTGCCGTCGAGCAAACGCTGCCTGACCCAGCTTTCGAGGTATTTGACGCCCACTGAGCTCTCCACCTGTTCGGTGACCGACTCGCGGGTGAGCATATGGCGCAGCCCCATGTAGCTGCCCTTGACCATGCTCGGTGTGACCGGTGCTGTCAGGTAGGACAGCTCGCAGGCTTCCTGCAAAAAGGGGTTTTTATCGAACTCCAGGCGTTCACCAAGGGCTTCGGCGTAGTCGAGGATGTCCTTGAAGCTGAGGGTGTACAGGTCGGCGAGTCTGGCCGGATTACCCAGTGGCAACTGGTCGATGTATTGGTGGGCATCCGGGGTCTGAAAGATCAGGTCGCCGCCACGGCCGCCGACGTCGATCAGGTTGTCGGTGATGACGTTGCCACGGATGATCATTGGCGCGATGGGTTTGCTCATGGGGTCAGCCCTCCAGGGTGTTGAGGAAGTCCATCGCCTGGCGATGGGAGTCTTCAGTTGCGGCGCAGGTGATCTTGTCGTCACCGCCATTGAGTTCGCTGTAGCGCTGGATCGGCCCGACCACGTAGCAACTGGGTCGACCGCAGGTGCAGGGCTGGTCCCATTCGATGGTGATTTCATCGCCGGTGATAAAGCCGCCCCAACGGATCTCTGCGCCGAGGTCGAAGAATGCGGCACGACCGGTGACGCGGCCGGTGCGCGGCAATGGCTGGCTGGTTTGCGGATCGAGCAGGTAGGGAATGACCGTAGGGGCGAAGTGGAAGTGGCCAGCTTCGCAACGGGCATGCGCGCCGCCGACAATTTCCGACATGGCATAGGATTCGTTGAGGGTCTTTGCCCCGGTAAAGCGCAGCACGTCTTCGCGCCAGCCCTCGGGTTGCACGACGCCTTTGCCGCCACCGGAAGTGTGCACGAACGAGTCAGGGTGGAAGACACCTTCCAGTCCGCGCGCCAGGCCAGCCTTGGCCATGCTGTGCAGCAGGTTCCAGGTGGCAGCGACGTAGACACGCTGGCCCCTGAGTTCGGTGGACATGTGATCGAAGAAGGTCGCCAGATGCGCAGGCATGTCGGCCTGCAACCGGTCGAACGCCTTCTTCTTTTCCAGCAATTGTGGGCTGATCACCAGCCGGTCGAGGGTGCCTTTGGACTGCGCCGCACGCAGCTTGGCGCCCAGATGCAGCACGTCAGTGCTGAGAGTGGTCGGGTACGCCGCATGGAAATGCGATTCGTCAGGCAACAGCGCCGGGATCATCGCGGCGTGGACGCGCACATGGCTCAGGTAGCCCCTGCGATAGTAAGGGTAGATCGTGTGCAAGTTGGGCGATGGGGTGTCCGGACCGTCCATGCTCCACACCATCATTTTGCGCAGTTGGGCGAATTTGTCCCACTCATGCACGCCCTGGGGCAGGAACGACAGGGTGCCGGAAGTGCCCGAAGTGTGGCTGATGCGCAGTTGCGGCACAGCCTCGTCCATGGTTTCGAACCATTCATCGAGGCCCTGGCAATCGCTGACGTTCACCGCCGCGATAGCCTCGGCAATGTCCGGGGTCACCAGTTTGCTCAGCCACTTGTTGATCTGGCCAAAGCTGCGCTTCTCCAGCAACGAAGGCGGGTAGGACTTGTATACGGTGTGTTCGAACAGCAGCGGCACGACGTCGTCGAGTTGCTCGAGCTGTTCGATGCCTTGGGCGTCGGCGAGTTTTTTCAGTACCGGTATGCGCTGGCGCAGTTCGGCGAAACGCTGCTTGAGTCCATTGAGCTGTAACGCGTCGATGTCGGCGCGAGGCAATTGGTTCCAGGCGTGCTGGGAATAATTAACCAAGTCTGCCGGGTTGTTCAGCAACAGCTGGGTTTTTTGTTCTATCGACAGGGGGGATGTGGGCATTGTCTGGCTCGCTACTCGTGAAGTGGGAACCGGCGAGGCCGGGGGGGGAGTGCGGCTCAAGTATGGGCAGGCCAATTTGGATTTTGTTCCGGATTCCCGTGTTCTGTACTTCTTCTTAAGTTGCTGAAAATAAACGATTAAAAATGAAGTTCGTGCCGATCGTGTGAAGCATTCCGGATTCGCTGCGGGTGAACGTTTTTCAGGCGAAAACACGCTGTTTGCTGACATACACTCAGCCGCCAACGCCGTGAAAAACTCAGTGCAACATTCCCATTCGTGAGGCTTCCATGTTGAAAATGGTATTTCAGACAACCCCGTCAATAATCATCGAACGCGGTGCTGCGACCCGACTCGCCGTGCAGGTGAGCGCCATGGGGTGCAGGTCGGTTCTGGTGGTGACCGATGCGGGGGTGGTTGCGGCTCGCTTATTGGATGCGGTACTCGCCGGCCTTGAGGATCAGGAGATAACCGTCAGCGTGTTTTCTCAGGTACAGGCCGACCCACCGGAGTCCGTAATCCTCGCCGCGGTGGATGCCGCAAAAGCCTGTGGCGCTGATTGTGTGGTGGGGCTGGGCGGTGGCAGTTCGCTGGATGCCGCCAAGCTGGCCGCACTGTTGGCGCGCAGTGGTGAGTCGTTGAATCAGGTCTACGGGATCAACCGGGCCAAGGGCCCGCGCCTGCCGTTGATTTTGGTGCCGACCACGGCAGGGACCGGTTCGGAGGTGACGTCGGTTTCGGTGGTCACCACCGGGGCGGGTGAAAAAAACGTGGTCTACTCACCGATGCTGTTGCCCGACCTGGCGGTGCTGGACGCGGAGCTGACCCTGGGCCTGCCGTCCCACGTCACGGCCGCGACAGGGATTGATGCCATGGTCCATGCCATCGAGGCCTTTACCAGCAAGCATCTGAAAAATCCGATATCCGATTGTCTGGCGCGTGAGGCGCTTCGTCTGTTGTCCGGCAGCCTGTTCCAGGCCTGTCAGGACGGTAGCAACTTGCAAGCACGGGAAAATATGTTGCTGGGTGCCTGCCTGGCGGGTATGGCATTCGCCAATTCCCCGGTGGCCGCGGTACATGCCTTGGCGTACCCGCTGGGTGCACGTTTCCACATACCCCATGGCCTTTCCAATGCGCTGGTACTGGGGCCGGTGATGCGTTTCAATCTGTCGACGGTGGCATCTCAATATGCGCAGTTGGCAAGCATTGTCCTGCCTGGCTTCAGCGGCTCTGATCAGGATAAAGCCTTTGCCCTGGCCGACTACCTCGGCAGCCTGGCCGGTGAGCTGGGCCTGCCGACGCGCCTGCGCGATCTGGGTATTACCGAGTCCGACATCGAGCCGCTGGTGGTAGACGCCATGCGCCAGACACGCCTTCTGGGTAACAATCCCCGGTCAGTCAGTGAAGCGGATGTACGCTCGATCTACCGGGAAATCCTGTGAGCGGCAAGGTCAACCGGCCACACCGGAATCAGTTTCGGCGTTTCACCCAAATGCCGACGCGCTGGGGGGACCAGGACGCCTATGGGCATGTGAACAACGTGGTCTATTACTCGTACTGCGAGTCGGCAATCAGCGCGTTTCTGGTCGAGCAGGGCACCCTGGACACTGCCGACAGCCCGGTGATCGGCTTGATCGTCAACTCGGGCTGTACTTATTACTCATCAATCTGTTTCCCCGACCAGATCACGGTGGCGATGAAAATCTCCCGCCTGGGCACCAGCAGTGCGCGATACGAATTGGCCCTGTTTCGCAATGACGAGAACGAAGCGTGCGCCGCGGCGCACATCGTCTACGTGTATATCGACCGGGCCAGCCACACCTCGGTGCGCATCCCGGAAACAATACGTACTGTGCTCGCCAGACTCGCTGACTAAGCGAGCGTGCTCGGCCATACTCCGGTTTGCCGCCGTGGAGAAGGGCGGCACTCTGGAGAGGACGGCGTGATCAAACCAACTCAAGACAAGAAAGCCGTGCAGGTAGAAATACCTGCAGAACCTCGCAAAGAGCCGCGTCAGGCTCGCTCAATTGCGCTGGTTACAGCACTGAAGCAAACCGGTCGACAGATCCTCGAAAACGAAGGGCGGGACGGCTTGAGTGCCGTACGCCTGGCCGAAGACTCCGGTGTAGCGATCAGTTCGATCTATGAATACTTTCCAACGATGGAGGCATTGATCGCTGCGGTGTTTGAAGATTATCGATCTGAAGCCCGCAATGAATTGTTCGCCAACATCATGGGCTTGCCGGCAGAGGTGACCTTGTTCGAAGGTATTTTGCTGGCGCTTCGCGCGGTGCTGGCCAGCCATCAAAAAAAGGTGTTGTTCGATCCGGCCTTCAGTGTGCGCTCCACTCATTATGATGAGCTGGTGCGGCTGGATGTGGTCCAGGCCAAACAACTCTGGACGACCACGGCAACCTCAGCGTTGATGACCCGTTTCGCTAACGACATCCGGGTGAAGGATCGAGAGAAGGGTGAATTTCTGGTCTACCAGACTCTGATGGCGCTCCCTCGGGCAATCCTTCTGGAAAAGCCGTGCTATCTCAATGATGACGACACTCCCAGGCTGATGGCGCGAATGCTTCACGCAATGCTGACTGATCCGCTTCCCTGAGCACCGTGAAGTGAGGCCCGCAGTCAATTGCGGAACATGATCTACCGCCTGGATGTGAATTCTTCGGTGTAACCCGGGTTGTTCCTGGCACCTCCTGATGGGCCTCAATTCGAGGCATGGAGGAGTCTGAGAAACCCGGGGTGATTCACCCCTTTGTATCCTGATTTTCAGCACAACAGTCGATCATTAAAATTGCTGTTCATTCGCCATCCAAGCTCGTTTTTCGCGTCGCGCTGGGCGGCGACACTACGTGAGTCTGGACTGCTCCCTTCAGAAGTAATTGGGCCAACTGAATCACATTCTGTTTCATAGATATATCTGAACGGTTAGTAGCCAGTAGCCTTCACACCGGCGCTATCATTACCGCGTGCGTCATCTTGATGAATTCTAAATTTTGATCGATGGCTTCCAGAGTTGCGCGCTCGTTGTCGGCGACATCAGCCGCAAACGGCTGCTCGACCAAGCTCGAGAGCTCTATGGCGGATGAGTTTTTACTGCTCTGTAGGACGCTGATATCAAGGTCGTCACTTTACTTGCGGAAACGAGTCTCGCGATTTTCCGCAGCATTGCGCTTCGACAACCGACCCATTGCGGTCCGTCACGGTGGGATCACGCACCCTGCTAGCGCTATTCGTCGATGCTGACGCCCGATCCCCCTAAATCGTTGGGGACATCCTTCAGCTTGGGCAATCCATCTTTGATGCGTAACACGGTCTCCTGATAGTGGACGTGAACGCCTGGCGTATAAGCGAGATCCGGGATGACAGCGGCATACACGTCGATGAGTCCCATCCCTGGGTGTTCGGTGAAGATGTGCCCGCCGCAACTCTTGCACCATTTTCGGTAACTCTGCGTTGTCTTGTTGTAGGTGCCGATGTTGTCAGCCCCCCGAGTTATGTGCAGCGCCTCGGGTTTCCATAGCGTGAAGGCATTGACCGGTCCTGCTGACCAATGCCGACATGACTCGCAATGGCAATAGCCCATTGCGGCGGGTTCACCGCTGACGATGAATTCGACTGCGCCGCAAAAACAACTGCCTTTGTAAGACCTTTGAATGCTCATGGAATGACTCCTTGATAAGTTGTCAGGTGATACCGCTGCTGATGCAGTGGATCGCCTCAAAGTTGCCTGGTGGCTTCACCCGTCGATGTAGCGCACCGCTGTCGCTGGCGTGCGCCGAACCTGCAGTTCGAAAATGTCAGGGCGCGCATAGTGCCCGGTGACGTCGAGTGCCCGCCGCGCTGGCGCCACGAGTGAGACGTCGATGTCCGCATACAGAATGCCTGCCTCCCGGTGTAATGGACCGGCCACGAGTCGGCCTTGAGGATTGACCACCACCGAGTCGCCGTCGTTGATCCACTCGTCCGGATCGGGAAACAGTTGTGTACGCGCCGGAAAGTCATCGGGTATGTCGCTGCCGCGCAGCGAAGTGCCACTGCCGAGCACAAAACATCTGCCTTCGAGTGCAATGTGACGCATCGTGCTGATCCAGCCCTCGCCAGTGTCGTACGTGGGGGCGATGTAGATTTCCACCCCTTGGGCATACAACGCATAGCGCGCCAGAGGCATGTAGTTTTCCCAGCAGATGAGCGCACCAACGCGGCCGACCGCTGTATCGACCGTACGCAAGCCGGACGCATCACCGAAGCCATGCACCATACGCTCGGGATTCGTTGGCATCAGCTTGCGGTGTCGGTTGAGCACTTCGCCGCTCGTTCCGATAACGACTACGCTGTTGTAGAGAGTGCCGCCTCCATTGCGACGGTCGCATTCATTGATGCCGCACACGATCGTCACGGCGTGAGCTCTGGCGGCCTCGCACAATTGGCTCAGGTCACCGTTGGCGATATCAACGGCGTTGGTCAGCAGCCGCGTGTGCAACTGGCCCATTAAAGCCCCGTCCTTTCCTGCCGCCAGCCGCCAGATCCACGACGGATAACCTGGAATGAACGATTCGGGTAAAACAATCAGCGAGGCTCCGGCCGCCGCAGCTTCAGCGACCGATTGTACGGCTCGGACGATCGTCGCACTGCGATCGAGCAGCACGGGCGGGCGCTGAATGATGGCTATTTTGGTCATGACGTTCCCCTGTGGTGGTTGGCTTTGGAAGGTTCAAGCGTGCGCCTGGGGAATTCGCGAGGCTAGTTCAGAATCTGAAGCGTTGTAGTTGCGGAGTACAGGCGATGGATGAAAGCTACGGTCAGTTCTGCACGGTCGCGCGCGGTGCTGAAGCGCTGTGTGAGCGCTGGACACCGTTGGTCGTGCGCGAATTGCTGTGCGGAAGCAAGCGTTTCAATGAACTGCACCGCGGCGTACCGCGGATGTCCACCAGCTTGCTGGCACAGCGGCTGCGCCATCTGGAAGATATCGGTGTCGTTCATCGCACGGCCGCAGGCAAAGTCTGGGAGTACAGCCTGACCGAGGCGGGCGAGGATTTGCGCCCCATCATTATGGCGCTAGGGCATTGGGGCGCGCGTTGGATAGGCAGTCGCCTTCGCGATGACGAACTCGACGCGGGCCTGCTCATGTGGGACGTGCGCCGGTTTGCGTGCATCGAGAAGTTTCCGTCCCGGCCGGTGGTCATTCACTTTAAGTTCCGCGACGCTCGATCTGGCGAGCAAGAGTGGTGGCTTGTGGTTGAACAGGGTGTAGCAGATCTATGCCGCGACGACCCTGGACGCGAACTGACGCTCGTCGTGGATTCTAGCGTGCGCGCGTTGACTGAGGTGTGGACTGGGGACCGCACACCGAGTGATGTTCTTCAGTCGCGAGACCTGCGTGTAGATGGCGCAGTGCAGGATGCGGAAAACCTGTGGCGCTGGCTTGGCACGAGTGCGTTCGCCAGAACCCGGAGCGCTGCAATCTAGCCTTTAAGCCGTGCTCGATGAAGAGATCAATGACATTTATTGGGGAGCTGATGACTCTGGTGAAAAGTGGGTGTTAGCGTTCTCGCGCTTTTGGCACTAATTCTTTTTGCCTCTGGCAATAATACCCAGGGCAAAATTAGTCAGGGTCTCTGTCAGGCGCTGCTCGCTCACCTCGATGTTGTTCCATAGGGAGTGCCCGTAGAGCATTCCAATGGTCGCATGGGTGACCAGGAAAATATCCTCATCAAGCCGGTCTGTCTCTCGATATTCAGCGGCAATTATGGCGCTGAGCAGAGAAGCATGTGCGCCTTTCAGTTGGTTGATTTGCTGCTTATATTCTTCGCTAAGGTTTAGAAATTCACGGGTAACCAACAGCAGTCGATTCCTTTCCGATAGATCGAAGGCGACGAACGCTTGAACAAAACTCCATAACTGGTCAGAGGGGGTCTTGGCGCCTTTCATCAGAAGCTTGGTGCTGTTCAATAGATCCGACAGGGCTGATTCAATAAGCTCGAACAGCAAGCTCTGTTTGTTTTCAATGTGGTGATAAAGGGATCCGGCGCGAAGCCCCAAATGGCTAGCAAGGTCACGCAAGCTAATTGCTTGGTAGCCGTGGGTTGCAAATAGCTCGATCGCGGCATCGAGAAGACGGTCGCGGGCGCTGGGTGTTTTACTGAAGGAGACGACGGCCGCAAGCATGTCGGAGTCCTGTATTCATTAAGAGGGACCATTTGCCGGACAGCTATCGTGCAAACTAGGGTTGACCAATGTATGACACCAGGCGGTCCAGGTATGCCGTCGCCTGTTCAGATCCGACTGCTCTGCTAAACCCCAGGAGACTACCCCGACGTGCTGGCTAAAATTGTTCCGCCGGCACCCGAATTACCATGCCGTCAATCGAATCAGTCACCTTGACTTGGCAGCTCAGGCGACTACCTGCTTGTGCGTCAGATACTCCCTCGATCAGGAATGACTCGGTTTCGGACATGGCGGGAAGCCTTTCCAGCCATGCGACATCAATCATTACATGGCACGTGGCGCAGCTGCAGATTCCGCCACAATCCCCCAGTATGCCGGGCACCATGTTTCTTAGCGCCACCTGCATCAGATTTTGACCGGGGGCGGCGTTGACGCGGTGGGTAGTTCCATTGCTTTCGATATAGATCAACTCAGGCATGGTGAGCACTCCTGCCAGATGATGGTTGTTGTTTTAAAAAGACCGACCGGACGGAATATTAATTGAGTAAAAAAGACTTGTCTAGCAGGGATGATGGCCGTGGCTGGTCTCCAGGGGATCGCGACGGTTTTCCTAAGCCAAAAGGGCTTGGTGTGGTAATTACGCTTCAAGCGAGCGCTTCGGGAGGGGCTCTAGAATTTTACTGTTTACAAGACCGGCTGGACGGACTATTTTGTGGTCGTGGAAATGTGATTGTCAGCTGATTGCTTCCTGCTACCTGGATGACGGGAGGGTAGATGCGACGACGGTGCACAGGTTTTCAACTACAACAATCGATCTGAGGGTGGTGTCATGGGAGAAATTCCGACAGGGCGCAAATGGGGTGAGTTTTTCAAGGGCGAATATGTCCATGGTTCGGTATACACCAACAAGGAAATTTTCGAGGAGGAGCTCGAGAAGATCTGGTACCGCACCTGGGTCTATGTCGGTCATGAAAGCGAGGTTAAAAACCCGGATGACTTCGTAATGAAGTCCATCGGGTTGCAGCCGGTGATCATGACGCGTGACCGTGAAGGGCAAATTCATCTATTGCTCAACCGTTGTGCGCACCGTGGCAATCAGGTGTGTCTGTCGGAAAAGGGCAACTCACGTTCTTTCACCTGTCCTTACCATGGCTGGACTTTTACCAATACAGGTCAGCTGCGGGGCTATCCATTCCCTTCTGGCTATGAAGGCGTCGACCGAACGAAGTTGGGTCTGGGTAAGGTGCCGCGCGTCGAGTCCTATAAAGGGTTTGTATTTGGCTCATTCGCTGAGCAGGGCCCGAGCCTGGAAGAGCATCTGGGCGGAGCTAGAGAAGCCATCGATCGCCTGGTGCGTAACTCGCCGGAGGGGGAAGTGGAAATCACCGCTGGTTTCCTCAAGCACCAGGCCAAGACCAACTGGAAGTTTGTGGTCGAGAACGAGACGGATGGCTACCACCCGCAGTTTGTTCACGCTTCCATTTTCAGTGTGGCAGAGAGCGGTATTGGCGATCTGTATAGCAGTGAATCGACGGCTGTTACTCGCTACCTGGGGAATGGTCACTCGGAGTGCGACCTGCGTCCGGAATTCCGCAAATTGGACAAGCCGCTGGGTTGGTTTGGAACCACAGAAGAGCGCATGCCCGCGTATGTCGGGGATATGAAAGCCGCATACGGAGAGGAAAAAGCACGAGAAATCATGATCGACGGTACGCCGCACACCATGATTTTCCCCAATCTGTTTATTGCTGAAATCCAGATATTTGTGCTGCAACCACTGGCAGTGGATGAAACCATCCAGCACGTCACTGCGTTGCAGTTCAAAGGTGCGCCTGAACTTAATCGCCGCATGCGTCAGCAAACGATGGGATCTGTTGGACCGGCCGGATTTCTTCTGGCGGATGATTCAGAGATGTATGAGCGTAACCAGCGAGGTGTTCAGGTCCGCAAGCCGGAATGGGTGTTTCTGGGCAGGGGCAAGCACCGTGAACGAATCGATGAGGATGGATTCATGGTTGGTGATGCGACGGACGAAGTTCCGTCTCGGGGCATGTGGGCGCATTACCGTTCCCTGATGGAGGCGAAATAATGAGCGCTTTTGAGCACGATGATGCGTTGCTGCGCGAAGTGACCCGCTTTATCTATGCGGAGGGGCGTTATCAGGACGAGCATGAGTACGATGCCTGGGAAGCGCTCTGGACTGATGATGGCGTCTACTGGATTCCGGCCAATGGTGACGGCGGTGACCCTGAGCACGACATGTCGATTGTTTATGACAACCGCTCGCGCATCGCGCTGCGAATCCGTCAGTTACATACCGGCAAGCGGCACAGCCAGTCGCCGCGCTCCAGCTTGCGTCGTCTGATATCCAACATCGAGGTGCTTGATGTTCAAGGCGATGAAATTCGTGTGACCTCTAATGCCTTTGTTTACGAAGTCAATTTGCGTGGCGAGACGATCTGGCCGTCGCGTAACGATTATCGGCTGCGGCGGGTTGATGGCGAGCTGCGGATGGTGCTCAAGAAGGTCAGGCTGACCAATAACACGAAGCCGCTCTACTCCATGTCCTTCCTGATCTGACGGCTGTGCGAGCGTTGCCCCGACGAAAACAACTACAAGGAATTAGCTGATGAATGCCTTACAAGACAGTGGTATCCGCGTGTTGGTTGCACAAGGACCTGTGCTGTTGGATATGCACGAGGATGGTATTGCGCATATCCGTCTGAATCGTCCAGCTTCATCCAATGGCCTGAATATCGAACTGCTACGAGCCCTGCATGATGTGATCATGCAGTGTCACGGCGAGCCTGGTGTTCGAGCTGTTTTGCTGACTGGCGAAGGCAAACACTTTTGTGCCGGTGGTGATGTGCATGATTTCGCCAGCAAGGGAGAAGGGCTTGCCCACTACTTGCGCCAAGCGACTTCCTATCTGCAGATTGCGGCCTCCTCGCTGATGCACCTGAATGCGCCGGTCATTGTTGCCGTCCAGGGATTTGCGGCCGGTGGCGGGGGCATGGGGCTGGTCTGCTCTGCCGATTTGGTTGTCGCTGCGCGTTCTGCGAAATTCCTTGCTGGAGCCACTCGGGTTGGCATGGCTCCTGATGCGGGTGTCTCCGTGACGCTCGCACGTTTGGTGGGTCTGCGCAAAGCCACCGAAATTCTGCTGACCAATCCGGTGCTCGATGCACAGCAGGCGTTGGAGCTTGGCTTGATCAATCGCATTGTCGAAGACGATGAGCTGCAGTCCAGTGCATTTGCCTGGGCGCGAGAACTGGCCGCTGGAGCGCCTCTGGCGCTGGCTGCCACCAAGCGTTTGCTTTGGAGCGGGCTCGGGCTGGGCGTCGAAGCCTGTCTGCCTGAAGAAAGCCGCACGGTATCCGAACTCTCAGGTACAGCCGATGCTCGTGAAGGGTTGGCGGCTGTGATTGAACGCCGCAAGGCTGTATTTACCGGCCGCTAGGAGTCGCTATGACTGATCTTGCAGGGCGCCGCGCCTTCGTTGGCGGCGGTGCCAATGGGATAGGTGCGTCTGTCGTTCGACGTTTGGTAGCGGATGGCGCGCAAGTGTTCATCGCCGATCGTGATGTGCTGGCAGCAGAGGCATTAGCTCAAGAAGTAGGAGCAAGCAGCGCTTGTATTGATTTGAGCGATTACGACCAGGTCAAGGCCTTCGCCGGACAGCCTTTCGACATTTTGGTCAACTGCGCTGGTGTCGACCAACACGCCTTCTTCACTCATACGTCGGTAGAAGAATGGAATCGCCTGATGGCGGTGAATCTTTACTCGGTGCTCAATACCACTCACCTGCTGTTGCCGGCGATGCAGGCGGGTGGCCACGGACGCATTGTGAATATCGCCTCAGAGGCGGGTCGTATGGGGTCGCGCGGCGGTGCTGTATATGCTGCTTCCAAAGGTGCGGTCATTGCCTTTACACGTTCGATTGCGCGTGAGAGTGCTCGTTACGGCGTCACGGCTAATGTCATCACGCCAGGCCCCATCGATACCCCGCTACTGCGTCAAGCGGTGGCTGAGGGTGGAGATAGGCTGCTGGACGCCATGTGCTCGTCGACCCTGGTCGGGCGCCTGGGCACTCCGGATGAGGTCGCTGCTGCAGTGTCTTTTCTGGTGTCTCGCGAAGCGGCCTATATCACTGGCGAAGTGCTGGGCGTATCCGGTGGCATGGGGTGCGGCCAATGAGCATCGACCAGGTGATTGAGCAGGTCCAGGCGGTGTACGGCAGCTGGGGGCGCGAGACTACCGTGGCTCAGATGCGGGCCGATTGGGATCGTCTTTTCGGTGAGACAGTGTCACCAGACAGTTCCCAGCCTGTGGATGCCGACGGTGTTTGCGCCGCCTGGATTGACGCGCCTGAAATCGATAGGGATCGGGTGTTGTTGTACTTCCATGGTGGTGGCTTTCAAGTGGGGTCGGTGCGTTCGCATTTCGACCTGATGCATCGACTATCGGCAGCAGCGCGTTGCCGGGTACTGGCAGTGGATTATCGCCTGGCGCCCGAACACATTTTTCCGGCCGCTCTGGATGATGCGCTGAGCGCTTACGCTTGGCTGCTGGAGCAGGGCGTACCTGCAACGAACATTGCGCTGGCCGGTGACTCGGCTGGGGGTGGGTTGGCGTTGTCACTACTGCTACAGCTACGTGAGGCAGGTATGGCGTTGCCAGCCAGTGCCGCGGTGATGTCGGCCTGGACGGATATGACTGCCAGTGGTGAAAGCTACCAGACGCGAGCTGATAGTGACCCTATCCATCAGCGTCGGATGGTGTTGGCCATGGCCGGCAATTACCTCGGCCAGCAGGATGCGTCGGATCCTCGTGTTTCTCCGTTGTTTGCTGAGCTCCAAGGGCTGCCGCCGTTACTGCTACAGGTCGGTGATCGCGAAACTGTACTTGATGACTCACGGATGTTCGCCCACAAGGCACAGGCTGCCGGAGTGGCTGTGCAGTTGCAGGTATACGACGCAATGATTCATGTGTTTCAGCAGTTCCCCCAGCACTTGACACAGGCTCAGGAAGCCATCGCCGCAGTCGGGCAGCACTTAGAGGCGCATTGGCCGCCTCATTCAAATCCTTACAACTCTTAAACGCAGAAGGCTCTCGCAATGATCGGGATTCTCGGATATGGCAGTTATGTACCTCGCCTGCGACTCAGTCGGCAGGCAGTAGCGCAGGCTAATGCCTGGTTTGCGCCAGGTTTGCAGAATAAGGCCAAAGGCGTGCGCGCCATGGCCAACTGGGATGAAGACAGCATCACCATGGCAGTGGCGGCCGCGCGTGACTGTCTGGGGCCGTCGGATGATCGCAACCATGTGCGTTCGCTGTGGCTGGCCTCGACCACGCTGCCGTTCGCCGACCGTCTCAATGCAGCGGTGGCAGCCGAAGCCTTGACCCTGGATAGCGGTATCGATGCCCGTGACCTGGGAGGCTCGCTACGGGCGGGCCTTGGGGCGCTGCAGGATGCGTTGCATCAGGTTGATAGCCGCAAGGGCTGCGCGCTGGTGCTGGCTGCCGACAACCGTCACACCCGTGCTGCGAGCTCTGCCGAGCTGGATTATGGTGATGGCGCAGCGGCTCTGTTGGTGGGGCGTGGTGAGGTGGTGGCTGAGCTACTGGGCAGCGCGACGGATACTCTGGACTTTGTCGATCACTTCCGCTCTGCAGGCCAGGAGATCGATTACCACTGGGAAGAACGCTGGGTTCGCGAGGAAGGCGTTGGCAAGATCGTCCCAGGCGTGATTCAGGCTGCACTGGAAAGCGCCGGCGTGAAGGCCGAGCAAGTTGATCATTTCATTTTCCCAAGTGTGATGGCCAAGCTGGATCAGAGCGTCGCCAAAACCCTTGGGATGCGTGCCGAGGCGGTGGTGAACAACCTGGCGGCGACTGTGGGCGACACGGGTACTGCGCACGCCTTGTTGATGCTGACGGCTGTGTTGGAAACCGCCACTCCCGGCCAGATTATTGTGGTCAGCCAGTTTGCCAGTGGTGCCCAGGCGCTCGTATTGCGCACGACCGAGCACATTGCTCGCTTCCGCCCTCGGTTGGGCGTGTCGGGCTGGCTCGCGCGCGGTGTAGAGGAAAGCAACTACACCAAGTTCCTCTCGTTCAATAATCAGCTGCGCCTCGAGCGTGGTATGCGTGGCGAGCAGGACAAGAAAACGGCACTGACAACCCTGTATCGGCACAAAAGCGCGATTCTCGGGCTGGTTGGCGGGCGCTGCAGGGAAACTGGGCGTGTGCATTTCCCACCGTCGCGCCTGTCTCATGATCCGGCAGGTGCTCTGCTCGACTCACAGGTGCCCTACAAGCTGGCCGAGCGCCGTGCGCAGATCCTCAGCTGGTCTGCGGAATACCTCTCGTATCACCCTGCCCCCCCGAATTACTACGGGCAGGTCGACTTCGAAGGCGGTGGCCGCATCCTGATGGAGTTCACTGATCTGGATAAGGGCGATGTGGATTCCGGAACCACGATGGAAATGGTTTTCCGGATCAAGGACATCGATGAGCGACGCGGCTTTGTCCGTTATTTCTGGAAGGCCACCCCGGTGCGCAACCAGGCTAAATCCGCCGACAACTGATTTTTGGAGTGACTTATGAGTACTGGAATCAAAGACAAGGTTGCCATCCTCGGAATGGGTTGCAGCCGTTTTGGCGAGCGCTGGGATGCAAGCCCCGAAGATCTGATGATAGAGGCTTATAACGAGGCCATGCTGGATGCCGGTATCGAGCCGACTCAGCTGGATGCGGCCTGGTTCTCGACCCATATGGACGATGTCGGGGTGGGCCGTGGCGGAACTCCCTTGGGCATTGCTCTACGTCTGCCGAACATTGGTGTTACTCGCGTGGAGAACTTCTGCGCCGGTGGCTCCGAGGCAATTCGTGCGGCGGTCTATGCCGTGGCTGCTGGGGCCTGTGATATTGCCCTGGCGGTGGGAGTGGAGAAACTTAAGGACACCGGTTATGGCGGTTTGCCGCTCGCCAGTGTGGGCACCTTGATTCCGCAGTGGTACCCCAACGCCGTCGCACCGGCAAATTTTGCGCAATTGGCCTCGGCCTATCGTCGTCGCCATGGGGTGCCGGTGGATCTGCTCAAGCGCGCAATTGCGCATGTTTCGGTCAAGAGCCACGCCAACGGTGCGAAGAACCCCAAGGCGCACCTGCGTAAGCACATCACCGTAGAACAGGTGCTCAATGCGCCGATCATCGCCGAACCGCTGGGGCTGTTTGATTGCTGTGGTGTATCCGATGGTGCAGCGGCAGTGATTGTGACCACACCGGAAATTGCCCGCAGCCTCGGCAAGAAAGATCTTGTGACCTTCAAGGCGTTGCAGGTATCGGTATCCAATGGCTGGGAAATGCAATCCAACGAGTGGGACGGCAGCTACGTGCATACCGCCCGCATCGCTGCCCGCAAGGCCTATATGGAAGCTGGTATACGCAATCCGCGGGAAGAGATCAGCATGACGGAGGTACATGACTGCTTCTCGATTACCGAACTGGTGACCATGGAGGATCTGATGCTGTCCGTCGAGGGGGGTGCGGTTGCGGATGTGCTGGACGGTGTGTTCGATGCCGACGGCAAGATCCCTTGTCAGATTGATGGTGGGCTGAAGTGCTTTGGCCATCCCATCGGGGCGAGCGGAATTCGCATGCTGTACGAAATGTATCTGCAGTTGCAGGGCCGTGCAGGTACCCGTCAGCTAGCCAACCCGACCCTGGGTCTGACCCATAACCTGGGCGGTCAGCCGTCGCAGAACGTCTGCTCCGTGTCGATCGTTGGTCTGGAAGGACGCTGATCATGGCCGAGCGAGTAGTGCTGAGGGATGATCCCGCACCTGGAGTGGCGCGGCTGCTGATCAACCGCCCGGATAAGCGCAATGCGATCGACTACGACGTGCGTCAGGCGCTGATCGAACATCTGAGTGAAATCAGTGCTGATCCTGGCGTACGTGCGTTGGTGTGTGGTGGTGTGGGTGGCATCTTCTCTGCGGGCGGCGATGTGCCCAGCATGGTGGGGTTGACTGAAGCGCAAGCGCGTTCCCGGATGACCCATATCCGTCGGCTCTGCTTGAGTCTGGCGGCTTTACCTGTCCCGGTCGTTTCGGCGCTGGAAGGTTTCGCCGCCGGAGCGGCCGTAGGCCTTGCTCTACTGGGCGATCACATTGTGGTGGGACCTGGCAGCAAGATCCTCTTCCCCTTCATGAAACTGGGGCTGACACCGGATTGGGGCACCCTACGCACGCTACCCGCGCGGGTCGGTCTGCCCTGTGCCCGAGGTTTGTTGACAAGCGGTCAGGTGTTGTCGGGAGAAGAGGCTGTAAGTCTTAGGCTTGCTGACGAGTTCGTCACTGATGGCGACATCATGGCCGGTGCTTTGCATCGGGCCGAACAAATGGCCCGGTTGCCGCAGGAAGCCTTTGCTCGCATGAAGCAGCGTTTGAACCATCCTGCTGAGGACTTGCCGAGCGAGTTGAAGCGGGAGGAGGACGATCAGGCAGACCTGCTGCTAGGCGCCGATTTTAAAGAAGGTTTTGCGGCGTTCAGTGCCCGGCGAGATCCCGATTTCACGCTGACAGCGAGGCTCAAAGTATGAGTGAAGAAATGGTCGTGATTGAGCGTGACGGCGACGTCGGTGTGTTGCGCCTGAATCGTGAGGCCAAGCGCAATGCGCTAGATCTGCACATGCGTAGCGCAATTGCCAACGGCGTGATCGAGTTGCAAGGCGAGGTCGGCATCAAAGTGATTGTTATCACCGGTGGCAATGAGGTTTTCGCAGCAGGAGCCGATCTCAATCTGCTGGTTGATAAGGGTGCGCAGGACGTCGCCGAACTCGACCTTGGGCAGTATTGGGCGCCGCTCGCGCAGAGTCGCAAGCCGTTGATTGCCGCGGTCAGCGGTTTTGCCCTGGGAGCCGGCTGCGAACTGGCAATGATGTGTGACTTCATCGTGGCGGATAGCAGTGCCCGCTTCGGCCAGCCAGAGCTCAAGGTAGGGATTATGCCGGGGGCCGGCGGCACCCAGCGCCTGATGCGAGCGGTTGGGCGTCCGGTGGCGAGCATGCTACTGCTCACGGGCGATCTGTTGTCGGGGGAGCGTGCCTGGCAGCTGGGCATGGTGGCAGAGCTATGCGAGCCGGGGCAGGCTGTCGAAAGAGCCAAGGCATTGGCTCGGCGGATTGCAGCAATGCCACCTCTGGCGGTGACGGCGACGCGTCGGGTATTGGCCCAGGGTGGGGATATGTCTCTGGATGCCGCGCTGGCCCTGGAGAATCGTGAGTTCTTGTTGCTGTTCGATACTCAGGATCAGGAGGAGGGCATGCGCGCCTTCCTGGAGAAAAGAACACCGAGCTATATCGGCCGTTGATCACGACAGGGTACGAGCATGAACACGAATAAGATTATTGGCGTGATCGGCGCGGGCACAATGGGCCGCGGCATCGTCCAGTTGTTCGCCGAAGCGGGCTATCGGGTACGACTATTCGATGCCTTCACCGGAGCGGCGGGCAAGGCGCTCGAGTACATCGCTGAGATGGTTGGCAAAGGCGTTGGCAAGGGACGTTTCAGTGCCGAGCAGGGCCAGCGGATCCTTTCCTCGATCGAGGTGGTTGACCAGTTGCAGCAATTGGCCGGTTGTTCAGTGGTGATAGAGGCGGTAGTCGAGGATTTGCAGGTCAAGCGCGAGCTGTTCGCTGAGCTGGAGAATATCATCGGCGACGAAGCGATTCTGGCCAGTAACACCTCGTCGCTGGTCATGGCCGACATCGCCGCAGGTTGCCGAATTCCGCAAAGGGTGGCCGGGCTGCATTTCTTTAATCCAGTGCCACTGATGAAAGTGGTCGAGGTCATCGCTGCGGTGCGTACTGCACCGCCAGTGGTTGCGGCGCTGGTGGCGCTGGTGGAAAGCGCCGGCCATCGTGCGGTGGTTGCAGAGGATCTGCCTGGCTTCCTCGTCAATCATGCTGGTCGCGGGCTTTATACTGAGGGTTTGCGGATTGTCGAGGAACAGGTAGCCGATGTCGCTGATGTAGATCGCATTCTGCGTGAGGCGGCGGGCTTTCGCATGGGCCCGTTCGAGTTGCTGGACCTGACCGGTCTGGATGTCTCGGGCAAGGTGATGAGTTCTATTTATAGCCAGTTCCTGCAGGAGCCGCGGTTGCGTCCATCACCGTTGGTGCCGCCGAGGATTTCAGCCGGCCTGTTCGGTCGTAAGACGGGAGAGGGCTGGTACCGCTATGACGGCGCTGTACGGATTGAGCCGCAAGCGTTGGCCGTCCCACGCCTGCCTGGTGCCTTGACTGTTTGGGTGGCGCCTGAATGCGAACAGTACGACACGCTGCTGGATCGCATTATTGCAACGGGCTGCGCACGGGTCGTGGAGAGTGCCGAGCAGGCCTCGATCCAGATCGTTCAGCCCTGGGGCGAGGACGCGACCACTGCCTGTCTGCGTCTGGGGCTGGATCCGCAGCGCTGTATCGCAGTGGACCCCTTGGGGCTGCCGGGCGGGCGGGTGACGCTGATGCAGACGGTTGGCACCCGCGCCGAAGTTCGCGACGCGGCCCATGCATTGTTCGTGGCCTTGGGCGCTCCGGTAACGGTGATTAATGACAGCCCGGGATTTGTGCTGCAGCGTGTGCTGGCGACCATTGTTAATATTGCAGCCGATATCGCCCAACGCCGGATTGCCTGCGTAGCAGATATTGAAGACGCGGTACGCCTAGGGCTGGGCTACCCGTGCGGGCCATTGGCCTGGGGTGATCGGATCGGGCCCAAGCGGGTGTTGAGGATTCTGCGTAACTTGCATCAGTACACGGGCGATCCCCGTTATCGTCCAAGCCTTTGGTTGGTGCGCCGCGCTGAGGCCGGCTTGTCACTGCTGAGCGAAGAACCGGCGCGCGAGGCCAGAGCGGTATGATTGATATTAAGCATCTCGAAGGCTGGGTCGGTCGTGAGCGGGTGATGGAAGATCAACTGCCGGTGTTCCCAGCACGTGCCTTGGCGGCGGCCTTGTCTCGTGACACGTTGCTTGAAATGGGCGATCCCCTGCCGCCTTCGTGGCACTGGTTGTACTTTCTGGACACCCCTTCGACGCTGGGAACAGGGGTGGATGGACACCCGCTCAAAGGCGATTTCCTGCCTCCGGTGCCACTGCCACGACGTATGTGGGCATCCGGACAGTTGCGCATTGATAAGCCGCTGATCATTGGCCAAAGTGCCCGGCGGCAGAGCCGGGTAATGTCCGTCGAGTTGAAAGAGGGACAATCGGGCAGTCTGGTGTTCGTGACGCTGGAGCATCTGATTTTCCAGGAGCAGGCCTGTCGAGTCCGAGAGTTGCAACATCTGGTGTACCGCGATGCACCCACCTCGGCCATGCCGTTGCCGATAGGACAGCGGCCGATCGAGGAGGCACAGTGGGAGCGAGTGCTACAGCCAGATCCTGTGCTGCTGTTTCGTTTTTCAGCCCTGACCTATAACGGTCACCGTATCCATTACGACCGTGACTATGCTGTGCAAGAAGAGTTCTATCCCGGTCTGGTGGTGCAGGGGCCACTGCTCGCGACCGCGTTGTTGGAGCTGGCACTGGAACAGGCAGGACCTGGGGGTGTAGAGAATTTTAAGTTCCGCGCGATACGGCCGACGTTCGCTCAGGGGCCGATTCGGTTATGTGGTCGCCGTGAAGGCGAGCAATTGCAGCTGTGGAGCCTGGACCAGGACGGATTTATTGGTATGACGGCACTGGCTGTCGTGCGCGGTTAGGAAAATAAGACTTTATTTGTAGACATGCATGCTATAAAAAGACCGACCATACGGTCTTTTAATTGAAAGAACTTCCGTTATTAAGTGGATGCCTTGCGAGCAGGAGTACATATGACAACAACAAATGTAGCGGTCCAGCATTACGACACCATTATTCTCGGCGCAGGTGCAGGGGGTATGTGCGCCGCTGCGCGCATGGTCGCAGCCGGAAAACGTGTTCTGGTCGTCGAGAGTTTGAACCGTGTCGGCGGCCGCGCCTCCAGTGAAGTGATTGACGACTTCATCGTCAACATCGGTGCGATTGCTATCGAGCTAGGCAGTACTTTTGAAGAAACCTTTGCGGCCCTTGATGTACGGATGGATGTACGTGAGCCGAATCCGGCAACCGTGTTCTACGTGGATGGCAAGGTGATCAACGTGGCCAAGGGTGGGGGATGGGGTTTTCTCCTCGGCACCTTCACCAAGCAGGCTGCCAAGATTGGCGCCAAGTTCGCCGACGCCCGTGGTGGAGATCTGCCCGAGGCCCGCCTGACGACCGCCGAGTGGTTGGCCAAGTACACCAAGAACCAGACGGTGCATGCGATTTTTCGCAACCTGTGTGCCGCTATTTTTGCGGTCAATTCCGATGAATTGCCCGCTCGTGCCTTCCTGACTTACTTTGCAGTCAAGGGCGCGTTCAAGCGCTTCGGTTTCTGCCCCCGTGGCACCATTGGCCTGTGGAATGATCTGGCTGATGCCATACGTGCCCACGGCGGTGAAGTTTGGTTGGAAAGCCGAGCCCAAGGGCTGCGTGTTGAAGACGGTCGTGTCACTGCCATCGAAGTGGAGCGCAATGGCGAGCGTATCTGGGTCGCTGCCTCCACAGTGATCAGCAATATCGGTCCGCGGGCAACTGCGGCGCTGGCCGGAGCGGATATTCTGGCAGGTGATTACGCGGCTCAAGCGGCGAACACATTGCGTCCGGCGTCCAACATCGTGATCAACTTCGCGACCCGTGAGCGCCTGATCGATGCCCCGGGTCTGATTACCTTCGGTCCGACCCGTCGTTTGTGCAACATGGGTGAAATGACGGCGACGTGCCCGGAAATGGCGCCGCCTGGCTGGCACCTGTATGTGGCCTACGCAGTACCGCGCCCGGCCATCGATGCGTTCGATGAGGCGGCCGAGATCGAAGCTTCGCTACAGGATCTGCATGACCTGTTCCCAGGCTTCGCCAATGCCAAGATGCTGTCGGTGCGTGTGATGCGCGGTGAATGGCCGGCCCAGCGTACTTGTGCCGGATTCGATATGCCGCAGGACACTCCGTTGAGCAACCTCTGGCAGGTAGGCGATGCGGTCAAGGAGTATGGCGATGGCGGTACTCAGGCCTGCGCAGTAACCGCGCGCAATGCGGCGGCCAAGGCACTGGCTGTGCTTGATGGGGTTCGAGCATGAGTGCCCTGGCGGCACAACTGGAAAATGCACAGTCGTTGTTGGTAACGCTTCGTGAGGCTTTCTCGCTTGCGACCAAGAGTCTGGCTATTCGCTGCCGGCGCGGTCAGTGCGGTCAGCTGGATGCCGATCTATTGGATCGGCACCAGGTTCCCAGCTACGAGCTGGCACTGGCCAGCGCCGATTTGCTTGCGGCTGAGACCCTGGCTAAGGATCCAGGTAATGAGGCTCGCCTGGCGCTTGTGTTCATCTGTGAGGCCGTGCAGGCGCTGCTGACTCGTCTTGAGGGGCTTTTTCTGGAGCTGGATCTTGATCCAGTCGCCCTGCAAGAGTTAGCCCGCAGCACCGCCTGGCGTGAGCTGCGGGCCGCCGGTGGTGGTGCAGAGGCTTTGCAGCAGGCAGGCCTTGAAGTGTTCCAGCGTGATGATGAGCTCGGTGCCGAGTCGCTGGATCAGGATCAGGATCTGGCAATGGCTCGCGACAGCTTCCGGCGCTTTGCCGAGGAAGTGGTGGCACCACAGGCAGAGGGTATTCATCGTCACGACCTTACGGTACCAGAAACGCTGTTGCAGCCGTTGCGTGATATGGGGGTGTTCGGCCTTTCAATACCGCAGCGTTTCGGAGGCACTGCACCGGATGATCGTGATGACAACATCATGATGATCGTGGTCACAGAAGCGCTCTCGCAGGCGTCGTTGGCCGCTGCCGGTAGCCTGATCACCCGTCCTGAGATTCTTTCCCGGGCCTTGTTGGCGGGGGGTACTGAACAGCAGAAAAACGACTGGTTACCGCGTATTGCCGTTGGCGAGCCACTGTGTGGCATTGCTATCACCGAGCCGGATTTTGGCTCGGATGTGGCCGGTCTATCCCTGCGAGCCAGTCGCTGCGAGGGTGGCTGGTTGCTCAATGGTGCCAAAAGCTGGTGCACCTTTGCCGGCAAGGCCGGGTTGTTGATGGTGGTCGCACGTACTGATCCGGATCGTAGCCTGGGGCACAAGGGGTTGAGTTTGTTCCTGGTCGAGAAGCAGTCGACGGATCAGCATGCCTTCAAAGAAGTTCAGGAAGGCGGTGGTTGCCTGACGGGCACCGCGATACCGACGATTGGCTATCGGGGCATGCACTCGTTCGATCTGTTTTTTGACAACTATTTCGTTCCAGATAACTGTCTGATTGGCGAGCAAGGCGGGCTTGGTAAGGGGTTCTACTACACCATGGCCGGCATGATGGGTGGACGCATGCAGACCGCAGCGCGTGCCTGTGGCGTTATGCGTGCGGCTTTGCTGGCGGCTATTCGTTACTCGGGAGACCGCAAGGTATTCGCTGCGCCCTTGGTGGATTATCCGCTGACTCAGGCCAAGTTGGCCCGTATGGCGTCTCGGTTTGTGGCTTGTCGCCGACTGACGTATGCCGTGGGTCGCTTGATGCAAGATGGGGCCGGTCGTATGGAAGCCAGCCTGGTCAAATTGCTGGCCTGCCGATCGGCAGAGTTGATTACCCGCGAGGCCCTGCAAATTCATGGTGGTATGGGCTACGCCGAGGAGTCGGCCGTCAGCCGCTACTTTGTCGATGCGCGCGTACTGTCGATCTTCGAAGGCGCTGAAGAAACGTTGGCGCTCAAGGTGATTGCACGCAGCTTGCTGGAGAACGCACTGGAGTCAGCATGAATACGATTCTTGAAGGAATGCGGGTTGTCGAAGTCTCGGCCTTTGTCGCAGCCCCCCTCGGCGGCATGACGCTGGCTCAGATGGGGGCGCAGGTGATTCGCATCGATGGGTTGCGTGGAGGTCTGGACTACCACCGCTGGCCGGTGACCGAGGATAACACCAGTCTGTTCTGGTGTGGCCTGAACAAGGCCAAGCGCTCGGTCGCCATCGATATTGCCAGTGAAGAGGGGCGTGAATTGGCCATGGCTCTGATCTGCGCGGAGGGTGCGGATGCCGGTATGTTGCTGACTAACTTCCCCCCCCGTGGCTGGCTTGACTGGGAGCAGTTGCGCCAGCAACGGGCGGATTTGATCCAGCTGACTGTGCAGGGCGACCGCAAGGGTGGTTCGGCGGTGGACTACACCGTTAACCCTTCGGTGGGGTTGCCATTGATCACAGGCCCCGAGGCTTCGACTGCAGCTGTTGTCAATCATGTGCTGCCGGCCTGGGATCTGGTCACTGGGCAAATGGCTGCCACGGGGCTGCTGGCGGCGGAACGGCACCGTCGCCTGACTGGTCAAGGCCAGCATGTGCAGCTGGCGCTTGAGGATGTAGCGCTAGCTGTGGTTGCGCACTTGGGCTTTACCGCTGAAGCCGAGTTGGGAGGAGCGCGTGAACGGGTAGGTAATTACCTATACGGCGCCTTTGGACGCGACTTCGTGCTGGCGGATGGGAGCCGCATCATGGTCGTGGGCCTGACCGCGCGCCAGTGGAAGGGGCTTTGTGAGGCGACAGGGCTTCAGCAGCCGCTGCAGGCGCTGGCCCAACAGTTGAGTCTGGACTGGTCGCGCGAGGGTGATCGCTATCTAGGCAGGCATGCCATTGCGGCGCTGTTCGAACCTTGGTTTGTCCGTTTGACCCTGGTTGAGGCGGCGCGGATTCTGGACCATCACGGGGTGTGCTGGAGCCGCTACCGAGAAATGGCAGAGGTTGTCCAGGCGTTGGCTGGCGACGAGCCCAACCCGATGTTCTCGCAAGTGCAGCAGCCAGGTGTTGGCCCGCTTCTGATACCGGGCCTGCCATTGAGCTTTTCTGCCAGCCGGCGTCAGGCTCCACGCCCGGCACCCCGATTGGGCGAAGACACTGAAAGTGTTTTGACCGAGGTGCTGGGGCTGAGCTCGGTGGAGTTTGGCAAGTTGCTTGATCGGGGTGTGGTAGCGACCGCTGAGGGAGATGCGACATGAGTCAACAGAGCGTGAGCGAAGCCATACGAAACCGTTGCAGTGTCCGTGCTTTTGGCAGTGATCCGGTACCGGTTGAGGTGTTGCGTGAGGTGTTGCAACTGGCAGCGCGCTCACCTTCGGGCGGCAACGTGCAGCCATGGCGTGTGTATGTCCTGGGGGGGCAGGAGCTGAGTCGTTTCTGTGCCCGGATGCAGGTGCGTCTGCAGGCGGGGGAGCCTGATCCGGAGGAGTACCCCATTTACCCGCCGAACCTGAAGGAGCCATACCGGGACTATCGCTTTGATATTGGTCAGCGGTTGTACCGTACTCTGGGGATCGAGCGTGAAGACCGTGCCGGGCGTCAGCGCTGGTTTGCTCGCAACTTTGCTTTCTTTGGGGCGCCGGTCGGCCTGTTCTGTTTTGTCGATCGTTGTATGGGAAAGGCGCAGTGGGCCGACCTTGGCATGTTCCTGCAGACACTCATGCTGCTCCTGGAGGAGCGTGGCTATGGCAGCTGTGCTCAGGAAGCTTGGGCCTTATATCACCGTACCGTTACCGAGTTTGTCGGCTCCCCTGATGACTGGATGCTGTTCTGTGGCATGGCCATCGGAAAGCCGGATGCCCAGGCGCCAGCCAACCATCTGGACAGCCCCCGTATGGGGTTGGATGAGTTTGTCGTTATGCGTGGATTTGAGGAGTAATGGCTATGCAATCAATGCGTTCCGGCCCGTTGGTCGGCGTAACGGTGATCGAAATGGCCGGTATCGGTCCTGGCCCGTTCTGCGGCATGCTGCTGGCTGATCTCGGGGCTGATGTCATTGTCATCGATCGTCCCCCTAGAGAGGGGGGCGGGGATCATTTCGATAGCCTGCGGGCGGCTACGGCAGTGATCGGGCGTGGTCGCCGTTCGTTGGCCTTGAATATCAAGCAGCCCGAAGCGATAGAAACGCTGCTGAGCCTGCTTGAGACAGCGGATGTCCTGATTGAAGGCTTTAGGCCAGGTGTGATGGAGCGTCTGGGCCTTGGTCCGCAGGTGTGCCAGGCGCGCAATCCGGCACTGGTCTATGGGCGCATGACCGGCTGGGGACAGGATGGTCCCTTGGCCCAATCGGCCGGACATGACCTCAATTACATTGCTTTATCCGGTGCTCTGTATGGCATGGGGAATCCTGAGCAACCGCCGATGCCGCCGCTGAATCTGGTCGGCGATTATGGTGGGGGAGGGCTGATGCTGGCCTTCGGCGTGGTATGCGCGCTGCTGGATGTGCGGCACTCCGGTAAGGGGCAGGTGGTGGACGCGGCCATGAGTGATGGGTCTGCGACCCTGATGGCCATGCTCTATGGACTGTTGGCGGAAAAAAGCTGGAGCCCGCGTCGGGGGGAAAACTTTCTGGACGGCTCGGCGCCCTTCTATGCAACTTATGCGTGCGCAGACGGTGGCTATGTCTCGGTCGCTGCCATCGAACCTCAATTTTACCATCTGCTGCTGGATAAACTTGAGATCACCGAGTCTGCACTTCGACGCCAGTGGGACAAGAAAACCTGGCCGCAATTGCGCGAGCGCCTGAAGACCGTGTTCCTCTCACGCCCACGTCGGCACTGGTGCGAATTGCTGGAAAACACGGATGCCTGCTTTGCGCCTGTGCTGGATATGCACGAAGCGTTGGTCCATCCGCATAACCTGGCGCGTGGCACCTTCGTGGACTTTGAGGGCCTGATGCAACCGGCACCAGCGCCGAGGTTCAGCCGAACATCGGGTCAGATCCGTAATCTGGCGCCGCAGGCGGGCGCGGATACGCTCTCGATATTGGAGGGGCTTGGCCTCAAGGCTTCGGCCATTGACGTGTTACAGCGTAGTGGGGCTGTCTATGTCCGCTGAACGGGAGGCGCCAGCAAAGCCCGGCCGGAGTCTGGTTCACACCCGAAAGGTGGTTTGTCAGGGCTATGTCCGTGAAGACGGGTTATGGGATATCGAAGCCACACTGGTCGATACCAAACCCTTCGAAATTGGCTTGATCGAGCGTCGACTGATCCATCCGGAAGAGCCGATTCACGGATTGATGTTGCGTGTCGCCGTCGATCGAACGTTGCTTATTCATGAGGTGCAGGCCTGTTTCACGCACTCCCCTTATAAAATTTGTTCAAGTATCACGCAGGCTTACCAGCAGCTCGTTGGCATGCGGATCGAATCGGGCTTCATTCAGGCGGGGCGCAGGCTGTTCCGTGGGGTGGCTGGCTGCACACATGTCACCGAGCTGTTGGGGCCGCTTTCTACAGTGGCCTATCAGACCCTTTGGAACTGCCTGGAGGGCGATGGTGAAGGTTTCGATACCTTAAATACGTTGCCAGAGTTTGCGGTGAATGGCTGTCATGCCCTGCGCGAAGACGGGCCGATCGTACAGACTTATTTACGTCGCTGAGTAACACGCCTGTGGATCGCTAGTAGAAAGCGGCTGCACGGTGAAAATAAGTGCTGCCTTTATATTGACCGTCCAGACGGTCTTATGTAGTGTTTGTTCATGTGACGTTCCCTGGCCTATGTGCCGGGGGGAGCGAAAACAGCCAATCCGTACTGAGTTGCCTGGTGCGGCAATAAGAATAAAAGCCCTGATAAGAGGGTGGAGGAGCCCATGAGAAAACGATTCTTCGTCCCGGGTGGCCGTTGCGTATTTGCCCCATCTTTTAGCATCAAGGGCGTTCGCCAACTCCTGTGCCTGTCGCTGCTGGGGATTGGTCTGATGGTAGGTAGCGTGTCTGCTCAGGAACGCTCCCTGACGGACCGTCTAGAGGTTCCCTCTAGACTTTCCGAAAAGGCTGGCGAGGGTCTGCTGACGGCTCTGAGCGTGGCTGGCCAGCGCGTGATCGCCGCCGGACAACGTGGTCATATCCTTTGGTCCGATGACGGTGGTCACAGTTGGCACCAGGCGCAGGTTCCGGTCAGCTCCGATCTGACGGCCCTACAGTTTGTTGGTGAACGCTTGGGGTGGGCTGTCGGGCACGACGGCGTAATCCTGCACACTCAGGATGCCGGGGCTACTTGGCGGTTGCAGCTGGATGGGCATCGGATTGCCGAGCTGCTGAGGGCACAAGCGGCACGTATGGATCGCGATTTGAACCCGCGCGCTCTGCTCGATCTTGAACAGGCCGCTTCGCAGGGCCTGAATCAGTCGCTGCTGGCACTGCATTTCCTTGATGCCAACGATGGCTATGCATTAGGTGCAGGTGGCTTGCTGCTGCGTACCCGCGATGGTGGTCAGAATTGGCAGTCGGTATCCGATCAGATCGAAAACCCACGTGGTCTGCATCTCTACGGTATGCAGCAAGCCTTCGGGCGTCTGTTCATCGTCGGCGAGCAGGGCCTGATTCTGCGCCAGGCACTGAATGGCGAGGCCTTCGAGAAGGTTCAGAGTCCTTATCAAGGCTCCTGGTTTGGGGCGTTGGGAGATGCCGACAGCTTGCTGGTTTATGGCCTGATGGGCAATGCCTGGATCACTCGCGACAGCGGCGCCAGCTGGCAGCAAAGCCAACTCGACAGTGCCTTGGCACTAACTTCGGCAAGTACTGCCAATGGGAAGGATCTGGTGATGGTGAGTCTTGGTGGTGAGGTGTTTCGCTCTGCTGATGGAGGCCGGCACTTTCAATCCCAGGATATCGAGCAGCGTTATCCCTTCTTTGCAGTCGCGGCTACGGCGAATGCCGGCCTGGTACTGGCTGGCATCCACGGGGTGCGAAGCGTGACCAGCAAGAGCGGAGTACAGCCATGAACATGTCTATGAGCGTGCAGGAGTCGGGAACCAATCTAGTGTTTGATCCCGCCTCGGGTGGCCGTGCCGAACGCCTGGTTTTCAATCATCGCCTGGTGGTGTTGTTGCTCTGCGCGATAATGACCGTACTGATGGCCTACGTGGTATCGACGCGCCTGAGCTTGAGTGCCAGCTACGAAAAGATGCTGCCGCAAAGCCACCCTTATGTACTGAACTACTTGCACAACAGCGAAGAGCTCAGTGGTCTTGGCGGGGCGCTACGAGTGGTGGTGGCCAACCCCCATGGCGAGATTTTCGATCCGCAGTACCTGGAGCTGCTGCGCCAGATCACCGATGAATTATTTATGGTGCCCGGTGTGGATCGGGCATGGGTCAAGTCGCTGTGGACACCCGCCGTACGCTGGACTGAGGTGACTGAGGAAGGCTTTCGCGGCGGTCCGGTCATGCCTGGCGCATATGACGGCTCGCAAGCAGAGCTGCAAAAGTTGCAGCGTAATCTCGGGCGGGCAGGGATTCTCGGGGACCTGGTAGCCAATGACTACCGCTCGAGCATGATCTTCGTTCCGTTGCTGGACAAGGATCCCACCACCGGTCAGGCATTGGATTACGCGGTATTATCCAAGCGAATTGCTGAAATTCGCGACAAGTACGAGGCCCAGGGAAAGGTCAGCCTCCATATCGTCGGTTTCGCCCAGATCATCGGTGAGCTGGTAGCGGGACTATCGCAGGTGATGCTGTTCTTTGCCGTCGCCACGCTGATCGTAAGCCTAATCATCTATTTCTATACCCGCTGCCTGATTAGTACTCTGCTGGTCGTCGCCTGTTCGCTGGTTGCCGTGTTGTGGCAGTTGGGGCTCGTGGCGCTAATGGGCTTCAAGCTTGATCCTTTCTCGATTCTGGTGCCGTTTCTGGTCTTCGCGATTGGTGTGTCCCATGGCGCGCAGAAAATGAATGGCATCATGCAAGATATTGCTTGCGGAGTGCATCGGCTGGTTGCTGCGCGGTTAACCTTCCGACGTTTGTTCCTGGCGGGGCTGACTGCGTTGCTGGCGGATGTGGTGGGCTTTGCTGTCCTCATGTTGTTCGATATCCCGGTAATCCGAGACCTTGCACTGGCGGCCAGTATCGGTGTGGGCGTGCTGGTGTTTACCAACCTGATTCTACTGCCGGTCCTTCTGTCTTATACCGGTGTTAGCGCTTCGGCAGCACAGCGTAGCCTGCAGGAGCAGGAAAGTGAGCCAGCGCCTTGGAGCCTGGTCGGAGTGTTGGTACGTCTGCAAGCCTTCACCCGCCGCAGGTGGGCCGTTTCAGCGCTATTGGCTGGCCTGCTTCTGGGGGGGCTGGGCTTCATGACCAGTTTCCACTTGAAGATCGGTGATCTTGATGCCGGTGCGCCGGAGCTTCGCTCGGACTCTCGCTACAACCTTGATAATGCCTATGTGGTGAATCATTACACCCTTTCCAGCGATCAGTTTGCCGTGATTGTGAAAACGCCGCCGGACAGTTGTATGCGCTATGAGGTGCTGGATGCAGTGGATCGCCTCGCCTGGGAGCTTGAGCAGTTGCCGGGAGTGCAGACGACCCAGTCGCTGGTGGGGGCTGTGCGGCAGATCACCTCGGGCAGCTATGAGGGTAACCCTAAGTGGCTGACACTGAGCCGTAACCAGGATGTCATCAACTACGGCGCTCAGGCGGCCAGCGTGAACAATCAGGACTTGTTCAACGTTGAGTGTTCGGTGATGCCGGTGATTGCCTATCTGACCGATCACCGGGCCGATACGCTTGACCAGGTCGCCGCTGTGGTCGAGGACTTCGCGGCGCGTCATAACAATGAGCAGTATCAATTCCTGCTAGCGGCAGGCAATGCGGGTATCGAGGCTGCCACCAATCAGGTGGTGCGCAAGGCCTGGATCGAAATGCAGGTCTATGTGTACCTGGCGGTGGCAGTGCTGTGCTTCATTACCTTCCGTAGTTGGCGCGCTGTGGTCGTGGCGGTGCTGCCGCTGGCACTGACCTCTTTCCTGTGCGAGGCCCTGATGGTCTATCTCGGCATAGGAGTCAAGGTTGCCACACTCCCGGTGATTGCCCTTGGGGTCGGTATCGGTGTCGACTACGCGCTTTATCTGCTGAGTATTCAGTTGGCTGAGCAGCGCGCCGGTGCAACGCTGGCGCAGGCATACCGCAGGGCCTTGAGTTTCACCGGAAAGGTGGTGGCAGTGGTGGGGGTGACCCTGTCGGTGAGCGTGATTACTTGGGCCTGGTCACCGATCAAGTTTCAAGCCGATATGGGCATCCTGCTGGCGTTCATGTTCCTGTGGAACATGGTCGGCGCACTGGTTCTGATCCCTGCGCTTTCACACTTTCTGATACCTGGGACGGTTCGTTCTGCCCCCATGAGTCACGACTCACAGGCCTTCAATTACACAACTGATTCGAATAATTAACAAAGATTCTCTGTCGGGCCGCAGTGAGCTGTTTCAGCCCGGCAGGATGTCCCTCGACAACAAAAAGAAAAATAGCTGGAGGTTTGTCTGTGAATCAAACAAATGGCTTTGTGTGTATGGCTCGTTGGCCAGCTCTTTCCCGTCTGACACTTGCTATCGCTCTGGGCGCCGGTAGCTTGGGCTCGGCTCAGGCATTCACAATTGACACCGATAATCCGGACTGGAAGCTGCGATGGGATAACACGGTTCGAGTGAACTATGTGAATCGTGTTGAGAGCCAGGACAAGGACATTCTCAATCAAGTGAATGCCGACGATGGTGACCGCAACTTTGACAAGGGGATGGTCTCGACACGTGTTGACCTTCTGTCCGAGGCAGATCTGGTCTACAAGCGCAATCATGGCGCACGGGTCAGTGTCGCGGGCTGGTATGACCATGGGTATAGCGGTTCTCTGGATAATGACTCGCTGGCGACGAGCAACCATATTACCAGTAGCGGTGCTCCCGGATTCGGCCTGGACAATAGTGTCAAACGTTACTACCGCGGGCCGTCCGGTGAGCTGCTGGATGCCTTTGCGTTCACCCGGCTGGAACTGGGCAGCGTGACGACAGACATTCGTGCTGGACGTCATGTGGTGTACTGGGGCGAGAGTCTTATGAGTAATGGGGTTCTGCACGGTATTACCTACGGGCAAAGTGGCCTGGATCTGGCCAAGGCAGCGGCGATTCCAGGCACAGAAGCCAAGGAACTGTTCCGTCCGCTGAATCAGATTTCGCTGCAGCTGCGTCCGAATGAAGAGTTATCGATCGCCATGCAGTACTTCCTGGAGTGGGAGGCTTTCCGCATACCTGAGGCTGGAAGCTACCTGGGAACCAGTGATGTGCTACTTGATGGTGGCGAGTCACTGATTGCGGGCAGCAGGCGCTTCCTTCGAGGTCACGACGTGACGCCGGATAACCATGGGGAGTGGGGCGTTGCCGCGCGCTGGTCGCCCAGCTGGATGGGGACCGGCACGCTTGGTTTCTATTACAGAAACTTCGCGGATAAGCTGCCTCAAGTGTTTCTCACGCCGACCACCGGACAGTATCACCTGGCTTACGGGGACAACATCGATCTGTACGGCATCAGTTTGACCCAGCAAATTCAAGGGTTGAGTGTCGGTGCTGAACTGTCGTATCGCGTCAATATGCCCTTGGTCAGTGAAACTGCTTCTATCGTCAACTGGTTGAATGAAGGTGCGGTGCCGGGTGCACGAGGCAATACGTGGCACGGTCTGGTCAACGTCATGGGGGTAGGTGCCGGCAACGGTCTTTGGGACGCCCTGAACTGGTCCACCGAACTAACGTGGAGCCATGTTGACAAGGTTACGAAGAACGAAGCGTTGTACAAGGGGCGTAGTAGCTATAACGCTATAGACAAAGTCGATCGTGACTATGTGGGCCTGGCTCTGAGCATGACACCTACCTTCTACCAGGTGATGAATGGCGTGGATCTGTTCATGCCTGTCAGCATCTCCTATGGATTGCATGGTAACGCGGCGGTGACCTCCGGAGGCAACCAGGATGCCGGTAACTATGTAGTCGGCGTAGGGGCCGATGTGCTTAGCCGTTACCGAGTCGACCTGCGTTACACCGATTACTTCGGGCGGAGCTCGCTGAACAGTGCAGGAGCGCGCGTATTCAACGGTTCGAATGCTCTGCTGCAAGACCGTGGCAACGTCAGCCTCACCTTCAAGACAACTTTCTAATAATCAGGAACATCAACATGAAACGTATGATGATTTCCGGGCTCGCCCTGGCACTGATGAATACCGCTGTAGCTGCGGTATCTGTCGAAGAAGCGAAAAAACTCGGTACTTCGCTGACACTGTTTGGAGCGCAGGCCGGTGCCAGCGCCGACGGCCGTATCCCGGCTTATACCGGCGGCCTTACCAGCGCTCCCGCCGGCTATGTGCCTGGCTCGGGCAAATATGTAGACCCTTTTGCAGCTGAAAAGCAGCTGTACAGTATTTCTGCCAAGAATATGGGGGAGTACGAGTCGAGCCTGACCGAGGGTACGAAAGCCCTGCTGAAAAAATATTCCACCTTCCGCGTCGATGTATATCCGACCCATCGCACAGCGGCTTATCCGGAGTCCGTTCTCAAGGCGACCAAGGACTGTGCAGTCAATGCCAAGCTGACGGATGAAGAGGGTTACGGCTTTACCGGCGGCTTCAATTGCGTACTTTTCCCGATCCCGCAGAACGGTATGGAGGTCATGTGGAACCACAAGACTCGCATGCTCGGTAAATACCTCTCGGTTGTGGATTCGGAAAGCTACAACATCGGCTCCAATGGCCGGGCCGTACTGTCATCCGCTCTTGATCAGGATTTCCACAACGTTTTCTGGGATCCCGATGCCCGTGAGCAATTTGATAAGGGGCAGTTCTTTTCCATGTTCCGTGTCGACTACAAGATGCCGACCCGTCGTGCCGGGGAGATGTTACTGCTCAAGGAACCGGTGAATGATCAAGCGATCGGTCGTAAGGCCTGGGCCTATTTGCCGGGTCAGCGTCGTGTGCGCCTGGCCCCGGATGTCGGTCACGACACTCCGAATCCGACCTCTGCGGGGATGACTACCTATGACGATAACCAGCTCGGCGCTCTGGATCGTTTTGACTGGAAACTGCTTGGCAAGCGCGAGATGTTAGTTCCCTATAACAACTATCGCGCAGTGTTCTGGACACCTAAAGAAGACATGTTGACGCCAAACCACGTTAATCCGGATGCCGTGCGCTGGGAAATGCACCGGGTGTGGGTGGTGGAAGCTACGCTCAAGCCGGGAAAACGCCATGTCTACAGCAAGCGTCGTTACTATGTAGATGAAGACACCTGGGCGGTTTCGGCGGCTGAATCCTATGACAACCAAGGGCAACTGTGGCGCGTACCCTTGCTGATGACGGTTCAGGCGTATGACAAGCAGACGCCATTCTCCGGTTGGACGTCGATGTACCATGACCTCAACTCCTCGACCTGGAGCATGTACTTCCTGCTAAGCGGCGCCAAGTCGAAAGTTATGTACCGTGACAGTCAGCCAGAGGGCTTCTTTAGCTCCGAGGAAATGGCCGGCAGTGGTGTTCGTTAACTAATTTTGCTAGTACAAAGACCGTCTAGACGGTCTTTGTTTAGGATTCCGCAGTCAGTCGAGGATGATTTCCCAATGAGCGTTTTTGAATTCAAAGAGCCCGATATCGTAGGACAAGAGCTGCGCATGCTCCGTGAGCAGGCGCGTCGTTTCGTGACAGAAGTGGTTGAGCCCAATGGTGAGCAATGGGAGCGCGATGGTTGTGTTCCGCGCAGCGTGTTCCGCCAACTGGGTGAACTGGGCCTGCTGGGTATGCGTTTTCCGGTTGAATACGATGGCAGTGAACTGGGACCGCTGGCTTCAGTGGTGATGGCCGAAGAGCTGTCACGCAGCAGCTTTGGTGGCTTTGCCTCATCGGTAAACGTGCATACCGATATGTCACTGGCGCACATTGTTCACCGTGGCACCCATGAGCAAAAGCAGCGCTTTCTGCCCGCCGCTGCGGCTGGTGAAAAAGTGGGCGCCATCTGCGTGACCGAGACGCATGCTGGTTCCGATGTGGCGGGTATGAAGACCCGCGCAGTGCGTGATGGCAATGAATGGGTGATCAACGGTAGCAAGACGTTTATCACTAATGGGGTGTACGGCGATATCTACATCGTGGCCGCGCGTACCAATACCGAGGTCAAGGCCAGCCGTGGCATCTCGCTCTTCATCGTCGAAAAGGGCACTCCGGGCCTGACCGTGGCGCATGAGTTCGAGAAGCATGGCTGGCGTTCCTCCGATACTGCCGAGTTGTTTTTCGATGATGTACGTGTGCCGGCTGAAAACCTTCTGGGTGAAGAAGGCCAGGGCTTCTACTACATCATGAGCACCTTTCAGAACGAGCGCCTGGTTGTGGGAGCCATGTGTGCCGGCCAGTGCGCCAAGGCGCTGGAGCTGACTATCGATTACGTCAAGAACCGCCGCGCCTTTGGCCAGACCCTGTGGGACCAGCAGGCGGTACGTCAGCGCCTGGCCTGGCTGTGTTCCAAGGCGGCCGCTTCGCGCGCCTTGACTTACAGTTGTGCCCAAATGCTCGAGGAGGGGCGCGATACCGTGGCCGAGGTCTCCATGCTCAAGGCATTTGCAGCGGAAACACTGCAGGAAGTAGTGCACGGCTGCCTGCAACTGCATGGTGGTACCGGTTATATGGTGGGTACGCCAATCGAGCGCATGGTGCGAGATGCCCGAATTCTGACCATTGGTGGCGGTGCAACGGAAGTCATGCTGGAAGAAGTGGCCAAGCGATTCTAATCAGAGGAAATTTGCGATGACGATCAATGAATTGGAGGGCCAGGCGCAGCGCTTTTATCAGGCGCTAGCGGCTGGTGACCGTGCTGTACTTGACGAGCTTTTGCATCCGCAGTTTGTTGGTACCACTACCCGGGGGTTGCCGCTGAACCTTGGCGGGGTTTATCAGGGCCCCGAGCAGATGCGTAGGCATTTCTGGGGGACGTTGGCCCGGCACTATCAGGCACGGGCAGAAATTGAACAGATAGTCCGGGTGGCGGAGGATCAGCTACAGGTGGTGGGTGTGTATACCGGCCACGGGATCAAGTCTGGTACGCCGTTGGATGCCCGCTTTGTACATCTACTGCGTTTTCGTGGGGGGCGTCTCCTGGCACTAGAACAGATTACCGATAGTGGGGCGTGGCAGGCGGCGCTGACGCCAGTGGCGACACTGGATGTGCAGGTGGAGGAGGGCATAGCCCTGATTCAGTTGGATCGGGCCAGCGCGAACAACGGTATCAATGCGCAAATGGCACGTGAGCTGCTGGAAGTGGCCAGGCGTTGTGCTGCCGACCCATCGCTGCGCGTCGTAGTGCTGCAAGGCAAGGGGAAATCTTTCACCGTTGGCGGGGACATTGATTTTCTTTCATCGGTAGAGGCCGATGCCTTGCCGGCCATGCTGGGTGACATGACCACGCACTACCATGAAGCGTTGCGTATTTTCAATCGCTTGCCGGTGCCTGTCATTGCCGCAGTGCAAGGCGTGGCTGCCGGTGGCGGGCTAGGTTTGATGTACTGCGCAGATCTGGTTCTGGCAGCGCAAGACTGTCGCTTTGCGTTGGGATTCTCTGCGCTGGGGCTGTCTATGGATGGTGCAAATTCCTGGTTCTTGCCGCGTTTGGTGGGCGCGCGTCGCGCGGCTGAACTGTACTTCGAGAATAGGGTACTGTCTGCCCAGGAAGCCTTGGAGTGGGGCTTAGTCAATCGAGTGGTGCCGGTCGATCAACTTAAGCCCGAGGCGATGGCTTGCGCGCGTCGCCTGGCTCAGGGCGCTGCGACGGGCTTTGCACAGGCGCGTCAGCTGCTACGGCAAAGTTGGGACAAGTCCCTCTCCGAGCAACTGGAAGCCGAAACGGATGCGTTGTGTCGTTCAGCGGCGAAGCCAGAGGTGCAACAAGCTCTCAAGGCTTTCGGCGCTAAAAGGGCACAGCGCTAGTCCTGATCGGGCTCTGCCAAGGCAAGCAGTTTGTTTGCTTTGGCGATGACTGGTGCATCAATCATCTGACCATCCAAGCGGAAGGCCCCGGTGCCCTGGGCGGCCTCAACGACCCGTCGAGCCCATGCAATTGCACTGGCGTCAGGGCGCCAAGCAGTATGAATCGTCGGGATTTGTTTGGGGTGTAGGCAGAGCATGCCGGCAAACCCCATGGCGCGGGAACGTTTTGCGGTAGCGGCCAGCCCCGGATTATCATCCAGAGCGACATACACACCATCGAGCGGTGCTTCCAACGAGTTGGCACGTGAGTGAACCAGCAGCGCATAGCGTGCCTGATTGAGTATGACTTCGGCGGCCCCACCGTCTTCCAGGTTCAGGTCCAACGACAGGTCCACAGTGCCCAGGCACATGCGTCCAATCCCGTGGCAGCTTGCCAGGCTCTCGATGTTGGCTAGCCCTCGGGCGCTTTCTATGATCGGCCAGATCGGTTTCAGGCAGCGTGTAGCTTGGTTAATCTGCTCCGTACTTTCGGCTTTCGGCAAAAGAACCCCTGCGACATTGGGACATGTTCTGCAGAGCTCCAGATCCGATTCATGATGCGGATGTCCGGCGACATTGATTCTTACCAACAACATATGCCCAGGATTTGCTCCGGCAAATTCGGCCACGTTCTGCCGGGCCTGCTCTTTGCTTGATTCATCCACAGCATCTTCCAGGTCGATGATGACGTAATCTGCGCCGCTACCGTATGCCTTGGCAAAACGCTCGGGACGATCACCCGGGACGAAGAGTGCGGATCGCGCGTTTGAGATCATGAAAAAATCCTTTGAAAAAAAGGCGCACCCGTCGGTGCGCCTATTAAGCCTCAAGCTGAAACAGGAGGCAGTGTGAGGAGGGATTTGAGCGGCGTGTCCATATCGGCCAGTTGTTCAGGGCTTAACCGGCTGCGCTGGGCAACAAGCTTCTTGGCGAAAAGGAAGTCTTGCGGGCGATTGACCGCGTCAGCGGAAATGATGGTGCCCTTCGCAAGATAGAATGCGATAAAGGACTCATCGCTCATGCTGCCGCGGATCACTAGCTGGTCGTAACCCGAGGATAGGCCGACCATCTGCAGCTTTAGATCAAACTGATCGGACCAGAACCAGGGCACTGAATCATAGCTGGAGTCTTTGCCGCAGATATTGGCCGCGGCTATTCGGGCCTGCTCCGTTGCATTGGGTACCGATTCCAGCCGCATGGGGCGACCTTCATAAAACCGATTTTCGTGATAGGTACAGTCGCCAATCGCAAAGATGTGAGGGTCGCTGGTGCGTGTATGGGCATCAACGGCAATGGCGCCTTCGGTGATTGCAAGATTGCACTGTTGTGCCAGTGAGATCCCCGGGATCAGACCAATACCAACAATAACCAGATCAGCGTCCAGGCGACGTCCGTCAGCGAGTACGACTTGCTCGACCTGTGTTTGTCCATGAAAGGCCTCAACACCGCAACCAGTTAATATCGAGACACCACGGCGGCGGTGTGCCTGCTCATAAAAATTTGAAAGTTCCGGAGCTGTCACCCGGGCGAGAACTCGGGGCATGGCCTCCACGACGGTAACGTGTAGACCTTTCTTGCAGGCCACGGCGGCGACCTCCAATCCTACATAGCCGCCGCCGACCATGACCAGCCGACGACCAGGCTGCAGATCCAGACGTAAGCGCTCAATATCACTCACGGTGCGGATGTAATGCACATTGCGATGCTGGCTGCCTGGCAGTGTCAGGCGTCTGGCCTGACCGCCGGTGGCCAGGATCAGATGCTCGTAGGCTACGTTCGAACCATCGGAGAGCTGCACCTGCCGGTTGTGACGATCAATGGTCTCGACACGGGTGCCGAGATTGCACTGGATATTGAACTGCTCGTAGGTTTCAGCTGGCTTGAGCTGCAAGTCTTCCACGGTCATATCGCCGAGCAGGAAGGCTTTGGACAGCGGCGGTCGACGATAGGGCAGTTGCGGTTCATCGCCGATGAGGGTAATGCTTCCCTGATAACCTTGCTGGCGCAGTGCGGTCGAGGCTTCACCCCCACCTTGCCCTGCGCCCACGATGACGACCCCGGGGCGGGAATTGATTTGATTCATGTCTTACTCCCAAATGAAGGGCTTGCATGGCTGCGTCCAGGCGTTGGCTGATGGGTCAGCCGACACGACGGCTGTGGTCTTTCCAGTAGGGCGCACGCAGCTCGTTCTTTTGGATTTTGCCGGCACCGGTAACCGGGAGGGACTCGCGGAACTCGACGCTGACCGGGCATTTGTAGCCCGCGATAAGTTCCTTGCAGTGCGCGCGCAATGCTTCGGGTGTCATGTTTCGGCCCTGATGCAGTACCACCAGTGCATGGACTGCTTCGCCCCAGCGTTCGCTTGGAATACCGATTACAGCCGAGCAGGCAACGTCTGGGTGCAAGCTGATAGCGTTTTCAACCTCAGAGGAGTAAACGTTTTCGCCGCCAGAGACGATCATGTCCTTGACCCGGTCCACCAGGAACAGATAACCCTCGTCATCCAGGTAGCCGGCGTCTCCTGAATGTACCCAGCCATTCACCATGGTCTTGGTTGTTTCCTCTGGGCGGTTCCAGTAGCCAAGCATCACGCCCGGGCCACGGGAAATGACTTCGCCCACCAGGCCGTTGGGCAACTGTTTGCCGTCATCGCCAATGATGCGAATTTCCATGCCCCAGATGGTCTTGCCAGCTGAGCGAAGTCGATCCGGATTGCGCCCCTGCGGTGTGTGGCAGAATGCCGACAAGACAGTATAGGGTCCGCCGGTTTCGGTCATGCCGTAACCCTGCAGGAACTCGACATTGGGCAGAGCGCTGAAGCTGCGCTCAAGGAGGCCTTCGCTGATGGGGGAGGCGCCATACAGGATGCGACGCAGACTGCTGAGGTCGTAGTTGGCAACTTCTGGGTGGTCGACAATGCGCTGGATCATGGTTGGAACCAGCAATGTGAAGGTGACCTTTTCCTTTTCGATCGCTTCGAGGATCTCAAGGGTGTCAAAGCCATTAATGATGGTGCAGCGGCAACCCCGGACAAATGCACGTATAACGACGCACATACCTGCTTGGTGGAAAATAGGCGCAGCGCAGAGCACCACTTCATCTTCCCGGTAGTCCAAGTCCAGCAGGTACGCCAGGGCATTGCTCAGCAGGTTGGTGTGACTCAGCATGACGCCTTTGGGGAAACCGGTCGTGCCACCTGTGTAGAAAACACCGGCGAGATCCTGATCCTGGCGCTCGGCATCCTGCACGGGCGGGTATTGCTTCAGTAACTCTTCATAGTTTGGCAGCCCTTCAGGGGCGACTCCGTCACCGGCGAAAATAATGGTTTTCAGCGATTTTGAGCGCGCACGCAGCTCTTCAGCCAGAGGTGCGAAGTGCTCATCAATCAGCAATATCTGGGTGTTGCAGTCGTCCAGCGAGTAGGCGATTTCCGCCACACTCCAACGGGTATTGACCGGGTTGAGGGCTCCACCGCCCCACCAGACGCCCATCATGTATTCCAGGTAACGGTCGGAGTTTAAAGCCAGAATTCCGACTCGATCTCCCCCCTCCATACCAAATGCTTGCAGGCAAGAGGCTAGGCGAGCAACGCGATCACCGAACTCGGTCCAGGTACGGCGCCGATTCTGGTAGTGGTAAGCCTCCTGGTTCGGCTTTTGCTGAATCAGCCGATGGAGAGTCTGAGTCATCTGGAAGTGCATATGGGTACCTCTTGTTATTTTTGTAGGCGCACGGGGCGATAGGTATACGGACTATATAATAATCCGTCCGGACGGTCTGTCAATGGCTAATGCGTGTCTCCATGTTGTGTTTTAGACGGGCTGAATGCAAGTCCGATAAACCGTACCCAGCGTTAGCCGTTGAGTCGCCGACTCAACGGCTTGCTATGACAATCTGGGCAGCAGCTTCAAGGTTATGGTCGCGCAAACCCTATCCACGATAGTAGGGGTATTAAACGGGTGGGGTGCTGTCTTGAAAGCCTGCGAGGAAGAGGTGAGAAATGCGTGAGGCCAGCTCTTCGGGGGAGACGGCGCCGTTTTTCTCATACCATGTGAAGGTCCAGATCACCATTCCGAATAGCAGCATGGCGTAGGGTGTGCGGACTTTCACGGGGGTCATTAAGGTTGGGTTAATTTCCTGTAGCAGGGTAATCAGCATGGAAACCAGGTGGGTTTCCAGTTTGAGCACTTGCTTGCGCTTGTCTTCAGGCAAGAACTTGATGTCGTTGACCAGTACCAGGTGTTCATTTCGCGAATCGGCACTGCATCTGATAAAGGCCGTGACGAACTGCGCAAAGCGCTCTTTAGCCGGGATTGGGCGGCTGGAAATCGTGCTGAGTTCATCGCTCAGATTCTTGATGTGCTCGATGATGATGTCGAAAAGGACGTCTTCCTTACTGGAAAAGTAATGATAAATTCTAGACTTCGACGCACCGCAGGCTTTGGCAACGTCGATCATGGTTGCACTACCAAATCCTCTGGTTGCAAATAGAGCGGCTGCCTTTTTCAGAATGAGCTGTTTCTTGTCGTCGTAATCGTCTGCTCTGACGCGGCTCATGGGGTTTATTTGCTCCTGTCTAGTGTATAAAAAATGCCTAATCCTACCTTTTTTTAGTAGGTGGCGCTCGATAGCCTAGGGGTTTCCGTATCCGGCAGAATGGGCTGAAGCGGCTCTGGCTAACGTGGCCGGGGCTGAAAAGCGTCATGTCTTCGTTTTCAGCGTCGGGAATGGCTCGCTTAGTTCACCCTCCGATCAATGTCGCATCACAAGGGCTCTCTGAGTTAGAACACGCCGGTCAGTTCATTGTCAGTACGCGGCACCTGTGCCACGGGTTTGTTTTCCCTCAGTCGGTGTTCGTAATCAAGCATCAAAGGAGGGCATTCGCCAGGCCCTGCGTAGATGAACGTCTACAGAGTGCTGCAAGCCCCCCGGATTTCACTGCCAGTGTTTTGTATTTGTCGTCAATGAGTAGAACCCACGCTTGGCAGTCATCCAATGAGTAGGTCATCTTACTAGGGCTCCAGCGAGCGTTCATTGGGTTGAGGGAACCGACAGCCCAGCATTCCTCTGACATCTACTCAAGGCAGTGGTCGAAATAGAGGCCTAACATCGCGATGGACTCCGAGGTTAATCAGCGTCGAGGTTAGGTGCGCTTGCTTGGTCAGCCCGGGTACGTTCCCGTTCATTGCAGTGGGAAGCTATGTGCATGGGGTTTAGAGTAGCGAAACGTTTGTACCGTTGCAGTGAACTGGAATTTCATGAGGGTCTCTTGGTCTCTTTATGGCTATGACGCTGGACGAGTGTAGTGGACTGATTGAATAGCAATTAAATAATAGACCGACTATACGGTCTTTGATTTTTGGATTAAATCACATCCTTTGAGTATTTTTCTACAATCTTGAGCTGCTGCTGGTCGTACAGCAGGTCAAAGTCCGGGCGATAAAGTTGCCATCGGACGCTTAACAATGGCAGTCAAAGCTTTTAGTTTATTTTTATTATTCTTCATATCATATTGATATATAAGCAAAAGTAAGAGTTTATGTCGCACTCAGAGATATTTTTTGAATGTCGCCGCTGTGATGGCCATGGCCACCCCGAGCATCACGGCGCAAGGCAGAAGTACGGCCATTGGGTTGAGCGAAAAGGGTAGGGACAGGTAAGGATCCAGGGCACGATCAGCAGTGGGATGACCGCTCGCTTGGCCCGGTGATAGACAAAGCTGCTTTCTCGCCCGGCGCCAAATTTACGCAGGTCACGGCGCATCAGACCGTCGATGAAACCGGTGAGCATGGCCAGCAGAAAAAAGGGGGGGCGCCAGCGCTAGAATGGTCAGGCGCACCACGAAAGTGAAGGTGGCATACACCGCCGCCAGGACAAAATCCTCAATACTCACATACCGCTGACTGATCCCTCCCCACAAACCGTTGTCTTGGCTCGACACTCGCGCCTGCTGGGCGAAATCCATAAAACCGGTCTTGACCAGTAACCACTGCTTGAGGAAATCCAGCCACTGGACAATCGTCTGTCCAGGCTGTTGGACAATCAGTGAGAGTGTGAAGTGCTCACTGAGCCAGCCCAGTTCGCTGCTCAGCATCGCCTGACAGTGTCGCCAACCTTGATCACCCCAGAACAGCAGCAGACCGACGAGCTCGACCAGGATTGAGAACAGCAACGAGGCGATCAGCAAACCTATAATGCGCAGGACCAGGCCTATCGCCGAAACGATCAGCCCAGGGCGCTGGATGGGTTGCGATGGAGGGCGCTGAACTGAAGTCACCATCTTTACTCCAAAGCGCGGTGCAAGTCCGACGGCGTCACGGCGCCTCCTGAGTGGGCGCACTCGTATCTACTGCTGAAGAAGTGCGTGGAGGCGTAACCCGATCTGGATCGAAGTCGAGCGTCGGACCGCCCCCGCTCGCGCTCCACCAGTGTCCCGCCTGCAGCTGGCGCGCATCCGCTGAGCCAGCTCCTGCAAACTCTTGGGCATGGCATCGTCCGGCGAAGGCTTGGGCAGTGGCATGCGGACTTTCCAGAGCTGCCCGCCCACCTGGAAGGAGAACATTTGCCCCTTGGGCAGACTAACGATATGCGCTGGCTCGATCAGGGGCACGCTGTTGCTGCTGACCCGATCTTGGGAGGACGAAGTGAAGTCCGTGTTGGCCTCGGGGTTGGAGGTGTCAGTGGCGCCCGAGACCAGGGTTTTCGTCAGCACGTTGATCTTGGGCAATTGTTGGGTGAGCAACTCGGCAGTGGCAGTTTCGCGCACCCGGAGCATCTGCAGGGTGTTGAAGTTACCGATGACCTGGCCGGCTTTGGCCCGGTTGCCGATGCGCGCCTCGATATCGCTGAGGGTCTGGGTGTAAGCCGTCACCTGGATGCCCGCGCCGCCGCCTTTGTTGATCAGCGGAATAAATTCATCGCCCATCAATTCGTTGAACTCATCGGCGTGCAGGTTGATCGGTAGCTTGTCGGCGCTGCTGGCGTCACGGCCCGCGGTGCGTGGAGTGGGTTGAGCCTCCGCTTCGGCATCCGCCGACGTTGAAGAGGATTCATGATTTGACGTTTGCTCAGCAGGGGCTGTTGCTTCCTGCCGGGCGGGCGCTTTGTACTCGAGCGAGCCGTTGACCTTGATCCAGTCGATGAAGAACAAACGACCTTTCAGGCTTGCGCCTGGCTGGCCCTGTCTCTCACCTTTCTCGTAGAGAAACGGATCGATCCACAGATCACCAACACGAAACGACAGCAAAACCTTTTGCTCGGCTTTGACGGCGTCCATATAAAGACGAATCAAGCGTTCAGCTTCGCCGCCGGCGACCTTGCAATCGAATCGGGTGTATTCCACCGCATCGGAGGCACCATGTAGGGTGTAGTGGTCAACTAATCCCGGACACGACGTTAAGTTTTTTCTCGGCCTGAGCTGGGGCCAGTCCGTTGTTGAATTGGTGCGGTCTAATCCAGTTGTACCGATGCATCAGGTAATGACTGATGTCGCGGTGCGCTTCTTGAGCTGTCATGTAGCCCACAGTCGGTATCCATTCAGTTTTCAAGCTGCGAAACACACGCTCCATCGGCGCGTTATCCCAGCAGTTACATCTTGGCGACTGGGTCAATTCGGCGTCGGCGCCAACAGACGGTAGATGCGAGTCTCGTTTCCCGCTCCAAAAACGCAAAAACGCCGCTCACTGAGCGGCGTTTTTATTTATGCGTGATTTGTTGGACTGCGTCGCAGTGAGATCACACCTCTGTTTTCGTTCCGGCGCTTCCTGCGGAAGCTGACTCAAAACCCGTTCTTCAGGGCTGCGGGTGCAGGCAAGAGACCATACGAAGAATTAGCCGCTGGTCGAAAAGTAATGCTTTATCCAAGGTGTGGGCCGAAGTGTGGGCTGCAAGTTTTTCCAAAAGCCAGAGACGACAAAGCCCTGAAAAATCAGGGCTTTGTCGTATAAAGATGGCGGAGGCGATGGGATTCGAACTCATGGACCTGTTACAGTCGACGGTTTTCAAGACCGCTATTTAAAGTCGCTAAATACGCGGCGTGCAGCGATTTTCCGTTCCATTACTTTCATTTTTGAGCACCTCTACAGACCGCATTCTACAAGGGGTCTACTTTGAGTTATGGAACGCTTTTTTTGGCTATTTTGACGGTCTAGCAATGGCGCCGATACGTCGATAAACCCGCTCGGTGATGTCGCCTTTGGTGTGCCCTAACAGTAGGCTCGCCTCGCCAACATCGGAGATTTCCGACGCAGCCTTCGGCCTGATATCCCTGAACTGGAACCCGCCAATCTTGGCCGCCAGTAGTTCGTCGCCGACCTCGACCGCAGCCAGCTTTGCCTTATCGCGAGCAGTATCCCAACGCTTTCTCAGCATCGTCGCGGTCATCCGCTTGCCGTGTCGGCTGACGATCAGGTAATTCGAAACATGCTGAGCATTGCGCTCGGTTATCTCTGCGATCAGTCGGCCCAAACTGTTTGCTTCTCCGCCAGTCGTCATCTGAATACGCAGCTTTTTGTTCGTCTTGTTTTGCTTCACACCCAGATATCCCCCTTCTGCATCATCCTTTCGCATCACCAGGACATCTGCCGGCCGTTGCCCGGTAAGGTAGGCCAGGTCCATCGCGTCTTTCAGCTCTTGAGCTGCTTTTTTGTAAACCGCCTCCCACACCACATCATTTGCGTAGTAGTCCCTCGGTGTTTCCTTGTTTTTGCGCACGCCCTGGCATGGATTCTCCTTTGTTGTCAGGCCCCACTCCCGTGCGATGTTGAAAACGTGGGACAGGGTGGCGATCTCGCGGTTTGCCCGCACCTTTGCCGTTCGCGCATCCCGGTATCCGGCAATTGTGGCTGGCGTGATTGAGTCGATAGGGGCGCTGTCGAACATAGGGCGAAGCTGCTTGATCTCCGACAGGTTGTCCTTCTGGGTGCGCGGTGCTTTCTTGGAGACGATGTCGCGGATATACCTGTCGAAGATGCCCTTCATGGTGCGTAGGTCCAAGGGCTTTTCTTCGGCTTCGAGTTCGGCCCATTTGATCCTAGCCTTATCTAAGTCCTTCCCTAGAGGTATGTCCTTGCCGAGAAAGTCACGATAGTAGTACGCCGTCCATACTTGGCCGTTTTTGCGAGTTCGGGACCGCTGATACATTCGAGGTGGGAGATGATGGTGCTCGGTCTTGCGCGGACGCATATCAGTTCACTCGCGAAAAGTCGGGCGTCCATACTGGCGCTGTGGGCGCAGGGGCCGGTTTGAGAGAAGTAGCTATCACCATGCCCAGTTTCATTCGGGCATAGTACCGACCAACTCGTGGGCGATTACGGCTTAACTCGTACACCCACTGGCGATCTATCAGCCATTGTCTTTGGCGTGCTGGGACCTTATAGCCGGTGAGTTCCACGAGCTCTTCCTTCGAGAGGATTTCGGATTCCATGTGATGTTCCATGCCGCGCGTGGCGGCAGAAGGTTGGGAGGGGGTAGGGCTCGGCAGACTTTCGCCTAGCCGCCGAGTCGATGCGTTTACATCTCGGGCCCGTCGGCGGACACTATGCCCAGGTACGGGGTGATAGCTGGGCGCGGTCGATGAGCCACTCGGCGAACGTTTGGCGGTCACGCAGCTTGGCGATCAGACGCCAGAATATCGTGCCTATAGGGATTCTTCTTTCCCACAGTCGCGATCCATGGAAATCAAGGGATAGGTGAGATGAGGGTAGCAGACGCAGATATTTGGCTCTGTTTAAATTCAGAAAAGAATTTACGTTTTTAATGGAGTTTTATACGGACTCTATTATTGCATTTAGAAGTCTCTCTTCAAGCGACTCATATTCAAGCAAGCAGGCTGAGCTGTGTTTTCATAAATTATATGTTTCGTTTGAGGTCTATCTGTCTGAACTTTTTGTAGCAAAAGCAATATCGATCCATCTCAATATCAAAAAACGCTTCACTCTCATGCATTGAGTTCTTTTTCAAATGCTGTCCCTCAATGGTTGAAAGACAGAACCGAGTTCAAGACGGAAAAACATATAAAGCTGGATGATGTCCGGATAATGCTTGATGCGGATCAAGCGAATATTACGTTCAAAAACGTAAAGGATATGAAGGATAAAGCAAAGAAATGGATCTCTTCTGATCTGTCAAAACCAATACTTTCGTTGCGACCTGAGGACGAATCTTTGATTCATGCCGCTATCGCGATGAGGAATTTCATAGCTCATGAGAGTCAGAAATCACGGCGCTTAATGAATGAGGCTTTGAGAAAGTTAGGGGATCATTCTGATCACTCGGATCTAAAGATTTCTCACAAAGATGTTAAAACCGTTGGCGCGTATCTCAAGGCTTTTACGAACAATGGTCCAAGGTTTTTAAGTTTGGCAGTAAAGCTTGGTAATTTGGCAGAAAAACTTGATCCCAATGTGAAGAGCGTTAAGGCTCGCCAAGCTAAAGAGCGCCGTATGAAAGAGTTCTAGCGCTGTCAGTCGCCACAAAAGCAGACAATAGCCTCGTCATGGTCGGTGAACATATCGAATTGGGTAACGATCAGATCGCTCAGGTCTTCGTTGTTGTCCAGCACCTTGCGCAGCATGTAGGCGCTGGTGCATCCGCCGGAAAAGCTGACGACCGTCGTCCCGGACAATTTGTAGGGGGACATAGGGGATCCTCGCCGGCTGGCGTGATTCGTAAATTGGGATGATGATTTGCACCTGGCGCAAACCTGACGGTGGCTGCGATGAGTGCGAAAATCGATGTGATGGCTCTACGATTTATCGGCGATGAGGTGGTTCGGTTGCTCAGCCTTCCCGAGGAAATGCTTGACGAGGCCGAGACTCGCGCAGGGCTTCGAGTGATTGCTGAGTTGGCCCGATGGCGGGAAGTTGTCTACCCGGATGAGTTAGCGCTTCAGCGCAAGGGGTGAGGGTGGGTTAGGCGGTTTTGCCCATGATCTCTTCGTATTCCTTTTCGAACTGCCAGCGCTTGACCTCTGTGAACTCTGGCGGTGGAGTCCAGAGCAGGTGGTCAAGGCATCCGTCCATGCGAGTGCCCGCATTACGATCCGCTTGGTACTGCTCAAGCGCCCGCGGATGATCATCTCGCCATGGGACCGATACGAACCAGACCCCAGCAGAATCTTTGCCGCAGAGTGTGGGCCCATACCAGCGATTGCTTTCAACCAGAGCTGGGCCGGTATGAAGGTCGACTACCTTAAGCGCCTCCTGCAATTGAGTCGGTACGGTTAGTGCGTCAATCCGCTGCTGCAACGCCTTTCCAGCCTTCGTGCTTTTCTTTGGAAGCCACAGCGCGCCCGATTGTTTCCAAGATTTTGCATCCTCGGGCCCCGGCGGGCTGAACTTGAGGCCCGCAAAGGCTCGACCAGCATGTGCGCTGAGCGCACCGACATCCCGACAAAGGTCGTCCCATTGTTTTGTGGCAGCCTCACGCTCGGCAAATATCTCTTTGATCCGATTTACAAGGAGACCGGTTGTGACGCGGAAGTAGCGCTTGTACACGCTCATGGTGGTACTCCGATCAGGCGCCGCCCTCCGTGACCGGATGCGACAGTGGCAATTTGATTTTAGGTGGGGTATTACGGGAGCCGGCATCGAGCCGAGGAAATAGGAAGGCAATGAACATTCGCAAAGCTATGATCGACAGCGCCCCCTTCGCAATTAGGCTGACATGGGTGATTCTGTTGTGCGTACCGGCGTCTTGGATACTTATGAGCCCTGCCGCCAAGCTTCAGGGGTTCTATCAACTTCTGAGAGCGTGGCGGCGGCTGCTTGGATGCAAGCAATCGTTTCTTATATTGGCTATTGCTGGCGCTGGCTTCTTTCCTCTATTTTCTTTCATGAAGCTAAAAAAGATCGCCCCCAGTGACGACTGCGTAGAATTTTGCTTTTACTATTTATAAAACCAAAAGGAGCAGCTCCGACTTTTGCACAGTACGCTTTTGAATGCTGTTAACGATTTTGGCGAGAACTCCATCAATCCATATCTTGGAAATCAGTGGCAGATGAAGTGGCCGCCTCACATTGAGGCACTGCGCTCCATCCTTATCACCGATCTCGATCCTGGTCAGGTTTACATGTTGACTGAAATGAAGGTGGGTGCGGACTTCGCCTGGTCTATTTGCTTGCGGCTAAATGACTGGAATGTCATTGGTGACAAGGAGCAAGTAGATATTCAACAGCTTCACCATTATCAGGCCTGGGCGGCGAGCATAGCGCTGGAAACTTACTGGGCTAAGGCACAATGGGAGGACGTTAGTTCCGCGGTTTAATGAACTCATCTCCCGGATCTCGCTTTAGTTCCGCCAAGCTCTCGTCCTGAAATACTTCAGACACTATCTCGCTTGCCTCCTTCCACGTCGTGACACCGCGAAGCGCCATCGCTGCGCGCTGCGGTATCGAAGTCAGCGGCACTCACATTGCGCAGCAAATTCTGATACACTTTATGCTGGTTGTTGAAGCCGTTTTCTTTCATCACTTGATTGAGATCCGGCTTGAACACGCCGGCACCCTTCAATAGTTAACTTCTCGACGCCTTCTGCGCGCAATTCTCGGCCGCTCCCTTCTTGCGCTTCTTGCGTTGCTTTTGGGCTTCCTCCGTCAGCCCCGGCTTTTCGGCCATGGTGGCCTGACTCTTCAAGTCCGTGTGCCGGTAGACCCAGCCAAGTCTGTTGGCGGCGTTGGCGCACCAACTTGCGAATTGATCTCAATGTCCTGCGCCGAAGTAGGCGAACAAGATCAGCAGGAACGCGGAACCGGTGGTCCAATGCAGAAGCGTGCGAGCGAATGCTTTCGCTGGCTTGTGGCTGGCAGCGAACTGGCTGGCATTGTTATGACCAGACGGCTCACTTTTTTCCGTACCAGTGGAGCGCTCGATTACTTGAAATGTGATGCCGCCGCCTGGTGCAGCGGTGTAGTCAAGTATGCGAACGGGCTCATCACGACCTGGCGCGTTGGTACATTTTGGTGGTGGCCTGGGACGTCTGGAACCGCACCCCTTGGAGGATTGCTTGGCTCTGTCTGATCGTTTGGTTCATGACGATTCCTCAGTGTGGGTTGCGTGTATTCGTCAGCACTCGGACCGGTTGCTGGTTGCCGTTGCGCGCAGGGGAGAGTGCTGACGGATAAAGGCGTGAAAAAGAAAGGCCCGTTGGACGTTCGGGCCTTTCGCAGATGCAGTGATCTTTGGGCTATGGTTTATTTCATGATGGTCATCCTCGAATGCGCGCCGTTGGCATCTTGGCGGGCGCTCGCCGTACTCTGGTTTGTTGCATGCGGGTGGCCGGTATAAGCCGGGATTTCGTCCGCATCGGTGAACTCTGAAGCGATGGCACAGAGACCATCCAACAATCGTTGTGCTTCAGAGCTCACCGATGCGGCCTGGTGCTGGGGAGTACCAAGTGCTCGGGCAGTTATCGTCAGGCTGACGTGCAGTGGTGCAGTTCAACCTATTTCCGCCGGAGTGGCGGGGCGGCATTGCTTGCCGGGTCATTCACACGGTTCTGGCTTTTCACCATCGAGCAGCCGTCCAGGTTGTTCCTGTCGTGGGCAGGCTTTCGGGCCTGTCTGCTCGCCGGTCGCCGGTAGAGGCAATGCGGTCTGTTGTTTGTTGCGCTGACTGTTAAAGAGTGGCGCGGCTTTCGCTGCTGGCCGGTTTCGCTTGGCTTGGGATAATTTAAGCAAGCTGAAATAGAAGAGTCAAGCATGCTGAATTAATAATTCAGCAATCTGAAACTCATGGGCGTAAAAAAGCCCGCTCATTGGCGGGCTCAATTCACGATTCGCAGTACTGTCGCCACCCGATCCTTACAACGCCACTTTCTAGGCGATCCATTCTGATCCCGTCTGTTTCTTCAATTTCATGAAGGATATGTAACCACGCTTCAGCAGATTCGTCCTCTGACCTGGTGATTACGATGGATTGGGTTTTCTGCGCATCCGGTGCAGAGATCAGGTGTTGGATACGTCGGCGTATAAGCTCACAGGAGGTCCCAACTGAGCTTGCAGGAGGTGGGGGGCGATGCATGCAGTGATCCTTAGTTTTATCGTTTGGAAGCGCCCCATAAAATGTCAAATGTTTGACGTGCTGGGATATCCCATTTCAGCCAACTGAAAAAGCTTTGTGCAAAACAGAGAAACGCACACCGCGGGCGTAAGAGAAGTGAAAGACTTGAGTGGACCGAAGAAGAAAAGCCCGCGCATGGCGGGCTCTATAAAGGCAGACAAGATGGACGTCCTATAACTTTTGTAGCGCCCTAACCACGACTCCAACAATTCGGCAGTTCTCTGCGCACATCTCTGTAGGGTAGGCAGGGTTCAAAGGCTTTAAGTAACGTCGACCACCGTCATCCACGAGCTTCTTGAAGGTAGCCTGGTCACTGTCCGCCAATTTGGCCACCACTAGTTTTCCGGACTGAACGTCAGCCTCGGTATCAACCAGGATCAGCGTTCCCTCAGTCACGCTTGTCCCGACCGGAGATGTCATCGAGTCGCCCTTCACCTCAAGCCAGAAAGCCGGGCCCTTTGAGTTGTAGTCCGATAGCTCGTATCGATCTGAAAACCCGGGAGGGAAGGACCCGATTAACTTTCGCCCATCACCAGCGGCAACCCAGCTGATTACCGGGTATCGAAACGACTCGACTGGTTGACGTGTGTCCTTCACGTTCGAATCGGAAAGCTCCGTTTCTGCGCCTTCACCTATAGCGAGCCATTCAGCGCGGAAGCCAGTCGCCTTAGCTAACGCATAAAGATTTTCAGGGCGCAGGCTTTTACTTTCCCCTGAAATCCACTGCGTCACAGCAGAGTTCGCAACCCCACATAGGGACGCGATTTCGCCTTTCTTTTTCCCGCTGAGCGCGATGGCTCGGGCAATACGTTCGTGTCTATCCATGACGCCAATATTAAGTTAGCTGAATTTAAGTATGCAGAGCTTTTAAATCCTCGTTGACGCAATAACTTAAGCATGCTGAAATTGCGGCACGCTTGAACGAGGAATGCGCAATGAATACGCGTGAGGTTGCCGAACATTTCGGCAGCAAGAAAAAACTAGCAGTGGCGTTAGGTATTCATCCCAGCGCCGTGACGATGTGGGGGGAAACAATTCCGGAGTCCCGTCAGTACCAAATACAGGTTCTTTCTAAAGGAAAGTTCAAAGCCGCTCGAACCGTTCGGTGAGACGAATTTTTACCAATCTGCTGGCAAATCGCTACGGAAACAAATCTGAGGTTTTACGAATGGAAGGTTTCTTTAGGGCCTGTCACGACGTGGTCAAGGACGCGGATACCAAGAAGCTTGCGACGCTGATGAATATGCCGCCCGTGAGCCTGCTCCAGCGCGCGAATCCAGACGACGATGGTCACTGGATGAACGTTAAACATCTCTATGCGCTGTTGCTGCACTCAGGCGACATGCGCCCACTTGCTGCGCTGGCCGACGAGTTCTGTTTTGACCTGGTGTCCCGCGAGAAGCCGTCGGCCAAACCGCTGATGGTAGCGCTGGGTCATCTTTCTGCTGAATGCGGAGATGTTGGCCGACTGATCTTCGATGCTGCCGAGGACAACCACATCAGTCAGCACGAAAAGGCTCAAGGCGATAAAGCAATCCTTGAAGCAATCGACGCGCTGCAGGTTCTCCGTGTGTCGTTAAAGGCTGCCTGAATCGCAGGCACAAAAAAGCCGACGGAGAAGGTCGGCTTTTTCAACACCAGCAGTAAAACTAGAGGATCCATTATGAACACGATCGTCGCTAACCAGAACAATACGGTCAGCATGTCGAGCCGGGAGATCGCCGAACTCACGGGGAAGCAACACAAGGACGTCATCCGCGACATCCGTGTGATGTGCAAAGCCCTGGCTGATGATGGCGCAGATCTGCGCCATCTCCATGAGATCAAGGATGGGCGGGGTTATACCGCGGAGTTCCGCCTTGGCCGGATCTTGACTGAAACCCTTTTGACTGGTTACAGCATCCCGCTTCGTCACCGTGTCGTGACACGATTGAGCGAACTCGAAAACGTGTCACGACAGGATGTCACGATTCCCCAGACACTGCCCGAGGCTCTCCGCCTGGCGGCCGACCTAGCCGACCAGAATGGCAAGCTTCAGCGTGTCATCTCAAAGCAAGCACCTAAGATCGCCGCCATTAACCGGTTGGCCGCCGCTGGCGGTGCCATCTGCATCACTGATGCGGCAAAACAATTGGGCATGCAGCCGGCACGATTGTTCGCATGGCTGGAGCAGCGCCGCTGGATCTTCCGCCGCCGCGGCTGCAAGCGCTGGGTTGCCTACCAGCCTCGTATCACCTCTGGTCACATGACCCACAAAGTCACAGCCCTCAAGCCTGACCCCAAAACCCGGAATCGAGCGGGCTGCCTTCGACCTCCCACAAAAACATCCCACCCTCGCTGAACTTCTGCAGGAGGCCGCGCGTAATGGCCCGCATACGTACCGTCAAACCTGAGTTTTCTGGTCCAGTGAGCAGGTCATGTAATGCAGCGCCCGCTCGCCCCTGTTTATTGGGATCTGCAATTTCGGCGATGACGCAGGCAATCACCTTTGCCGCCCAAGACCCTAGAAGGCTCTTGTGTTCCCTCGGTATTTCATCACTGCGAACCGTGTTGCCGATCTGCTCGCCGAGCTTGAGTCGAACGGTCTTCTATCGGTCTACTCCCATTCGGCGAAGCTGTACCTTCATGTGAATGGCTGGCATCACCAAAAGATTGATAAGCCGACTATCAAGCACCCGTCTTTCGTTCAACCCCTAGAAGACCGCCTTCAACGAACACTTCTGCCATGCATTTACGAGAGACTCGTCGAATGGTCGCGGAGCCCTCACCCCTGGAGTGCTTGGGAAACAGAGATCTACACACCACACCGCGTGGTCCATTTGCAATGAGTTTGGATTGGGCGCCCGACTCGGATCTGCTCAATGCCTACTCCATTCGTGCCGGCCTCAACGCCTCGGTGTTTACCCCGGACGCGATATTAGGCTTCGTCCTGCACCACGAAGCCAAAGGGCTCGCTCAGACCGAGAAACAGTGGGTTGCCGCACCAGTTGGCAGTGTGAAGCGCGACAACGTCAAAGCTGCTCGGGTTGTTCCACTTCGTGCCCGGCAAGCAAACGGCCCTGATTTCGATAGCCGGGACTGGGCTGACAACCTGGACGCTGTCCTGTGAGCAAACCTGCGCCGATGAGAAGCGCGACCCAGCTCATGAAGTCCGCTGGTGCCACCACAGACTTGCGCGCCGCAGTTGACAGCTATCAGCCACCGGCCATGTCCGTCATCCCGAAGACCTTCAAGCCATCGGGGAATAATCGATGTCGTCAACGCCCTTCTTCAGGCAGCTGCAGGCGATATTCCCAGCGTGGAAGCAGCCCGCCCAGACGGATGCCGCGTTGAATACCGTCCGGCGCAGCTGGACCAAAGCCTTCATCGTCGAAGGAATCAGCCAGCTTGAGCAGATTCGGTTCGGCATTGAGCGCCGTTGATCGCTGGGCATCGACTTCATGCCGAGCGTCGGCAAAAGTTCATCTCGTTGTGCCAGCCGACACCCGAGATGTTTGGCATTCACCCGCACGTGATCGGGCGTTTCGCGAGGCGTTGGAGAATTCCCATCCACGCCGGTTTGGCGACCGCACCCGTTCTCATCCCGCCGTTCGACATGCCGCGCTCCACTGTGAACCACACAACCCCGTATCTTATCTCCGACAAAGCCAGCAAGGTCTTTGACAGAGCTTACGACATCACGATTCGGATGTTGGTCAGCGGACAGCCGCTCGAAGACATCGCCATTGGCATTGGCCACGACTCGCAAAAGCCCGAAACACAGCTGGCGGAAGAGCACGGCGAGGCGCGGTTGTTGATGACCATGTCGCAACAGTCGATCCCGCTTGACGGCAAGGTCGCTCGCGCCGAGTTAAGGGTCTGCTTTTGCCACTGGCCGGGTCAAACGCGAGCAGCATTCCGCCTCGCTTCCACGTACCCGCTTGAACTCCCTCCCCTGATCCATTCAATCCCACAGGTGGCTTCTTGATGAATGCAGCCAAGCTAAACAAAACATGCCCGCCGGACAATCTTCACTTGCCCGCATGAAATTCCGTGTCGCCCCAATCCGTGAGCGTTGTAGTGCCCACGATATTTTTCAGTTCGTTGATGGCTTCCGATGCCTGGGGGCCCGCCAGTTCTTGGCTGTCCCCCGCGGCCTGGGTGAGCGAAGGGAGGTTTGTCTCATTCGCGAACCCGTTAACGGTCACTTTCAGCGTACCGCCATTACTATCAAATCCCCGAAGGATCAGAGCATGTCAAAACCAACCCAGCCGGCCGCCATGACCATTCAAAAAGCCGAGATCAGCGCTCTGGATACGTTGGCAATGCTGTCTGGCGAAGTTATCCACTTTGCCGAGGAGGTCGGACAGCGCATGAAAAAGCTGGCGGCGCGTATCGAGGAAGTGGCGCTTTCCGTCGAGGCCGAGCGTGAGTCCACCGCTGAATCACTCGAAAAATTCAAGCTCCTGCAATCTCTGCTGAAGGGGGGCTAATGCGCAAGCGCTTGGCGATCGGTTTGGATATGCCTGATCGCCGCTTTCCTACAGCCAAACCCGGCGAACTATCGGTTCGCCGTGTTCTGCTGCGTTTCTGTTCAAGATGGATATGGGCAGCACCCCGACCACGCTTTGGCGCTGTTCGTTGACCGCAATGGCCTGGCTTTATGGCGCCCGTATTTAGCCGACCACGTTTCAAGTCGTTGGTCTTGATGATCCTCACTGAGCCCAAAAATGACGCCCTTTGTTCCCCCCCTGCGGTGAAGCTGTCGGATGCCGAGATCGAACGCAACGCCAAGAAGCTGCATGTTCGAGATCTGCGCGATGCCAGTCACCCGGCGTTGCACTTTCGCTTTGCGAAGAACCGTTCCCGTGGCTCATGGTACCTGCTCAGCAAACGCACCTGGCACCGTATCGGCGGTTTCCCTGATCTAAGCACCAAGCAAGTGGTCACGGCACTGCCGGCAGTTCGTTTGCGGGTGGCTGCCAACGAAGGTTCGGCGCTGTCCAAGTGGGGCACGACCAGCGAGCTGTTGGGATGGTACGCCGAACGCATGTCCCGTGATCGCAGCCTTTCCAGCAAGCGCAAGAGCACTGCCGCTTCGGCCATCAAACGTCACTTGATGCCGCGTCTGGGTGATCTGCCTCTAAGCGATATCAACAAAGCCATGCTCGACAGCGAGCTGATCTGGCCGTTGCAGGAAAGCTACTCAGCGGGCTATGTGCAGCTGGTGTTTAAGCTTCTGGTCCAGGCGATGCACCAGGCATTCAAACTTGGCTTTATCCGCGTTAACCCGATGGCGGGAATCAAATTCAGCGACTTCAGCAAGACGAAAGTCGGAGCCAAGCCTGGCCGGTTACGTGGTGTTCAGTTGCCGCAACTACTGGAGCAATTGTCCCATGTCGTGCTGACGGCGCCGGCCGACGCCATGTTGGCGCTGATGATGCTTTGTCATGGCACGCGTATCGGCGAAACCCGGCAGGCACGCTGGTCGCATATCAGTCTGGCGGAGCGCGAGTGGTTCATCCCGGCGGAGCACACCAAAACTGGTGTCGAGCATCACCTGCCACTGACGGACCAGGTGCGCGAGCTGCTGATTCGTTATCGCGACATTCAGCAGACTAAGGAGCGCGACGGCCAATTCCTGTTCCCGGCGCGCCATGGCAAGGCTCTCAGTGAAGAGGCAGGCCCGGTGCTGCATTGACCCGATTGGGGCAAGGCGAATGGACCAGCCACGATCTACGCAAATTGGCGCGCACCGGTTGGGCAGATATCGGCATTGACCATCTGATCGGCGAGCTACTGATCAACCACGCCATGGGCCACAACGTGAAGGTGTACATCCAGTCGGACGTCATGAGTCGCAAGCTCGATGCACTGGAGCAGTGGCACATCCATCTAGATCAGAAGGGTTTTTCCATGATTCACGGGTTGACCGGTGTTAGATCCGGAGATTCCCGTAAACCTCTGGAGGCCATACAGAACAAGGCCTGCGATGCGCCTTCAGAAAACAACCACAGGAGAGAATTCGCAGAAACATCCAGAAAGGGCAGGGGGCTTGGCTTTTAAGAGAAAACGGATCGAGCTGGAGTCTTGCCCGACCTGCAAGGGAGTAAAAGCAATGAGTGAAAAGGGCTGTTTTATAGGTTGATGTGGCCCACTGCTTGCAATGGCTCAGGTTGGGTTAACCAAGAATAGCTGGAGTTGGTGCTTTCTTCGGACGAGTTGGTGACTCAATTGAGCTTCCAGTTGCAGCAGGCCCAGCGAGGGGTAGACGCGCCCCAGCATGGATCGTCGTCACAGGCCCGGCTGAATATAAACAGAACAGCCGTCGCGGCGCCGGCGGATCAGAATACAGAGAAAGTTGAAGAATATGATGATTCGCAAGCCGGCAAGCCGACCTTTTGGCGATACCGCGCCCCTGCTGGAACAATGGGGTTGGTGGCGGATGGACGGCGCAGGAGTTTCTGGTTACAACTCGCCGACTTTTGCGTTGATGCGTCGAGCGATGCCGCAAGTGTCGGCTAGCAAGAACTGTGCGCATCTCCAGATGAGTGGGCAGGAGCTATTGATAGTGCGGTTGCGCAGCTATCGCGGGCTGATCAGCAGATGGGCGATATTATTTTGGCTTTTACTACGGTGCTTCAAATGGACCATGGTTCAGGAGTTGGCAAACACTACGGCATAAGCGAAGGGAAGACGCGGGGAATTGGCGAGCCCAGGAATCCCGTGGATCGATTGCGCGGTGGGAATTAGAAACGCGGCATGATCAGTTTGGAACTATTCCCGTGGCTTGTTTTTACGAGCAAAAGGTTTTGCATGAATTATAGTAGCCTTTGCGTGGCAGCAATTATAATTTTAGCTTCAAGACTAAATTTCAACAATTTCAAATCCAGTAGCGCCCCTGATAGCCCTGCTAAACTGAATATGAGAGTTAGGGTTGATTTGTGATATGGCTTCCCTAATCTCCGCGATGGTTGATTTTTCAGTGTGTAACCCAAAAATAATTTGAGAAATAGCACTGGCCGGGAAGTCGAAAAGAAAAATGTCTTCTTGTGGGTTGGGGATTTTCGTGTTTGCTGTACTGAGGGGGAGTAACATTCGCCACTCCTCCTCATACGCCCAGCTTTCATTTTTTTGAATGAGCATATCGTTTGTCATTTCCGACACGCTACCGAAAAGCTGCATGGTCTTATAGGTTACTTTCCGTAGATGGTAAAACTCATCGGATTCTGAACGTCTTTGATTAAAGAATTGATTCGCTGTATCAAAGCCAATTACAAAGCCTTTAGAGCTATTGGCATAACTCGCCCACATTGGTGCAATATCGCATTTGGAACTGAGGCTTAATATCCCTATGTTTTTGTTTAAGCCTGATGAGATTTCGCTTCTGATTCTATTTGTATGGGGTCTTATAAATTCGCTATTGATTTTTCTAATGTTTTCCAAAGAGTAGATTTTCTGTGCCTGGGCCATTATGAGCTCGAAAGCCTCAGGCGATGGCGCTCTTAAAGGCGGCTCGCTCAGGCGCTGGAAGTTTTTCTAGAGTTTGGCGAATCAATAGCTCTTTATCAAGTGTGAGTATTTTTTCGGCCAGTTCGTTATCTGAAACTAGCTCCTGAAATGACAGGTTAAATTCAAATGGGTCATTTAAGGCGAGTGGTTGTGTAAATCGTATTTTTAAGTTTTTTAAGATATCAGTTCTTTCAGCTGTTACATACTTGTATAACGTGTGAGGGACAGTTGCCATAATTTTTATTCGCCAGCTCACGGGCAGGTTGAAGGTTCGAGGCTTCAGCATAGTAACTTTTTCTGCCGGTTCAAAGCTTCAAACCGCAACAGGCGCGTCAGTAGAAGGCGAAAAATGAAAAAAAACCTCTTTTCCGCGCGGAATAGATCTGTTTTTATAGCAGCGTGTATTGCTGTGAACGCAGCCCGACGCTTTCAAAAACCCGACCATTAAATCGGGTTTTAATTACTTGTAAGCCCTGCCATTGAGCGGGGCTTTTTCGTTTTCGGTTCCACCACACCCATCGCTCCGAGCTGGGAGTGCTGTTGGAGCCGGATCTATTCACTCCCCGAGAGGGAGGAATCCGAGATGCCGAACATGCCGGACAAACCCGATACCTGGGCCATTGCATTCATGTGGCTGAGTCAGCATTCGCAAACTATTTGGGCGGCATTTTTGTCACAGTCTATGAATGTGCTGGGTGTGTGTTCTACACGGGCGGCACTTGGAAAGACGCGCTGATCGAAGGTCCCATGTGTGTCTTGCTCTCCCTGAGCATTATTTGGGGCTTCGAGTTGATGGGTTTGTCGCCATCGCTGGCCCAGCCGGTCGGCATTTGGGTGGGTTTCCTTGGGGTGAAGAAAGTCGCCCACTGGGCTGATCGGATTGCTGAAAGCAAGTTTCCAAAATCGGATTCGGCGCCGTGAATCGCCTTCCTTGGTTGCTGCCTCTTGTGCTCCTGTTGGCCTATGCCAGCACCGGCTACATCCATTGTGGTGAGTCGCCGGCATGCCAGCCGCTCACTGCTCAATCATTCAATCGCGAGGTTTAAAGAATGGCCTACACCCAATATGCCGCAATCGTGGCCGATAATGCTGAAGATCTGGTGGCCAAGCTGACCGAGTCCATTGCCGATGGCTGGCAGCCGTACGGTAGCCCTGTTTCCATCACTGAGGGCTTTCAAGTGCTTCAGGCTGTGGTGAAGGGAACGAACAATGCAGCCGGCACGCCAGGTGATATCACCTCTGAAAACATCTCGGACGCCTCGGATGTAGGCAAGGCCGTGCTGGTGAGCGTCGACGCCGCCGCTGCTCGTGTTGCAATCGGCAGTGGAACTTCGGACTTCTCCGGTAGTTACAATGATCTGAGCGACAAACCGGCCATTCCAGCCGAGGGTGATGCTGCACTGCTGGAAGCCGGTACCGACCTCATCGCGCATACCTGGTCAGCCAAACTGATTCATGACGAGATTGCCCGCCAGATTGCAGCGCTACCTGTATGAGTCTTTCACACGCGATCTCGACTGCCTCCGTTTCAAGCGCGGTCGTCAACCAGCGCAAGACCTTCGGGGGTTTCCAAATCCATCGGGGACCCTGGCAACTTCCAAGGAACACGGGGCATAAGACTCGCGCAAACGCGCTAGCGGCAGGGTCTGAAAGTTAGTTGACACAGGTTGACAGGTTGACAGCAAATCCCCGATTTTGAGCCGTCAAAGATTGTACTTATCCCCCCTCATCGTTTCTCCGCACAGGCCCGTTACGACTGGTCGTAACGCCTATCTGCTCTATTCAGATGTTCACATTGAAACTCTCGGATAAACGCTTGGGAAGCCTGTCAAGTAAGTTGACAATTTTAGGCGTTACCCGGAAATAAACAGGTGAAGGTGTATGGCTTTTTTAACTCGCAAGGAATATGGCGAACTGAAGGGCTGGTCGAGGCAGCACATCAGTAAATTGGTCCAAAATGAAAGGCTGGTTGTGAACGGCGCCGGGTTGATTGACGTGAATGCTAGCGATCAGCTCCTGGCGATGACCAGCGATCCGAGTAAAGTCGGCGTCGCTGCTCGACACGAGCAGCAGCGACTTCAGCGCGACGCCCCCAGCGCGGGCGAAGAAATCGAAGCTGATCAGCTGGGACTGGCGCCGGATTTTCAGAAGGCCCGCGCTATGCGGGAACACTATTTGGCCTTGCAAGAGCAGGCCAACTTTCATACCCAGCAGGGCACACTCGTTGAGCGAAAGGCAGTGGAAAATGCAGCCTATAACGCTGGCCGCCTAGTGCGTGATCAGTTGCTGGGATTGCCTCCGCGCCTGGCCCCGGAAATGGCAGGGATGACCGACCCCTGGCAAATCGAGAGGCTTTTGACTGCGGCGATTCGACAAGCGCTGGAAGACGCCGAACGAGTGTCATTGGCGGATCTAGAGCACGCCGTAACCCCGAGTTAAATCTATGCCCTCAGAGATCCCAAATGGTGCAACGGTGTACCGTGAGGCGCATTTCCGTGGGCTACAACCGGACCCAGATCTCTGGATCGATCAGTGGGCCGACGAGTACATGCGCATCCCGCGTGATGCCGGCGCCGCCGAACCCGGCCAGTACCGTACGGCGCGGACCCCGTATGCCCGCGAGCCCATGCGGTGTTTGTCGCCGGCTCATCCATGCAAACGCGTGGTCACCATGGTGGCCTCGCAGTTGATGAAAACCCAAATTGCCTTGAACTGGATTGGTGGCCTGATCCATATGGCACCGTCGAACATTCTCACGCTGCTGCCCAGCCTGGGATTGGCCAAACGCGTCTCGTCGCGCATCGGCAAGACCATCAAGGCCACCCCGGTGCTGCGCGAGCGTGTGGCGGCGAACCGTGCGCGTGATGCGCGCAACACTATGGACACCAAAGAGTTCGAAGGGGGCTCGTTGTATGTCACTACGGCCGGCTCGGCGGCAAACCTGTCGGAGCTGTCGGCTCGCTACATCTATGGCGATGAGGTGGATCGCTGGGTGGTGGACGTGGGCGATGAGGGCGATCCGATTGAGCTGGCCGAAACTCGCGGCAGTACGTTTGGCCGTAACGCCAAGTTCTACTTTTCCAGCTCACCGACGATCAGGGGCGCCTCGCGCATCGCCGATTTGTTCGAGATCAGCGATCAGCGTTATTACTACGTGCCGTGCCCGAATTGCGGGCACATGCAAGCGCTGGAATGGGAGCGCCTGCATTACTCGGCGGATTGCCAACTGGCGCACTACGAGTGCGCCGGGCCTGACTGTGATGTGCTGATCGAAGAGCATCACAAGGGCGAGATGTTGGCCAAGGGCGAATGGCGCGCCCATGCCGAGGGTGATGGCGAAACCGTCGGCTTCAACCTCAACGCGTTGTACTCGCCACCCGGTTGGACCGGATGGGCCGCGCTAGCAAAGCAGTTCGAAAAGGCCAAGACCGCCATGTCACGCGGCGATCTGGAGCCGATGCAGGTGTTCTATAACACCCGTCTGGCCAGGGTCTGGGACAGCGCCCAAGAGCAAACCAAAGCCGATGTGCTGATGGCCCGGGCGCGCCTTGAAACCTATGGGCTGGGTTCGATGCCATCCGCCGTGCTGATGCTCACGGCCTCGGTCGATGTGCAAGCCAACCGGTTGGAGTTCATGGTGGTCGGTTGGGGCGCTGGCATGGAGCGCTGGATCATCGACTACCAGGTGATCTGGGGCGACCCCTCTGATGAGCGCACCTGGTCGGTGCTCGACGACAAACTCAAGGTGCGTTACCCGCATCCGTGTGGGGCGCAGCTGACGATCCGTGCTGCCGGCATCGACTCCGGCGGCAACCACACCGACGAGGTGTATCAGTTCTGCCGGCTGCGCCGCTGGCGCAACATTTTCGCGGTCAAGGGCGCGAGCAAGCCGGGTCGGCCGGTGATTGCGCAACGGCCCTCGATGATGGATGTCACCTGGAAAGGCCTGACCGAGCGCAAAGGTGTCGAGCTGTGGTTCGTCGGTACTGACACGGCCAAGGACTGGATTTACAACCGCTATCCGGTGGAGGACGGTCCCGGTGCGCTGCACTTTGCCAATGATCTGCCGGACGATTTTTTCGCCCAGTGCGTCGCCGAGCGCAAGGTGACCCGCTATGTCAAAGGCTACAAAAAAATCGAATGGGTCAAGGGCAAGGCGGAGCGCAACGAAGCCCTCGATCTGATGGTGTACAGCTTGGCGATGGCGCATTACCTGGGGCTGAACCGCTACAAGGAACACGACTGGGAGCGGGTGAGAAATGCGCTGTTTCAAGCGGCAACACCGGGCGAGAAACCCGTCACGGTCGAACGCGTCAGCGCTCCGGTCACACCCCGGCAGCCACCTGCTGATTCCGTACCGCAACCGGCCAAGCCGGCAGTGGCACCGCTGCCCGTAGCACGCCCCCCACAACGTCGAAGCTCCAGCAGCGGCTACCTCAAGCGGCGCTGAGTGGAAGCACGCAGTTTTACCTTACGTAGTTTTTCTCTTTTAGAGCGATCCCCATGGCCTTTACCCAACAGCAACTCGATGCGGTCGAGACGGCAATCGCACGCGGCGAGAAAATCGTGCGCTACGCGGATCGAAACGTTGAGTACCGTGACATCGACGAATTGCTCAGGGCACGTGATGAAATCCGTAGCTCGTTGATCGCGGCGGCCGGACCTCGTTCACGCATCGTGCGGCTTTACCATGGAGGCAAGGGACTGTAATGGCTTCTCACTTTCCTACCTTGGGTCGCAGCGGATTCCTGATCCCCTCGAACATCAAGGCCAGCTATGAAGGCGCTGCCGAAGGGCGTCGTTCCGCCAGTTGGGATGCGCCCGACGCCGGGTTCAACAGCATTGCCATTCCGGCGCTTCGTAACCTGCGCTCACGCTCCCGTGCTGCGGTGCGCAACGATCCCTACGCCTTCAACATCATCGACAAACGGGTCAGTAACCTGATCGGCACCGGTATTACGCCGCGGCCGAAAACCCAGGACGATGACCTGCGGCATCTGTTGCAGGAGCTTTGGGCCGACTGGACCGAAGAGTCCGATGCCGATGGCCTCACCGACTTTTATGGACAGCAGGCGTTGATCGCCCGAACGGTGGAAACCGCCGGTGAGTGTTTTGTCCGCCTGCGTCCGCGCAGTCTCGACGAAGGGTTGGTGGTGCCGTTGCAGCTTCAGGTGCTGGCCCCGGAGTTTGTGCCGCACGACAAATTTGAGGCAGTACGCAACGGCAACATTATCCGCGCCGGCATTGAGTTCAGTCCGGACAGCCGCCGGGTCGCCTACTGGATGTACCGCTCACACCCTGGCGATGCCTCCTCACTGAACAGCGGATACAACCAGTTGGTGCGGGTTCCGGCCAGTCAGGTACTGCATATTTTTGAACCGGTCGAGCCGGGGCAGTTGCGTGGCTTGCCGCGCTTGTCTCCAGTGCTCAAGCGTCTGCGCAGTTTGGACAACTACGACGATGCCGTGTTGTTCCGCCAAGAGGTGGCTAACCTGTTCGCCGGCTTTATCAAAAAGCCCTCACCGGATGACATTCAAACCCCGGTGGACCCGGTCACCGGGGCGCCGTTGAACCTTTCTTCGGACGGTTTCACACCCATGGTGGCGTTGGAGCCCGGAACCATGCAGGAGTTGTTGCCGGGAGAGGAGGTCGAGTTTTCCTCGCCGCCGGATGCCGGCAACAACTATCCGGACTTCATGCGTCAGCAATTGATGGCGGCGGCAGCGGGTGCCGGGATGCCGTACGAGATCCTTACCGGCGACATGCGTGAAGTGAATGACCGAGCGCTGCGGGTAGTGCTCACCGAGTTTCGGCGTCGATTGGAGCAGCTGCAGTTCGGTGTGTATGTCCACCAGTTATGTCGTCCGGTGCGGGCCGCGTGGATGGACATGGCCGTGCTCAGTGGTGCCGTGCTGTTGCCGGACTACGCGCAGCGGCGCCGTGAGTACCTGCGTACCCGTTGGGTGCCCCAAGGCTGGGCCTACATCCACCCAGTCCAGGATGTTCAGTCACGCGCGATGGAGGTCAACGCCGGCTTTGCCTCGCGCAGCGAGATGGTCTTGCGTACCGGCTATGACGCCGAAACGGTGGACGAAGAAAACGCCGCCGATGCCGAACGGGCTCGGGGCAAAGGTCTCAATTACAGCACGCTCGTCGAGCTGCTTCAGGCGCTCGACGACAAGGAGCAAGCATGAGCAAGAACACGCCGCCGCGCATTTACAACAAGGCCGGTCAGCCGGTCCCGGTGCAGGACAAAAGCTGGTACGCCGTGCACGCCAGTGGCGAAGCCGCCGAGCGGGTGATCGAAGTCTTTGTGTACGGTGAAATTGGCACCTGGGGCATTACCGCCAGTCAGTTTATGCAGGACCTGCGCGCCGTGGATGACGGTGTGTCACCGGTGATCGCGGCGTTCAACAGCATCGGCGGCGACCTGTTCGACGGGTTGGCCATGCACAACACCTTGTCGCGGCTCGGAGAGCGTTGCACGGCACGTATTGATGCACTGGCGGCGAGTGCGGCCAGTGTCGCCGTGTGCGGTGCCCACAAGGTGGTGATCGCGTCCAATGCGATGTTGATGATTCACAACCCGTGGACGTACGCAGCCGGCGACGCGGACAGCTTTCGTAAAGTGGCCGATGTTCTCGATCAGACCATGGAGGCGATCATCGCGGCCTACAAGGCCAAGGCACCGGACATCGATGAGGTGGAGTTACGAGGGATGGTGGCCGCCGAAACCTGGTTGACCGCAAGTGAAGCTGTGGCACTGGGGCTGGCCGATGAAGTAGGTGACGGGGTCCAGGTGAAAGCGTGCCTGGGGCAGGGTGGGGTGATGCAGCGTTACCAGCACACTCCCGCGGCGTTGCTGGCCCAGCTCGATGAATTGCCTGAGCCCGCTCCGGAGGTGGAGCCAGAACCAGAACCAGAGCCAGAGCCAGAGCTAGAACCAAACGATCCACCCAAGCTTGCGATCGACTCAGCCAAGCTGGCATTGTTGATTACGCAGCGTTGCGCGGAGTCAGGGATCAGCAACCTGGTCGCGCCATTGCTCAGTTCGACTCAGCTTGAAAGTGAGGAAGTTGTCCTGGCGGGGTTGACCCGGGCCAAGGCGGTGCATGACCTGTGTGTCGCAGCGCGTCTGCCCGAACTCAGCGTCGAGTACGTGACCGCGGGGCTGGACGAGCCCGCGGTGCGCGCACGTCTGTTCGACAAAATCGTCAGCAGCGGCAACGGTTTCGAGATCGACAACAGCCTGCCGCTTAATCATGACCCGGCTCCGAAAGCGCAGGCGAAACAACCGGATCCCCCATCGATCTGGGCGGCCCGTCAAGCGGCTCACGGCAGCCAATCCAACAATGCAAAAGGAGCACGCGCATGACCATCAAGTACGAAACGCTACACGCTGGCGAGTTTCTGCTCTCCGAGGGGGCCGGGAAGATTTCTCGTGAATCCATTCTGGTCGCCGCTGGTGCCGCCCTGAACGCCGGGCAAGTGCTGGGGCTGATCGCGGCGAGCAATGAATTTGCCCCCTACGATCCTGCCGCCGTCGATGGCACTGAAGTGGCGGCTTGCATCCTCTACGGACCGCTGGGTGAATCGACCGAAGAGCGCCGCGCCAGTGCCGTGGTGCGGCTGGCCGAGGTCAGCGAAGTGCACCTGACCGGTTTCGATGCTGAGGCCGAGGTTGCCTTGGCGGCTCAGTTTGTAATTGCCCGCTAAGTCATTTCCCTTTCATCCCAACCCCGCCCTGTGCGGGGTTTTGCTTTTTTGGAGAGTCCTTCATGGCCGACATTGGCATTTTTACCGACGATGTTTTTTCCGTGTCCTCGCTCACCGCGGCGATCAATGAGCAGGAATACCTGCCGGGGCGCATCAGCAGCCTGGGCCTGTTTCGCGAGGAAGGCATCAGCACCCTGACCGTGCAGATTGAAAAGGACGGCAACACCCTGGCCCTGGTGCCGGCGGGTGAACGCGGTACCTCGGGGCTGGTCGTGGGTGTCAGCAAGCGTCAGATGATCCCGTTCAACACCGTGCATCTGCCGCAGCGTTTCACCATCAAGGCCGACGAGATTCAGGGCATTCGTGCCTTTGGCACAACGAGCGAATTGCAGGCGGTGCAGGGCGTGGTCAATACACGTCTGAGCAACGCCAAACGTCAGCTCGATGCCACCCATGAGTTCCAGCGTATGGGCGCGCTGAACGGTCTGGTGTTGGACGCGGACGGCTCGACGGTCCTGCTGAACATCTATCAGGCGTTTGGCGTGGAGCAACAAAGCCTGTCCATGGGCCTCAATGACTCGGCGACGAAAATCCGGGTCAAGTGTGGCGAAGCGCTGGACATGCAGGACGATGAACTGGGCAGCGTCACCAGCTCGGGCGCGCGGGCCTTCTGCGGCAAGAATTTCTGGAACAAGCTGATCACCCACAAGTCGGTGGAAGAAACCTACCTCAATACGATCCAGGCCGCGGAATTGCGCGGCGATGCGCGGGACAGCTTTGAGCTGGGCGGCATTGTCTGGGAGCGTTACCGCGGACGCATCGCCGGGGTGTCGTTTATTCATGACGATACCGCGCTGTTGATTCCGGAAGGCGTACCGGATTTGTACATCTCCTGCTTTGCGCCGGCGGATTACATGGAAACGGCCAATACCCAAGGCCTACCGTATTACAGCAAATTGGAGCCTTTGCCGTTCAACAAGGGCATGGCCGGTGAAGCACAGTCCAACCCGTTGCACCTGTGTACACGGCCCCGGGCACAGATCCTGCTGACGCTCTGAGCATGGCCTTTCGAGAGCTGGTCGAGAGGATCGACAGTGTGGTGTTCGACACCCTGGGCGATGTCGGCTACATCGAAGGCCGGCGCGTGCTGGGCATGTTCTCGGCCCCGTGGTTGCAGCCCAAGGTCGGGCGCTTGAACACGGGCCTGCGCGAACCGTGTTTTCACATCCGGGTGGCCGATGCCGCCGGCGTTGAAAAAACGCAGACGGTGCACATCGATCTGCCCGTCCTGGACGGTGGCGGCGAGTACACCCTGACTCACCTTGAGCCCGCAGGCGATGGCCTGGTGGCCTTGTCGTTGAGGTTAAAAGCATGAGTGCCGTGCCGGTGGCAATGCGGTTTTCTACCGACGATATGCAGGCGTTTAAACAGCTGGCCAAGGTCATGCCCAAGGCCGCTGCCGCGGCGCAACGACGGGCGATCAACAAGACCTTGGGCTGGCTGGCCACGCACATGGCCCGCGATGTCAGTAAGCAGGAGCGGATTGCCGTGCGGGCGGTGCGTCAGCGCCTGCGCAGCTATCCCATCAAAGGCCCGGGCCAATTGGGCAAACTCTGGTTTGGCACCAACCCGATTGAGGCCAGCCGGACAGGCAATCCCCGTCAGGGCAAGGCGGGTGTTTCGGTGGCGGGTCGGCGTTATCAGGGGGCGTTTTATAAACGCGTCTATGGCAACAAGGCGGACATCTGGATTCGCACCTCCAGCAAACATTTCAACCCGGACGACTATCCCGGCAGCAGCGCGTCCATGGGCGGCGGCACCAGTTCGGGCTGGATCGCGGAAAACGACAACCGCTTTCCCTTGGCCAAGGCCAAGGTCTCGCTTGAAGACGTCGAAGGGCCTTTTTACACCTGGGCCAACAAGGCCGACGAGCGCCTGCTGGTCGTGTTTCGGCAGGAGATGAACTTCGAACTGCATAAATACCTGAAGGGGAACGCCCGTGTCTGATCCTGCCTTTTCGCTGGATGCGTTGTACGCCGCCATCGAGGACCACATCCGTCAAGCCTTGCCGACGGTGCGGTTTGTGGCGACCTGCCCGGACATTCAGGACCGAATCGCACTGCCGGCGGTGTTTCTGGAGCCGGTTGAGTTTGAACCTGGGACAGACATTGGTACCGGTGAAACGGTGTTGGTGTTGCGTTTTGAAGCACGGGCCATTGTCGCGCCCGAGCTGGCACGTCATCAGCAATTGGGTGCCCAGTTGGCGGCACAGATTGCGGTGCTATTGCGAGCGCAAACCTGGGGGCTGGATAACGTCGAACAGGCGCAGTTTGTGGCCTCGCGGCAAGACTGGACCAAACCGGAGCTGGATGGTTACACCGCATGGACGGTGGAGTGGACCCAGCAGATTCACCTCGGTGAGGTGGAGTGGCTGTGGCCTGTCGAGCCTCCGGGCACCCTGTATCTGAACGTCGATGGCTGCACCGGTACCGGCAATGAAGATCACTACTTTCCGCCGGAGGATCTGGCATGGGATACGTCAGCGCTGAACACGACCGGATGATCGCGGCGATGCTGCTGCCCTGCGTGGTGGTCGGCGTCGATCTTCTGGCCGCTCGGGTGCGGGTCAAGGCCGGTACGTGGGTCAGTGCCTGGGTGCGTTGGCACAGCCTAGCCGCCGGCAAGGCCCGTCATTGGCGCGCACCCAGCCTGAATGAACAGGGCGCGCTGTTCAGCCCGAGCGGTGACCCGGCCATGGGCACCTTTATCCCGGGCTTGTATGGCAACGCCGGGGCCCCGCCGGATAACCGTGACCATGTCGAGGCCTGGTACTTCGACGATGGCGGCTCGCTGATCTACGACTGGGAGGCTGGCTCCTACAGCATCGCGTTACCCGGCGGCACGAGCGCGGCCATCACGGTCGGTGGCTCGCTGATTGAAGTGACGCCGGATCAAATCCGGGTGACGGCCAGCCAGATCACCCTGGCGGGTGAGGTGAGCATCGACGGTGCGTTGAGCGTGTCCGGCGACATCACCGGCGCCGGCGCCATCATGGATGCCGGCGGCAACAGCAACAACCACTCGCATTGAGTGAACATTCACCTTCAGCCCGCCGCGTGCGGGTTTTTTCATGTCTGGAGAAAGCCATGACCAGTAAAACCAAGGACGTCCCAACTACCACCGAGGCGCCGGCGCCGGCCACGTTGAGCGTCTTTCGCGACACCTTATACACCTCGCGGGTGCTGGTCCTGCTGGAGACCGAGCGCACCTTGAAAGTGGAAAAGGCGCAGGTGGCGGTGGCTTCGGATGACGCGGTCGCGCTGGAGTATTTGCGCGGCCGTAAGGACTTTGTCGCGGTCGAGGGCTGATCCAATGCTTGGGATGATCGGCTTGGACCGCCGCACCGGTCAGCTCATTTCCGGCCTCGATCACCTGCGCCAGTCCATCGAGGACATTTTGTCCACGCCGTTGGGCAGCCGGCGCATGCGCTCGGAATACGGCAGCAAGCTGCGGCGCTTTGTCGACCTGCCGGTCAATGACGGCTGGAAAAGTGCCGTGCAGGCCGAAGTGGCGAGCACGCTCGGGCGGTGGGAGCCACGCCTGAAGCTGGGCCGGGTGCGCGCCGTGGCCATCCTCGACGGGCGTATTACGTTCGAGCTGACCGGGCAGTACCTGGGCAGTGATGTGACTTTGGAGGTGTCCGCATGACCATGGAACTGGCAGCACTGCCGCCGCCGCAAGTGCTGGAGGACCTTGACTTTGAAGTGGTCTACCAGGAGAAGCTGGAAGCCTTCCGCCTGAGCATGGGCGACAACTGGAGCGCGGAACTGGAAAGCGACCCGGTGCTCAAGCTGATCGAACAGGCCGCGTACGGCGCCGTGCAGAATCGGGCGCGGGTCAACGACGCGGGCAAGGCCTTGCTGTTGGCCCACGCCGTGCGCGGCGACCTCGATCACCTGGCCGCCAACGTCAATCTGCAGCGTCTGGTGATTCAGGCGGGAGATTCGAGCACGGTGCCGCCGACGCCGCAGGTGCTGGAGGAAGACGATGCCCTTCGCGAGCGGGTGCAGATGTCGTATGAAGGCTTGACCACCGCCGGACCGCGCAACAGCTACATCCTGCATGCCCGCAACGCCTCGGGGCTGGTGGCCGATGCCACGGCGGAAAGTCCGGCACCGGCGGAGGTAGTGGTCACCGTGCTCAGCCTGGACGGCAGTGGCGCCGCCTCGCCGGAGCTGCTGGAAGAGGTCCGGCTGCACCTCAATGATGAAGACGTCCGGCCCGTGGCCGACCGTCTCACAGTGCAGAGTGCTGTGGTGATCGACTACCGCATTGAAGCGGTGCTGTACCCGCAGGCACCCGGTCCGGAAAACGAAGCCTATCTGGCCGAAAGCCAGAAACGCCTGAGCGAGTGGATCAACCCGCGTCGTCGCCTGGGCTTGGAAGTGGCGCGCTCGGGGATCGATGCACAGTTGCACATACCCGGTATCGCCCGAGTCGAGCTGCTGGACTGGGCCGACATCAAACCGAGCAAGTCCGAGGCGGCGTATTGCACCGGTTACAGCGTGACGCTGGGAGCCTGACATGAGCAGCCAGTTACCGCTCAACAGCACGCCGCTGGAGCTGGCCGTGGAAGCGGCCAACCACGAAAACACGTTGATACCGCTGCGCAGTTTGTACAACGCCGATACCTGCCCCGAACACTTGATGCCGTACCTGGCCTGGTCCTGGTCGGTGGACCGCTGGAATAACACCTGGACACCGGAGGCCAAGCGCACGGCGATCCGGTCGGCCTACGACGTGCACGCACGCAAAGGCACCATCGGTTCATTGCGCCGGGTGGTCGAGCCCTTGGGCTACCTGATCGACGTGGTCGAGTGGTTCGACACCGTGCCGGAAGGCGTGCCCGGTACCTTTTCCCTCGAGGTGGGGCTGAATGATGCCGGCATCACCGAGGAATTGTACGAGGAACTGGCGTGGCTGATCGATGACGCCCGTCCGGTCAGCCGGCACATGACCCATCTGGCGCTCAGTCTGCAAACCGAAGGGGTGCTGGGCATTGCCGTGTGTGTGCAAGAAGGCGAAGAAATCGATGTGTACCCCCCGGCGCCGAAAGACATCGACGTGACCGGCTCTTTTGGCCCGGCGCTGTGCGTCGATGAAACCGATACTTTGGATGTTTATCCCTATGATTGATAAAACCAGTCAGTTTTTTGCCATTCTCACGGCGGTCGGTGAAGCCAAGCATGCCAATGCCATCGCCATGGGCCTGGACTGGATGTTCACCGAGATGGGCCTGGGGGATGCCAACGGCACCGACCCGATACCCGACCGTCTGCAAACTCAGTTGATCCACGAATGGCGCCGGGCGCCGATCAACCAGATCCGCGTCGATCCGGCCAATCCCAACACCGTGATCACCGAGCAGATCATTCCGCCGGAAGTCGGCGGTGAGTGGATCCGCGAAATCGGCCTGTACGATGTCGACGGCGACCTGGTGGCGGTGGCCAACTGTGCGCCGAGCTACAAGCCATTGCTCGACCAAGGCAGTGGCAAGACCCAGGTCGTGCGGATGAACTTCATCGTCAGCAGCTCGGCGAACATCGTGCTGAAGATCGATCCGGCGGTGGTGCTGGCCACGCGTGAATACGTCGATCTGGCTATCAGCGAGGCGCTGGCCAAACTGGATCACAAGCAGTCAGCGCGGGTGGCGGCGACTGCCGCCATTGCCCTGAGCAATGTGCAAACCATCGATGACGTGGCGGTGGTGGTGGGGGATCGCGTGCTGGTGACCGCGCAAGAAGAGGCACAGGACAACGGTGTCTATGTTGTCAGCGCCGAAGGCTGGGAACGGGCGGCCGATGCCGACAACAGCCTGGAAGTGACTCCGGGACTGTTTATTCAGGTGGAGCAGGGCACTGTCAACGGCGACAGCCTCTGGCAACTGGTCACCGACGCGCCGGTTACCCTTGGCACCACCGGTTTGCAATTCGAACTGATTGCGGGTGGCAGCGGGGCCGGTGTGGATACCTTTCGCAGTGTCACCGTGGATGCCCTTGGCCGGGTGATCGCCGGCACCAACCCGACCACCCTCGACGGTTACGGCATCACCGATGCTTTGCCCGTGGACGGTACTGCCGTGGCGGCCACCCAACTGGAAACAGAGCGTACGCTGCGCATCACCGGGGCGGCCACCGGCAGCGCGTCGTTTGATGGAACCGACGACGCTGACATAGCAATAACGTTGGTCGATAGCGGCGTTGTGGCGGGCACCTATTCCAGCGTTACCGTTGATGAAAAAGGTTTGGTGACAGCGGGTGACCAGTTGACTGGTGATGATCTGGGGCTGGGGACCGCCGCGTACAAAAATGCGCAAATTAGCTCTGATGATGTCACGGCTCAGGCGTTGATGATGGTTGGAGCCTTCGGGGTGGGAGGACCGGCTCTTAGCCTACCTAATGGAAATATTGACCTCTTAAGCCTCATTAGCGCGCTTTATTACGTGAGTGCTGGCACGGGGGGGCCGCAAGATGAGTATTACGGCTGGATTCGTGTGTCCGCGGGTGCGCCGGGGGAATATGCATTTCAAGAGGCGTTCACTGTTGGCGGCCCTAGATATGAGCGGAGCATGAATGCCGGTGTTTGGGAACCGTGGGTTACGGTTTGGGACAGTGAAAACTTTAACCCCGTCTCATATCAACCCGCCCTCGGCTTCACCCCAGTCCAGCAAGGTGGCGGTACCGGACAAGGCAATAGCAAGATTTTCATCGGATGGTCGGACACAGGCTTGAAGGTTACGGTTGATACCACCGATCTTGGTGGCCTTGCCCTCTTGAAAGCCCCTGCGTTTGTCAACGGAATCACCGTATCGGGTGATGGCACCTTCTGGAACAACATCATTGCGCAGGCCAACATTACTGGACATACCGGCCTCTACTCGGGTGTTGGTGTATCCACCGGCTACGGCACTGCGACTTTCGATGCCCTTGGCAACTCCTATGGCCCTACATGGGGCGGATGGTTAAGCACCTACCTAGCCGCCAACTTCCCAACCTTCTGGAGCCTCATGTCCACCCTTGGCAGTCAGCCTGTGGGTGGAGTAGGCACCTATGGCCTCTTTCGAGTCGGTGGCAATGGTCTCACTGCGCCAGGCACCTTGGTTGCAGCGGTAAACCTGCTCTTTTCCGACTGCCAGGCGACGTCGAATCATGGCAATCCGGCGGGTACTTGGATGTTGATGGGCGGCGTTAACGACTCGGATGCCTCGACCGGTGACTCCGTGACCCTGTGCATGAGGGTTGCCTGACGAATTAAGCGCCTTTTACTGGGCACTTAACGGCTTATCTCAATTCGGCAAGTTCCGCTTACAGCACTCTATTCATGAGGGTTTCACATTGCCTGACGACATTGATAACGATCCAATTGTAGAACCCTTTGATCCACCTCCACCGCCGCCTCCACCTGAAGTCCCGCCACCCTATGCCTACCAAGTCAGGGAGTTAACCCAGTTTCAGGATGGGATTGTTGACTGTGAAATTCTTCACGAAACGTATGGGTGGATTCCGTTCAGTGCAAACCCGGACGATACAGCGCCGGCTACGTTGGCTGTGTTTGGGTACATTGAAGAAAACGACATTGATGTGTCGACCCTTCCTCCAAGCCCCAACCTTCCGGTCCACATCATTAACACCGAACGGTCGTGGCGTGACAGCGAGCTGAAGGTTGCCGATGTCGAGCTGCTGAAGGCCGAGGACGCTGACCCTGCATCCGTGGGTACACCGACTCAGTGGCGCCAGTACCGCGTGGACCTTCGCAATTGGCCCCAGTCACAAGCCTTTCCGGATTCCACCCTGCGTCCAGTAAGGCCGGCTGCTTAACAAAAGTTTCAGTTTGGGTGTCACCTCATTCACTGCCTCGCTTATGCGGGGCTTTTTCGTTTCTGGAGATCACACTATGAGTTTCTTTCACGGCGTCACCGTGACGCTGGTGGACACCGGGGCACGTCATATTGCCACTCCGTCCGCATCGATCATCGGCCTGTGCAACACCTTCACCGTGGGGCCACCGGCCGCCGCCGCGGCCAACGAACTGCTGCTGATTACTCGCGAAAGCGAAGCGGTTGCCGCCTGGGGCCCGGATGCGGCGATCACCCAGGACTGCAAGGCCATTTTCAAACGGGCCAAGGCCGTGATTGTTGCCGTCGGTGTGCCCGTCCTGGAGGACGAGGCGGAGCAACTGTCGGCCATCATCGGCGGGGTATGGGCCGACGGTAGCCGGACCGGCATGCAGGCGTTGCTCAACGGCAAAAGCCAATTCAACGCACAGCCGCGGCTGTTGGTGACGCCGCAGTACTCGGCGACGCTGGCGGTAGCCACCGAGCTGGTCGCGCTGGGCGACAAGATGCGCGCCATGGCCATCATTGACGGGCCGAACACCACCGACGAAGCGGCCATTGAGTATGCCGCCAACTTCGGCAGCAAGCATGCCTACATGGTCGATCCGGGGGTGCAGTTCTGGGACACCGGGACCAGTGCCACGATCAACGCGCCGGCTTCGGCCTGGACCGCCGGTTTGTTTGCCTGGACCGATGCCACTTACGGTTTCTGGGCTTCGCCGTCGAACAAGGAATTCGTCGGCATCACGGGCACCACGCGGCCGATTGAGTTTCTAGACGGCGATCCCTCTTGCCGGGCCAACCTGCTGAACAACGCCAACATTACCACGATCATTCGTGATGACGGCTACCGGCTGTGGGGCAACCGTACGCTGTCCAGCGACCCGAAATGGAAGTTCGTCACCCGTGTGCGCACGCTGGATATCGTCATGGACGCCATCCTCTACGCACACAAGTGGGCGGTGGACCGCTCGATCACCGCGACCTACGTCAAGGACGTGACCGAAGGCCTGCAGGCGTTCATGCGCGACCTGAAAAATCAGGGCGCGATCATTAACTTCGAGGTGTATGCCGACGAGGAGCTGAATACGTCCAGCGAACTCAGCGACGGCAAGGTGTACTGGAACATCCGTTTCACCGACGTGCCGCCGGCCGAAAACCCGAATTTCCGCGTGGAGGTGACCGATCAGTGGATCACTGAAGTGCTGGATACCGCTGCCTAAGGAGGCCGCTTTATGATTCCGGAAGTGCTCTACAACACCAATCTGTTCGTCGACGGCATCAGCCTGCAAGGCGATGTGCCGAGCCTGACCCTGCCCAAGCTGACCCTCAAAACCGACGAGTACAGAGCGGGTGGTATGGACGCCGCGGTGGAACTCGACATGGGTATGGAAAAGCTGGAAGCGAGCTTCCTCACCAATGGCGTGCGCCGCGAAGTGCTGAAGTTCTTTGGCCAGTCTGACCTGACCGGATTCAACGCCTCGTTCCGCGGCGCATTCAAAGGCCAGAAAGGCTCGGTCAAGTCGGTGGTCGCCACCCTGCGCGGCAGCCTCAAGGAAGTCGATCCGGGGGACTGGAAACCGGGTGAAAAAGGCGAGTTCAAGTACGCCGTCGCGGTGACCTATTACAAACTGGAGATCGACGGCAGCGTGATGTTTGAAATCGATCCCCTCAACTCGATCCGCGTCATCGACGGTGTCGACCAACTGGCCGCCGTGCGGTCTGCCCTGGGCATGTAAGGAGCCACACCATGAGCAATACAAAAGACAACGTCCTGCCCAAGTGGCTGCAACTGGGCGATGGTATTGCCACCATCATGTTATCCAAAGCGAGCCAGGCGAATGGCATTCAGGTCGACAAACTGACCCTGCGTGAACCGACAGTGCGCGAGATGCGCGCCGCCACGTTGCAGGGTGGGACCAACGAAGAAGAGCAGGAGATGGTCCTGTTTTGCAGTTTGGCGAGCATCGGCCGCGCAGATCTGGAGGGGCTGCTGATGCGGGATTACCGTCGTCTGCAGACCGCCTATTTTCGTGTGGGAGCAGATGACGGGGTTTAACCCCAAGCTGCAAAAAGCCCTGGCTAAACGTTTGGCCGTCGAGCTGAATTTTTCGGCGGCCGAGATTCAGGGGCTGTCGTTTTCCGAGATGGTCTGGTGGCTCACGGACTGAGCCCAACCCCCTTTGCAAACAGGTACCCTGCATGGCGAACAAACTCTCGCTCGGGCTGGTGATTGGCGGCGCCGTGGATTCATCCTTGGGCGCCGCCTTCAAAAACGTCAGCGGCGAAATGAAAAAGCTCGAGGCGCAAACCGTACGCGCCAAGGGCTTGCAGAAAGTCATCGGCGAGACCATGCGCCTGCGCGAGGAATGGAAAAAAGCCCATGACAGCGGCGCGGCCAATGCCGGCGCGCTGCTGAAAAAGCTCGAGGCCAACAACACCAGTCTGCGCAAGCAGGGTATTGAGGTGGGTCGCCTGCGTCAGGAGTATCTGGCGCTGGGCAAGGTGGTGCGCAGTGCCGAGTTCAAAGCGCAAGGCATGGCGCAGGTCCAAGAAGGGCAAGAGAGTCTGCGCAGCGGATTTGGCACGGCGGTGGCCGGCACCACCCTAGCGGCGGTGCCGACCAAAGTCAGCGCCGATTTTCAGGCGATTATTCGCGACATCGCGATCAAGTCCGGTACCGCCAACACCCAAGAGGAAGTGGACACTGTCCGCGACATCGTCCGAACCTCAAAAGACACCGGCATGGCCAACACCCAGGTGGCTGACCTGGTGAACCAACTGGTCGGTGGCGGTATGGACTTGGCAGAGGCGCTGAAGTACGCCCCGGTAGCCGCCAAGTTTGCAGTCGGGCAGGGCGCCTCGGGCACCGACACGGCGAAGATGATTCTGGCGATGCAGAACAACGCCAAGATCACCGACCCGCAAAAAATGGAACAGGCCTTGGCATCGGTGGCGTTACTGGGCCAGCAAGGCAGCTTCGAGGCGGCCGACATGGCCAAGTGGTTTCCGGAACTACTGGCGCAGATGGCCAGCAGCGGCATCACTGGGCAGGATGCGGTGACCCAGCTAGGCGCCATGTTGCAGGTGCAGATCAAGAGCGCCGGCAGTGCCGATGAGGCAGCGAACAACCTGAAAAACTGGATCGCGAAAATCGGTTCCGGGGAAACGGTGAAGGGTTATGCCGATGCCGGCATCGACTATCAGGGCTCGATGAATGCCGCCCTTGGCAAGGGGCTTTCGACCCTGGAAGCGAGCTTTGAACTGGCTCGTCAGTACGTGGCCAAGACCGACCCGAAAAAGGCTCAACAGCTGGAGCACGGGCTGACCCAGATCAGCCAGGAGACCGATCCGGCCAAGGCGCAAGTGATGGCCGACGCGCTGGCCGCGACCCTGCGTACGGGCGACGTGTTTGCCGACATGCAGGTGAAGACCGCGCTGATGGCGTACACCCAAAACAAAAAACTGTATGCCGAGCTGAAACGCGATGCGGTAAACCCCAACGGTCTGCGCAAGAACATTCTCGACAAAAACCTTAATGAACGGCGCGAAGCCTCGTCACAACGCTGGGCCGAAACCGGTCAGGCGTTCAACGATTCGCTGCGGGCCATCGGTGACGCCCTGCGACCGGCGACGGATGCACTGGCGACCGGGCTGGGTGGGGCGGCGCGGGGTTTGACCGCGTTGTCCGAGGAAACGCCCAAGGTAGTACTGGGGCTGGCTGCGGTGAGCGCCGGTGCCTTGCTCGCGGGCAAGGCCTGGGCGGCGTTGAAGATCGGCCGGGGGCTGATGAACATCGCCCGTGGTTCGGTCGACAGGTCCAACATCGTGCAGCGGGTGTTTGTAACCAACGCCGACGACGTCGGTAACGACATTCCGGATCACGGCAAAGAGCGGAAGAGAGGAAAGGGCAAGGGTGCCGCAAGTCGGGCCTCTCGCGGCACCCGCTTCCTGAAAGTGGGTGGGGCACTGGCGGCGGTCGGTGCCGGCGTGCAGGTGTTGGACACGTATCAGAACGCGACCACCCGTGACGAAAAGGCCGAAGGCTACGGCGAAGCGGCCGGTAGCCTGGCCGGTGGTCTGGCGGGTGCAGCGGCCGGTGCAGCTATCGGATCGGTCATTCCACTGATCGGCACCGCGATTGGCGGAATGATCGGTGGCGCGCTCGGCGCATGGGGCGGTGGTGACGTGGGCGCGACCCTGGGCAAGGCGTTGCTTGGCGGGCGGGACACGCCGGCCAAAGCGCCCATCGGCATCTTGCCCATGGCCGCCGGCCAAGGGGTGGGGGCGGTCGTGCGGTCGATGGAAAACACTCCAGCCGCGCCCGTGACGGCGGCGGCCTTGATGTCGACCACGGCAGCAAAGACACCCCAATGGCCGAAGGTCGATCAGCAATTCACCTTCGCCCCGGCCCCGGTTTTTCAGGTACATGGCGATGTGAAAGACCCGGCGCAGTTTGTTCAAGAAATGATGCCGTACCTGCGGCGCCAGTTTGACGACTTCGCCCGGGAAGCGCGTGACCGCCAGTTGTTTGATGCCCCTCATGTGGGCTAGGGAAAAGTGATGGCGGATGAAAAAAACTACCTGGAGCACCTGCAGGGCGGCCTGAAGTTTATGGTCGACGCCGGTGAAGCCGGCCGCACGGATATCGAGTCGATGACCGGGCCCATGAATGGCGCGCTCAATGAAATCAGCGGGGCAGCCGATGCACTGGAAGGTTTGCCGTTTCTCAGCGATGACCTCAGTGACAAGACCCGACGACTGCAAAGCGCAATCAACTCGGCGCAGGCCAAGCTCGGCAAGGTGTCCAGCTTCTACAACCAGACCCAGCGTGCGCTGGCACAGTTTGATGAGCACTTTTCCGCGCTGACCGAACAGATCGGCCGCTTTGGCGCGGCCTTCAACAAAGTCGCCGGAAAGGCCAATGCCGCGTTGGGCAACATCTTCCCCACCGAATGGTTTGCTGGCGACATGACGCCGATCCCCGATGCGGTGAAGCCGTTTCCGCACCTGCTGATTCTCTATCCGCTCAAGGCCAATGAGCGGCCGTATTACTTCAACCTGGACACCGCGGCGTTTGACGAGCTGCGGCGGCAGACCGCGTTTCGCTGGGCCGCACAGGAGCGTTTGACCCGGCGCCCGGCGCAGCAGGCCGTGGGGCTGGGGGAGGAGAAAATCACCCTCAAGGGCGCGATCTACCCGAGCTTCAAAGGCGGACTCAAACAGCTGGATAGGCTGCGCAGCATTGGTGCCAAGTTGTTGCCGCTGAACCTCACCACCGGTTATGGCGAGGTCTTGGGCAACTGGGTGTTGACCAATATCGAAGAAGAGCAAACCGCTTTGCTGCCCGGGGCGATCCCGCGCAAGCAGGGCTTTTCATTGGAGTTTGTGCGTTATGGCGATGACCTGCAGAACGGCTGATGGGGACTTGCTTGACACCCTGTGCCACCACTATTACGGCCACCTGAACCGCAGCGTCGAGGCGGTGCTGGCGGCCAATCAGGGGTTGGCGGATGAGCCACAGCCATTCCGGGCCGGCGTGCTGATCACGCTGCCGGACCTGGTGGTCGAGCCGGACAGCGTCATTTCGTTGTGGGATTGATGAACTACACTGGTGTCGCTCATCGTTTAATACTCCTTACTTTCTTGCCCGCCTCGTGCGGGTTTTTTTTGGAAAAATCCATGACACCTAATTTTCGTATCGTGGCCGACGGTGCCGACATCACCAATCTAATCAATGATCGTCTGGTGTCGCTGCAACTGTCTGATCGGCCCGGCATGGCCTCAGATTCCTTTGAGCTGCGCATCGATGACCGCGACGGCGCGGTGTCGCTGCCAGTGCGTGGCGCGAGCATCGAGGTCCATTTGGGGTATGCCGGCGCCGACCTGACCCGCATGGGCCGATACACCGTGGACGAAGTGGCCGTCTCCGGCCCACCGGACACCTTGGTGATCAGCGGCAAGGCCAGCGACATGCGCGGCAGCGGCAAAACTACGCGCAGCGGCAGTTGGGAGGACGTCAGTCTGGCGCAGATCGTCGGCGATGTCGCGGCGCGCAATGGCTGGCAGCCGTCGTGCCCGGTCGATACCTGGATACCGCGCATGGATCAGCTCAATGAATCCGACTTCAACTTCATCACCCGCGTGGCCAAGAAACACGACTGTACCGCCAAGGTGGCCGACGGCAAGCTGCTGGTCCTGCCGCGACAGGGCGGGCAGAGCTCCAGTGGCAAGGCCTTGGCTGTAGTCACCTTGCAACGCAATGACGTGACGCGCTGGCAGTTTCGCTTCAGCGACCGCAGCACCCATCAGGGAGTCAGTACCCAGTACCAGGACCCAGCCAGCGGCGAACTAGTGATCTCGCACCTGGACAATCCAAACGTGCCCGAGGGCTTGCCGCCGGTGCACACCGACCGCCATCTCTACCCAGACCGTACGGCGGCGGACGAGGCGGCCAAGGCGCGCCTAGCCGCGTTCAACCGATCCACCGCCTCGGTGCGCCTCGACTTGCCGGGCCGGACCGACCTGTTTGCCGAATGCATGATTCAGGCGCAAGGCTTCAAGCGCGGGCTGGATGGCGAGTACTTGGTGGAGTCGGTAGATCACACCTTCACCCCTTCCGGATGGACGGTGTCGGTGGAGTGTAATGGCGGCAAGGAGGGCAAGGCCAAGGCCTCCGGCAAACCACAGAAAGTGGTACTTGAAGTGGCCGATTGATCGCCCGGGCGCGCAAGTCGTTCCGAGTCAGCGTTTCAAAAATAAAAGTAAATGGAGCGGTCAGGCTGGATGCGTCAACATCCAGACTGGCCACCGTCCCCGCAGATTGACCCTGCAAGTCCCGCCAAGGCTCCTGCTCTGTGCACAAAGCACAGCGAGCCTAGCACCTGTTTATTTATACAGTAAAGGTCTTGCTATCCATGTCTACACCTATCATCCCTTGGATGGGCGGCAAACGCCGCCTGGCCGATCGCCTCATTCCGCTGTTTCCACCCCATGAATGCTACGTCGAAGTCTTTGCCGGCGGTGCCGCGCTCTACTTCATGCGGCCTCAGGCAGCGCCAGTGGAAGTGCTCAACGACATCAATGGCGACTTGGTGACCCTGTACCGCGTGGTGCAGAACCATCTCGAAGAGTTCGTGCGGCAATTCAAATGGGCGCTCAGCTCACGGCAGGTGTTCGAGTGGCAGAAGATGACCCGCGTCGAAACCCTCACCGATATCCAGCGCGCCGCCCGATTTTTCTACCTTCAGCACCATGCCTTCGCGGGCAAGGTGTCCGGGCAGACCTTCGGCACTGCGACCACCACCCCGTCGATCAACCTGCTGCGCATCGAAGAAAACCTTTCAGCTGCCTGGCAACGCCTGTCCGGCACCTACGTCGAGAACCTGCCTTGGCTGGAGTGCGCCGAGCGCTACGACCGGCCGCATACCTTCCACTACATGGATCCGCCGTACTGGCAAACCGCCGGGTATGGGGTGGATTTTCCGTTCGAAAACTATGAGCGCATGGCCGACTTCATGCGGCGGTGCAAGGGCAGGGTGATGGTCAGCATCAATGATCACCCGGACATTCGCCGGGTGTTTGAAGGCTTTCATGTTGAGACGTTGGACATCCGCTATACCACGACCAACCAGCGGCAAGGCAAAGCTGAAGTCAGTGGTGAACTAGTGATCATGAACTGGGAGCCAGCGGCGTTGGGAGGACTATTTTGATGTGACAGCCTAGATCGATTGCTGTCCTTCGTGACGGGCAGAAATCGACCCTTTGCGGACATTTGATAATGCCCCTTCGACTGCGCACTGTTGAAGGTTCGCCGTAATACGTCAGGAGATAGTGAACTGGCTGACCAAGTAATGTTGGCTTAATACTGAAGCGCTTATATCACGCGCAATCAGCGCCTTGCGGAAGGCAGCTACAAGCGTGTGCTCAATTGATTGTTAGTGCCATTTCTGACGACTACACTCCAACCCCATGAAACGCTATCTGCGGTTTTTCCTCATCTTCGTGATTAGCTTGGCGCTTCCCCTCAGCGGGATGGCGGGCGTTCAGGCACCGGAACCGTGCCCGATGAAGACGATGGGCATGGCGATGATGGATGACATGGGCATGGACTGCTGCAACGACATGAAGAGCCCGACCGAGCACGGCAAACCCTGCAAGCCAGGTCAGGAATGCAAGACAGGCGGTATGCTGCAAGTCTCGATCCTCAAACCTCCTGTTACCTTGTTCAGCCCCATAGTGCTTCCCTTTTCCAGCGATTTCGTACCTGTGCCCACCTCGCCCGGGGTATGGCGACCGCCTCGCGTCTGATTCCTGTCCCAAATTGAGCCTCATCCCGTTTTAGCGGGATGGCATAGCTGTGCGCATGTCTTTTGACGCGTGCAGTGGATCATCACAGGAATCGTAAACATGAACTCCAAGTGCTATTGCACAGGTTGGTCCCTCGTGGCCGGCCTAGCGGCAAGCGTACTGGCATTGCCGAGCTTCGCTGCCGCATTGACACTCGACGAAGCATTGCGGCTGGCCGAAAACAACGCGCCGTCGCTGGCTGCACAGGATGCAAAAATACAGGCCGCCAGCAGCGCGGCTATTCCAGCGGGTGAATTACCTGACCCCAAGTTGCTGGCCGGTGTACAGAACTACCCCATCGGCGGCCCGGACCGCTGGAGCATCAACGACGACTTCATGACTATGCAAATGGTCGGGGTCAGGCAGGAAATGCCCAACAGTGACAAGCGCAAGGCCCGTATCGAGGTCGCCAACTCCGCCGTTGATCGCGCTGCCGCCGAGCGTCGGGTCGAACGCCTGAACGTGCGCCAATCCACAGCGTTGGCCTGGATCAGCAGCTATTCGGTTGAACGCAAAGACGCGCTGTTCCAGGACTTCTACAAGGAAAACCGGCTGCTGACTGATACCGTCCGGGCGCAGATTGCCGGCGGTCGCGCTCAACCTGCCGACGCTGTAACACCCAAACAGGAAGCGGCTCAACTGGCAGAGCAGCAGGACGATTTGATTCGCCAGCGTGCTCAAGCGCGCGCGGCGCTCAAACGCTGGATTGGGTCTGCCGCCAACGAAAAGCCTGTGGGCAGCTTGCCGCAATGGCCGGTCGATACCTCGAACGTCTCCCATAAGCTACAACACCACCCCGAGTTGGCCGCGTATGGGCCGATGACCCTTGAAGCGCAAGCCAAGGTCCGGGAGGCAGAGGCGGAGAAGAAGTCAGACTGGAGTTGGGAGCTTGATTATCAGCATCGCGACCGTCAGTTCGGCGACATGGTCAGCGTGCAATTTTCCTGGGACCTGCCGCTGTTTCCTGACTCACGCCAAAACCCGAAAATCGCGGCCAAGAAGGCTGAACTCAGTCAGCTTGAGGCCGAGCGCGAAGCCTTGTCACGCGAGCATACCCAGCAACTGGAGAGTGAACTGGCTGACTATGACAGCCTGAATCGTGCGGTCCAGCGCAATGAGCAAAGCCTGGTGCCACTGGCCAGGGAAAAGGTCGAACTCAGCATGGCCAGCTACCGTGCTGGCAAAGGGGATTTGAATGCCGTTGTCGCCGCAAGGCGTGAACTCATTGAGGCTCGCCTCAAACAAGTCGACGTGGAGGAACAGCGAGCGCTGACCCGTGCGCGACTTTATTTTGCTTATGGGGAGTCCAGCCAATGAACCTCAAATGGAGCGGAGCATTGCTGGCGGGTGTTTCAATGGTATTGGGAGTTGCCGGTGGCTATTGGTTTGCTCACCAACGCATAAGCGGTGTGCCCGGTACTGCCTCTGAGCAAAGCCAGAATACACCGGACGAACGCAAGGCACTGTATTGGTATGACCCGATGTACCCGCAGCAAAAATTCGATAAGCCTGGCAAATCGCCCTTCATGGACATGCAGCTGGTCCCTCAATACGCCAGTGGAGGTAGCGATCATGCCACGGTCAGCATCGATCCAGGTCTGACGCAGAATCTTGGTCTGCGATTTGCGACGGTCAGCCGTGGGGTCTTTGAATCCAGCCTCAACGTAACCGGTGTCCTGGCCTTCAACGAACGCGATGTCGCCGTAATACAGGCCCGCACCCCAGGCTTCGTGGAGCGGGTCTATGCCCATGCCCCCGGTGATTTGCTTAAAGCCAACGCGGCGTTGGCGGATATTCTGGTGCCAGAGTGGGCGGCCGCACAGACAGAGTTCCTTGCCCTCAAGCGCAATGGTGATGCTGACTTGATAGCGGCGGCCCGCGAACGACTTCGGCTCACAGGCATGCCGGCAGCACTGATCGCTCAGGTAGAGCGTGGCGGCAAGGTTCAGCCTTACCTGACACTGACCAGCCCTATCGGTGGTGTGATACAGGAGTTGAACATCCGCGCGGGAATGACCGTCGCCGCAGGCGAGACGCTAGCGCGTGTCAATGGTTTGAGCCGTGTCTGGCTGGCGGTGGCCGTTCCAGAGTCAGAAGCTGGCTCCATCACCGTGGGGCAAACGGTTGAAGCACAATTACCAGCCTTCCCAGGAACAAAGGTCAACGGCAAGGTCAGTGCGATTCTGCCGGAAACCAACCTGGATAGCCGCACCCTGCGGGTGCGGGTGGAACTGCCCAACCCGGACGGACGCCTCAGGCCCGGTTTGACCGCGCAAGTACGTTTGAACCGTTCAACCGAGCAAAGTGTGTTGTGGGTACCGAGCGAGGCCGTCATTCGCACCGGCCGACGTGCCTTGGTGATGTTGGCCGAAGACGCGGGCCGCTTTCGCCCCGTGGAAGTGCAGATCGGCCAGGAAAGCGATGGCAAGACGGCCATCGTCAACGGTCTGGATGAAGGCCAGAAAGTGGTCACGTCGGGTCAGTTTCTGCTCGACTCGGAGGCCAGTCTCAAGGGGATCGTGGCCGGTTCAGTGCAAGAGTCGCCTCTCAACACAGCTACCTCCGGTTTGCATGAAGCTGACGGGCAGATCGTCGAGATCGACGATAAAGAAGTCACGCTCGCCCATGGTCCCTTCAAGACGCTGGGCATGCCTGGCATGACGATGACGTTTCCACTTGCTAGCCCGGCGCTGAAACAAGGCCTCAAGGCGGGGGACAAGGTCAAAGTCGCTGTGAGCCAGACCGACGATGGTCTTCGGGTCGAACGCCTAGATAAATCGGGAGGTCAGCCATGATCGCTGCCCTCATTCGCTGGTCAGTGGCCAACCGGTTCCTGGTGCTGCTGGCGACTTTGTTCGTCACGGCGTGGGGCATCTGGTCGGTACAGAGCACGCCCATTGATGCGCTGCCGGACCTCTCTGACGTGCAAGTCATCATCCGTACGCCATTTCCGGGACAAGCCCCGCAAATCGTCGAGAACCAGGTGACCTACCCGTTGGCCACCACCATGCTTTCAGTGCCGGGTGCCAAAACAGTGCGTGGTTACTCGTTTTTTGGCGACAGCTTTGTGTATGTGCTGTTCGAGGACGGGACCGACCTGTACTGGGCCCGTTCACGGGTTCTGGAATACTTGAGTCAGATACAAAGCCGCTTGCCGGCGAGTGCCAAACCAGCGTTGGGGCCGGATGCGACGGGGGTAGGCTGGATTTACCAGTACGCACTGGTGGATCGCACGGGTGGGCACGATCTGGCACAACTGCGCGCGCTTCAGGACTGGTTCCTCAAGTTCGAACTCAAGACCCTGCCCAATGTTGCGGAGGTCGCTACGGTCGGTGGCATGGTCAAGCAGTATCAGGTGCAGCTTGATCCGCTCAAGCTGGCCAGCCTCGGTATCACTCAGGCCGAGGTATCCGAGGCGATTGGCAAGGCCAACCAGGAAACTGGTGGTGCCGTGCTTGAGATGGCTGAGACCGAGTTCATCGTGCGCGCTTCCGGCTACCTGAAGTCGCTCAATGACTTTCGGGCGATCCCGCTCAAGCTCGGTGCGGGCGGCGTACCCGTGACCCTGGGCGATGTCGCGACGATCCAGTTGGGCCCGGAAATGCGCCGTGGCATCAGCGAACTTGACGGCGAAGGGGAGACTGTCGGCGGCGTGGTAATTTTGCGCAGCGGCAAGAATGCTCGCGAAACCATTGCGGCGGTCAAGAGCAAACTCGATGAACTGAAAAGCAGTCTGCCGGCGGGCGTGGAAATTGTCACCACCTACGACCGCAGTAAGCTGATCGACCGCGCGGTGGAAAACCTCAGCCACAAGCTGCTCGAAGAGTTCATCGTCGTTGCGCTGGTCTGCGGGATTTTTCTCTGGCACTTGCGCTCATCCCTGGTGGCGATCATTTCGTTGCCGGTCGGGGTGCTGATGGCCTTCATCGTCATGCGATACCAGGGCATCAACGCCAACATCATGTCCTTGGGCGGGATCGCTATCGCCATCGGTGCCATGGTCGATGCCGCGGTGGTGATGATCGAGAACGCCCACAAGAAAATCGAGGCGTGGCACACGGCCAATCCTGGAGAGGAATTGAAGGGTGAACGGCATTGGAATGTGGTGACCGAAGCGGCGGCAGAGGTCGGCCCCGCGCTGTTCTTTTGTCTGTTAATCATCACGTTGTCATTCATTCCGGTGTTCACGCTGGAGGCTCAGGAGGGCAGGCTGTTCGGGCCGTTGGCGTTTACCAAGACCTATGCCATGGCCGCAGCGGCGGGGTTGTCGGTCACGTTGGTGCCGGTGCTGATGGGCTACTGGATTCGGGGGCGAATTCCGGGTGAGCAACAGAACCCGTTGAACCGTTGGTTGATTCGGATCTACCAACCCGCCCTGAATGCGGTGCTGCGTCGTCCCAGAGTCACTCTTCTGGTGGCGCTCTTGGTGTTTGTCAGTGCGCTGTGGCCAATGTCTCGTTTGGGTGGAGAGTTTCTTCCGCCACTGGACGAGGGTGATCTGCTCTATATGCCATCTGCCCTGCCGGGGCTGTCGGCGCAGAAAGCCGCGCAACTGCTGCAACAGACGGATCGCTTGATCAAGACAGTGCCTGAGGTTGAGCACGTCTTTGGTAAGGCCGGCCGTGCTGAGACCGCCACCGACCCGGCACCGTTGGAAATGTTTGAAACCACCATTCAGTTCAAGCCCCATGAGCAATGGCGTCCGGGCATGACCCAGGAAAAATTGGTGGAGGAACTGGACCGCGTGGTGCGTGTACCCGGCCTGACCAACATCTGGATACCGCCGATTCGTAACCGCATCGATATGCTGGCGACGGGTATCAAGAGTCCAATCGGCGTGAAGGTTGCCGGCACCAACCTGACGGAAATTGATGCGGTCACCCAGGCGGTCGAGCGAGTGGCCAAAGACGTGCCCGGTGTCAGTTCGGCTTTGGCCGAGCGCCTGACCGGTGGTCGCTATATCGACGTGGATATCGACCGTAAGGCAGCGGCCCGCTATGGCATGAATATCGCCGATGTGCAGTCCATCGTGGCTGGCGCTATCGGTGGTGAAAATGTCGGGGAGACCATTGAAGGGCTTGCACGTTTTCCGATCAACGTACGTTATCCGCGTGAATGGCGCGACTCGCCGGGTGCCCTGGAGCAATTGCCCGTCTATACCTCGTCAGGCAGCCAGATCACCCTTGGCACTGTGGCGAAGATTAGGATCACCGACGGTCCGCCGATGCTCAAGAGCGAGAACGCACGGCCTTCAGGTTGGGTGTACATCGATGTGCGAGGCAGGGACATTGCTTCGGTGGTCGCCGATCTGCGTCGGGCCGTCAATGAGCAGGTCAAGTTGCAACCCGGCATGAGCCTGAGCTACTCGGGGCAGTTCGAGTTTCTCGAAAGGGCCAACGCACGCCTCAAACTGGTGGTGCCGGCCACGCTGTTGATCATCTTCGTGCTGCTCTACCTGACGTTCGCCCGCTTTGATGAGGCCATGTTGATCATGGCCACGCTGCCATTTGCACTGACTGGAGGGGCATGGTTCCTCTACCTGCTGGGGTTCAACTTGTCGGTGGCTACCGGGGTCGGCTTTATCGCGTTGGCCGGTGTCTCTGCGGAGTTTGGCGTGATCATGCTGCTCTACCTGAAGAATGCCTGGGCCGAACGTGAAGACCTTGGCGACAGCTCTGAACGCGGACTGGTTGCGGCGATTCGTGAAGGCGCTGTGCAGCGGGTGCGCCCCAAGGCCATGACGGTGGCCGTCATCATTGCCGGCCTGCTACCCATCCTGTTAGGCAGCGGTACGGGTAGCGAAGTGATGAGCCGCATCGCCGCACCCATGGTCGGCGGTATGGTCACGGCGCCCTTGCTTTCCCTGTTTGTCATCCCGGCGGCCTATCGCTTGATGCGCCGTCGAAATCTCCCAATAGAACCCGTCACCCTGGAAGGAAAAATCGCATGAAATTGACCCTTATTGCAGTTGCCGGCACTGCCCTTGTGTTCTCTCTTGTTACCCGAGCGGAGGACATGCAGGGAATGAAAATGGACGATATGGAAGGCATGGAAATGAAGCAGGAATCGAAGCAAACGCCTGTCGCCAGTGCCGAGGGCACGATCAAGGCTATTGATCCCGCAAAACATACGGTAACCCTCGCTCACGGCGCCGTTCCAGCGGTGCAATGGCCACCGATGACCATGGCGTTTTCCGTGGCAGAAAATCAGTTGGCAGGGTTGAAGGTTGGAGACCGCGTATCGTTTTCCTTCCGACTAGAGGGTGGAAAAGGAACGATTGTTTCCATCAAAAAATGAAACATTGATGTAATACGTAGTCGGCACGCATCGCCGTGCCGGCTTTAACCATTTTCACAATAATCAGCACTTCGCAGACGAAGCGTGAATGGCTGCTTCTGGCCGTTTTCTGCCTGTCACGATGGGCAGAAATCGACCCAAGGCTGCCCATCGCGAAAGGCAGAAAACGGCCAAAAGCAGTCAGTCAGAATGACCGCTTCAAGGTAGAACTTCGCTGCAAGTTCTACCTATGGCCGTCAACTGCACTTCACTCAATAAAGGTTCCCCCGCGAAATGAGCCGCCAAGTTATCGAGCGTCAGATCCAGCATCGCCTGAACTGTCGCTTGAGTAGAACTGGCCATATGTGGTGTCAGCACCACGTTGGGCAACGCCAGCAATGCCTGCGACACATTCGGCTCATTGCAAAATACATCTAGTCCCGCCGCGAGAATCTTGCGGGTGCGCAAGGCCTCGATAAGGTCATCTTCGTTGACGACAGATCCGCGCGCGATATTGATCAATACACCGCAGTGGCCAAGCTCTGCCAGCACGGCCGCATTAATCATGCCGTGCGTATCAGGGCCACCACTCGCGCACACCACCAGATAATCGACACTCGCTGCCAGTGCTTGCACATCATTGCACCAGCGATAGGGCACATCAGCTTTTGGCGTGCGTCCCGTATAGGCAATGCTCATCCCGAACGCCTGGGCTCGTAAAGCCACTGCCCTGCCAATGCGGCCCAGACCGACGATGCCCATGCGCCCACCGAATACTCGCCCGGTCATAGGGTGACGGCCAACGGCCCATTCACCTCGTCGCACGAATCCGTCGGCGTTTAGAATTTGTCGTGCGGTGCACAGCAACAGCGCGATGGCGAAATCTGCAATGTCTTCGGTGGACACCTCAGGGGTATGGGTGACACAGACGTTGTGCACGCGCGCGGCTTCCAGATCGATACCGTCGTAACCGACACCCAACACCGAGATGATCTCGAGCGCAGGCAGACGGGCGATCAATACACCGGACACGCTGGATTCGGCAGTTGCAACGATACCTCGCACGGTAGGAGCCAGTTCCATGAGTCGCTTGTCATCGAGCAGCGAATAAGAGTGACAATCGAAATGCTCGCGTAAGCGGGTGATGAAACTATCGGGCAAGCGGGAAAGAAGTAACAAAGTGGGCTTCATCGCGTGGTCAAGTCTCAGCAAAGTATTAAGTAATAGCGGCGTGCGCGCCTGCCATGCCGCCGCGAAAAATGGGAGAGGTTCTACTCAAGAACGGCTGGATCGCGCCGGATTTCCTCGCGAGCCATGGCTTCCCACAGGAATGGAAACCCATTTGCATCGGTGCGTTGTCCGGTGGCCAGCGCGACGCTGGCGGGTAGCGGTGGGCCACCGCCGAGTGCTTCGACATGCCAGGCCAGACGGCTGCGCCACTCCAGTGTGATAGCGCGTAAGTGTGCCTGGCGAATACCGTTGGCTACGACCAGCACGCCATGGTTGGCTAGCAATGCCCATTTTTGCTTACCGAGAGCGTCCACGACGGCGCGGCCTCGTTCCGTGTCTTCTACAGTGCCCTGATACTCGTCATAGAGCACCGGGTCAGTGTCAACCAATGCGGACGTTTGGTCATAGATCGGTGGAGTACGCCCAGCCGCCGACCACACTGATCCCCACTGCGGATGGTTGTGGATCACCACACCAACGTCATGCCGGGCGCTATGTACATCAATGTGCAGATTGATCGCCGGGGTTATGTTCCACTCACCCTCGGTCACCTTGCCGTTCGGATCGAGGCGCACGATATCGGAGGCGGTCACTTCACCCCAAGTGAGTTCCCAAGGGTTAGCCAGGTAAGTGCCGTCGTCCTGGCGTACAGTGATGTGACCAGCAATGTGGTCGTTATAACCCTCGCGATACAACACACGACACAGCAATGCTACGGTCTGGCGTGGAGTCAATTCGGGCAGCAGCGCATATCGACCTGGCCTGGGAGCGTAGCGGGCCAGCAGTTCCTTGTTTAGCGAGTCCTTCAACATAGTTCTTTCCTCTGGAGCGACTGTCACAAGCTTCAGTTGAGCAATAAATAATTCACGCGTGGAAAGGCCCGCGGGCGAAAACCGAAGTGCGCTGCATGCGCCGTTGGTGCGGTTGATAGTCCAGGATGGCGTTGTGGAGCACGCTACGATTGTCCCAGAGCACCATGTCACCGACACGCCAGCGATGGCGGAAACCGAATTGAACGTGTTGGCAATGCGCATTCAGGTAGGCGAGGATGGCACTGCCCTCGGCGCCGGCCAGGCCGTCGATGTGGGTGGTGTAGGTCGGACTCAAATACAGCGCCTTTCGACCTGTCACCGGATGCTGAATGACCAGCGGATGCAGGTGCCGTCGGTTTGCTTTGATGACCTCAACATAGCGCTCGTGCGTGACGACGTTTTGGTGCAACGCTGCGGTCATAGGCCCGTTCATGTCGTGCCAGGCGCTGAGGCCTTCCATGTAGTGCTTCATGCGCTCGGAAAGCGCGTCGTAGGCCGTCGTCATGCTGATCCAGCAGGTGTCGCCGCCACACGGCGGCAGGATCTGGGCGTGAGTCATGGTGACAATCGGTGGGCTGGGCAGAAAGCTCTCGTCGTGGTGCCACATATCAGCTCGATCACCCAGCTTGGAGTCGATTACGGTGATCTGTTCAAGGCCATCGCCCAGGTTGGGGTAGAAGGTGTGTACTTCTGGCTCACCGAAATACCGTGCAATCGCCAAATGTTGCTCGGGCCTCAGTTCTGGGACGTGCAGTACGATGGCTTCGTGTTTGAAAAGTGCAGCCTCAAGTGCTGCCAACGTTTCCGGTAAAACCAATGAAGCCGTATCTAGATCGAGAACTTCGGCACCCAGAGTTGGGCCAAGCTGCCGAACGGTAAAAGATGCTGGCATGGACAATCTCCCAGTAGGGTTGGAACATCCGATTTCAAGGGCGCATTACTACGCGTTTAGACGTTGTCTGATCGACGAAAATAATCATACTTACGTCGCGACTGTTGAGATATTCGCATTCACCAAGCGACAAACATGCTGATTAACGAATTGATTTGGTTGAAGAAATTAGAAATTTTGAAGCCTCGATTAACGCGACCCTCGGATTTACATGAATAAGAAAAGTGATGAAACTACGATGGGCTCAGGGCCCTCATCGGAGCAGTTGCCCGCTTTACGCAAGCGACCGTCCCAGTCACGCTCTCGCGCACTGGTCGCTGCCGTGGAGCAGGCGTGCCTGCGGATCTTGGATGAGGCGGGCGAGGAAGCGCTAACCGTCGCGCGCGTCGCGGAGATATCAGGGGTCGCAGTCGGCTCGATCTACCAATATTTCCCCAACAAGGATGCGATCATTGCCCTGCTGTACGAGCGTGTTCTCGACGAAGAATCCGAGGAGCTACTTAGGGTGCGCGAAAGACTGATTGGCGTACCATTAAAAATGGCGCTGCGCGATATTCTGGCCAACATTATTCGCGTCGAAACACGTCTGTTCAAATTGAACAAGGCCTTTCACTTGCGTTACCACTCTGCTCTGCACTTGGGCATGTGGCGGGGCCCTTACCACACGACGAGTGAATTCATCGAAGCGACCTGGCTCCCACTCCTGCGTATGTACGAGCATGAGATCACTACAGAGCACCCGGATTTGTCGGCTTATTTGCTCGGACAGGGGTTACGCAGTGTAATCCGGTCGGTGTTGGAGGATATTCCAGCGCAGTTAGAACATCCCGGCATGCTCGACAGCCTGGTCGCCATGGCTATCGGTTGCCTGCGTCCATGCGCATTGGACTGAATGGGACACATGAAGCACCAGGATTTCGTCGCCCCCCTCATGCCATATGTGCCCAACGTTCTGATATCAGCTGCCACGTTCGCTGTCTCCACCAAAATGCCCCTCTTGGCCGATTAGAGTCACTCCGGTGCCATCATTACAGCGAGCGTCATCTTGATGAACTCTTCATTCTTATCGATGGCTTCCAGGGCTCCGCGCACGTTGTCGGCGACGTCCGCCGATCCGCGCTGCTCGACCCAATTCGAAAGCTCCATGATGGCGGCTTCTAGGGCGAGTTGGTTTTCGTTGAGCTTGTAGAGCAGGGAAGGGAGCAGATCAGAATTTGGCATTGCGAAATCCTCCGTGGAGATTTCAGCGTAGCAGTCGTCAATTTGGGGGGAAGGGAAGAAGTGGGTAGTCCGGCAGAAAGCCGTGAGGGTTGTGCGCAAAACCTCCTCTGGAGGCCGTGTGTTTCCGTTTGCATAAGCACAAAAAAACGGATGTTTTGCCATCGCTGAAGGTGGTTGTATCCCTTTTAAAACAATAGGTTAGGCTTCTACAGTCCCCAACATGGGGTGCTAGTGCGTTACTTCAGGTTGACGAGTGATAATCCATTGCCCGCCATAACTATCCGGAAATCATGAAATGGCCAAAGACACACCATCTATGGCAAAAAATAAAATGCGCCGATGTCTCGCCGCGATTCTTGATCCACACCCATCGGGGGTTGAAGTTGAAGAGCTCTGGAATTACTTCCAGTCTTCTTGCGCCTATTGTGGCATTCCTCTGACTCGTGCTTCGCGTACCGGGCACCTGGACCATATCGTATCGTCCGCTTTGGGTGGCTCGAACGAAATCCACAACCATCTTCTTTCATGCAATAAGTGCAATGGGGATGAAAAAAGGGAGGAGGATTGGCAAAGCTTTTTGGCGGGAAAGGTGGCGGATAGCGACCTGGCGTCTGAACGGCGTGCTCATATTTCAGTCTGGATCGGACGCGCCGGTCGCGAACCTCTTGATCCATCGGCCAAGGCTCAAGCTGAAATTATCATCAGTCAGGCATTGGAAAGCTTTGACGAGGCGGTAAAAAAGATTCGAGCGCTGCGCCCCTGATCGGAGCATCGGAAGTACCCGGACTGCGTCAGCTACCCTCCGAAAATGGGAGTAGGGGCGGCGGTCGGCAGGACGGAAACGGGCTGAGTTCTGGAACACTTCCAAAATAGTTATGGAACACATGCAGAGCGTCGAGATTTTCGGCAAACCCCAGAAACGACAAAGCCCTGAATAATCAGGGCTTTGTCGGTACAAATATGGCGGAGGCGATGGGATTCGAACTCATGGACCTGTTACAGTCGACGGTTTTCAAGACCGTTGCCTTAAACCACTCGGCCACACCTCCGTTGCGTTGCGGGCGCCATAATACCTGAATGAAACACACTGTCAAACTCTCTGCATGGCTAGTTTCAGGGTGTCTGTTATGATCTTTGCGACTGAACGTTTCAAACCAACAGGAGTGTCGCCATGCGCGAACAGGATTACGCAGTTAATAACAGCGTGCAGGCTGAGCAGCTAGAGGTTAGCCGCGTCCTGCGTAACACATATGGCTTGCTCGCCCTGACCCTGGCTTTCAGCGGTGTGATGGCCTACGTTGCCCAGCAGATGCGTGTTGGCTACCCGAATATTTTCGTGGTGCTGATCGGCTTTTACGGTCTTTTCTTCCTCACCAACAAACTCCGCGATTCCGCCTGGGGCCTGGTGTCGGCATTTGCCCTGACCGGTTTCATGGGTTTCCTGCTCGGCCCAATCCTCAACCGTTATCTGGGCATGCAGGGTGGCGCTGAAGTCGTCAGCTCGGCGTTCGCGATGACAGCGCTGGTGTTCGGTGGTCTGTCGGCCTACGTATTGATCTCTCGCAAGGACATGAGCTTCCTCGGTGGTTTCATTACGGCAGGCTTCTTTGTACTGCTGGGTGCGACGCTGGCGAGCTTCTTCTTCCAGATCAGCGGCCTGCAACTGGCGATCAGCGCGGGCTTCGTGCTGTTCTCCTCTGTTTGCATCCTGTTCCAGACCAGCGCCATCATTCATGGTGGCGAGCGTAACTACATCATGGCGACCATCAGCCTGTATGTATCGATCTACAACCTGTTTGTCAGCCTGTTGCAGCTATTCGGCATCATGGGTCGCGATGATTGATCGTCAGCCTTGAATGAAAAAACCCGCTTCGGCGGGTTTTTTCTTGCCGCTGATTGGGTGAAATTTCAGGCCATCGGTGGCAATCGGCGTTTGACCGGTGTTTTCTTGACGATCGCGGTATTGGTTTCGGCGTGGGTATTGAGGCGGTCGAGCAGGGTATCGAGTTGTTCCATTGAGCGAACGTGCAGACGCGCTATGAAGCAGTCGTCGCCGGTCACCTTGTCGCACTCGGTGAACTCGGGAATGGCCATGATCTGCCGTTCGACTTCCTGCAGTTGGCCAGGAAGCGGGCGAATACGCACAATGGCCTGGAGTTGATAGCCGAAGCATTTCGGGTCGATTTCAACGGTGTAGCCTTTGAGCACACCACGCTCTTCCAGGCGGCGCAGGCGCTCGGCAACACTGGGCGAAGACAGGCCGCTGATCTGGGCCAGCGCCTTGAGTGAACGCCGCGAGTCTTCCATCAGGGCCGTGATCAGTACCTGGTCGATGTCATCGGTCATGCTGAAACCTCTATTAGGCATTTTTTCAATATTGCCTTTGCAAAAAAGGCAGATGCCGAGTTTAGCCTTATTTTTGCTCTGGAGATGCCCCTCGGACGGTTGGCATACTTTGTCCACAAACAGAGGAGCCTGATGATGGACAAAACCCTACGCCGCGGTTCGTTTGAAATGACGGCCGCCATGCTGATCTCCGGAACCATCGGCTGGTTTGTGCTGGTATCCGGTCAACCGGTGCTTGACGTGGTGTTCTGGCGTTGCCTGTTTGGCGCTGGCACGTTGTTGTTGATTTGCGCGGCATTCGGCTTTCTGCGCCCCGGCATTCTGACCCGCACCACGTTTCTGCTGGCGGTACTCAGCGGGGTGGCGATTGTCGGTAACTGGGTGCTGTTGTTCGCCTCCTATTCCCGCGCTTCGATTGCCATCGGCACTGCGGTTTACAACGTGCAACCGTTCATGTTGGTAGGACTGGCCGCGTTGTTTCTCAACGAGAAGATAACCGTGCAGAAACTGGTCTGGCTGGGTGTTTCGTTCCTCGGCATGTTGGCGATTGTCAGCGCCCATGGCGGGCAAGGGGAGGGTGGCAGCGAATACTTGCTGGGCATCATTCTGGCGTTGGGAGCGGCGTTCCTCTACGCGATTGCTGCGTTGATTATCAAACGCCTGACCGGTACGCCGCCGCACCTGATCGCACTGATCCAGGTCGGCACGGGCGTGTTGCTGCTCGCACCGTTCGCGCACTTCTCGGCGCTGCCGCAAGCCCCCAGCGCCTGGGCCAGTCTGCTGACCCTGGGCATTGTGCACACCGGCGTGATGTACGTATTGCTTTATGGCGCGATTCAAAAACTGCCGACCGCGTTGACCGGGGCGTTATCGTTTATCTATCCGATTGCGGCGATTTTCGTCGACTGGTTCGCCTTCGGTCATCGCTTGGAGCCGCTGCAATGGATAGGTGTTGCAGCGATTCTGTTGGCCGCTGCCGGTATGCAACAGGGCTGGAACCTGAAGTTTCGCCGGACAGTCACGCAGTAAACCGCACCGGTAGCGTCAGATGCTCCAGCGCGTCGCGCTTTTCGCCAGGCGCTGGCGCATCTCACCGATGTTGGCGGCCAGTTGCTGGGTCAATAACCGGTAGCCGTCCAGCGCGTTATAGACCGGCGCATCCAGGCTGACCGCGGGCAATTCCACAGGTCGACTGAGGCGCAGGGATAAACCGGACTTCAGTGCCCGGGCCATGCCAATCAGTTGTACGCGAATCTGACGATGCTCGGCTTTCAAAGCCGATTGAAGATGAGTCATCGCTTCGGGGTCATTGGAGTCCGGTCTGGTATTGCCGAGGATTTCCAGAGTGCTGACGCACATACGCAGGTTGCGCTGGATGGCGTCCAGTTCGGTCATTGAAATCTTCACTTCCTTGGACACCGACGGCATCAACGAACGCAGTTGCACCATCACGCTATTGAGGCGATTCATCAGTTTGAGGTGTTCGTCGGCGGTGATGGGCTGGCCGTCGATGATGCGCCCGTAGACTTTCGCACAGTCGCGCAAGGCATCGGCCAGGTTGTAGCGCCAGGAATAGACTGCGTAGAGGGGCAGGGCGAAGGAGAATGCCAGGGCCAGGGCGATGCCGATCAGGATGTCCACCCCACGCCACAAACCATCGGTGATCGGATTGTCGCCATGCCCGGCGACGATGAACACGGTAATGGCCGACAGCAGCGCGGTATATCCGCCCTTGCCGATGGCGTGATAGGAAAAGAACCCGCACACCACCGACATCGCGAAATAGGTCAGCCACGGCATCCCGAGCCAGGCCTGTTGCAGCACGAGCAGAAGTCCGACCGCCGCGCCAATCAACGTACCGGTGGCGCGCTCGGCGGCTTTTTTACCAATATTGCCGTGGTGCTGCAAGCCGCCGATCACCACCAGCATCGTCACCGACGCCCATTCGCCATGGGGCAGGTTGATCCCGGTGGTCAGCAGGATCGTCGCCAGCAATCCCAGTGCCACCCGCACCGCGTGGATCACACGCGCATGGCGATAGCGCTGATAGGGATCGAGCAGCGGGCGCAGTAACCGTCGCATCCACAGCGGCAGTCGATGGCTTGTCGATGTAGTCAGACCCGGTCTCCTCAGAAAATGTAATCGGTGGTCAGGAAACTTGAACGGCGGCCGCTGATGATCTCGCTGATCAGGTCCTTGTTGGTCTCCTGGAATTTGGTCGCGACCAACGTGCGGATTGAAAACACCCGCAGTGCGTCATGTACCGACAGTGTGCCCTCGGCGGAGTTCTTGCGGCCATTGAATGGGTAAGTGTCGGGGCCGCGCTGGCATTGGGCATTGAGGTTGATCCGGCCGACCTGGTTGGCGAAGGTATCGACCAGTCGCCCAACGGCCACCGGGTTGGTGCCGAAGATGCTCAACTGCTGGCCGAAGTCCGATTCCAGGACGTAATCGATCACCGTGTCCAGATGGCGGTAAGGCACAATGGGTACCACCGGGCCGAACTGCTCCTCCTGATAGACACGCATCTGTGGCGTGACCGGGTAAAGGACCGCCGGGTAGAAAAACGAAGCACGGGCTTCACCCCCATTGGGGTTGACCACCCTGGCGCCTTTGGCCTCGGCATCCGCTACCAATGAATGCAGGTAATCGACCTTGCCCGACTCCGGAAGCGGTGTCAGCGCTACACCGTTTTCCCATGGCATGCCGGGTTTCAGCGAGGCGAGTCTGGCGTTGAATTTTTCGATGAAGGCCTCGACAACGTCTTCGTGGACGAAAAGGATTTTCAACGCGGTGCAACGCTGACCGTTGAACGACAACGAGCCGGTGACCGCTTCACTGACCGCGTTGTCCAGATCCACCTGGGGCAGGACGATGCCAGGGTTTTTTGCATCCAGACCCAGGGCCGCACGCAGGCGGTGCGGTTTCGGGTGAAGTTTTTTAAGGTCACTGGCAGCTTTGTTGGTGCCGATAAAAGCGAAGATATCGATTTTTCCACTGGCCATCAGAGCACTGACGGTCTCGCGGCCGCTGCCGTAAATGACGTTGATCACCCCGGCCGGGAAGCTGTCGCGGAAGGCTTCCAGCAGTGGCCGGATCAGCAATACCCCGAGTTTGGCCGGTTTGAACACCACGGTGTTGCCCATGATCAATGCCGGGATCAGCGTGGTGAAGGTTTCGTTCAGCGGATAATTGTACGGTCCCATGCACAGGGCTACGCCAAGGGGAACTCGACGGATCTGGCCGAGGGTGTCCTGTTCCAGTTCGAAACGACTGGAGCGGCGGTCGAGTTCCTTCAACGCGTTGATGGTGTCGACGATGTAATCGCAGGTGCGGTCGAACTCTTTTTCCGAGTCCTTGAGGTTCTTGCCGATTTCCCACATCAGCAACTTGACCACGGCTTCACGCTGTTCACGCATGCGCGCGAGGAAGGTTTCGACGTGCTGGATGCGTTCAGCCACGCGCATGGTCGGCCAAAGGCCCTGGCCTCGATCGTAGGCTCGGACGGCGGCGTCGAGCGCGGTCAATGCGGTCTCGGCATCCAGCAAGGGTGTGCTGCCGAGAATGACTTGTTCATCGCCATTCGGGCCGCTCAGATAGACCGGGCTGCGGACCTGAGCGAGCGGGCCGGGCCAGATTTCCAGCGTGCCGTCGACCAGGTATTCACGCTGCTCGGTCGCGCCGTCGAGACGGTATTTTTCCGGGATGCTGCCGGCGTCGGGAAACAAATTGCCAAGAATCGGTGCTGTGGTCATGTCGCTACCCCGTAGGTGGTGTCAGCCATGCGCTGGCGACTGCCGTTCAAATTCACTTCAAAGGTTATACGCCTCAATGGCGGTTTGTATTAAGGCCATTGAGCGCTGATGGGCAGAGTAGAGGGGTTGAGTGCCTGGATCTTTTGCTTCAAGCGTAGACCGCAATCGCTATGGGGTGAAATCGGTTCTTTTGACCTGAGAGCACACAAGGGACGGTGCCGGGGGTAAACTTCGCGCTCTTTCAAAAGGAGTTCATATGAGTTACTACCAGCCGGGCATCCTCGCCACCCCTGTTCCGCCTCAAGCCCGCCATATGTTCTTCGCCCTGGTATCGGCCGCTGCACTGCCGGCCGCGCTGGACACACTGCAAGGTCTGGTGGACGGCAAGTCGGCGGTGATCGGCTTTGGCGAATCTCTGGTCAAGGCCCTGGACGGCCACATCGATGGCCTGCGCGCCTTTCCGGCATTGACCGGAGTCGGCGTCGACAACCCGTCGACTCAACACGCTCTGTGGTGTTGGTTGCACGGTGACGACCGTGGCGAGTTGCTCAACCGCAGCAACACCATTGAAGCCGCATTGGCACCGGCCCTGCGCCTGGTGCAGATGAACGAAACCTTTCGCCACATGAGCGGCCATGACCTGACCGGCTACGAAGACGGCACCGAAAACCCCCACGACGAAGCCGCCGTCGCCGCCGCATTGGTGGGTGAGGGCCCGGACGGCACGGTCGGCGGCAGCTTCGCCGCGATCCAGCAGTGGCAGCATGACCTCAAGGGTTTTCATGCGATGTCGTCCGAGGACAAGGACAACATCATGGGTCGCCGCTTGAGCGACAACGAAGAGATCGATGACGCGCCTGTGTCCGCCCACGTCAAACGCACCGCCCAGGAAAGCTTCGCCCCCGAGGCGTTCGTGGTGCGCCGTTCGATGCCCTGGATCGAAGGTGACCGCGCAGGCCTGATGTTCCTGGCCTTCGGTTTCTCCCTCGACGCGTTCGAAGCCCAACTGCGACGTATGAGCGGTCTGGAAGACGGGATTACTGACGGCTTGTATCGCATCAGCCGGCCGATCACGGGTGGCTATTACTGGTGTCCGCCGATCAAGGATGGCCGTCTCGATTTGCGTGCGCTGCGCATCGGCTGAGTAAAAGCCAACGATCGCAGGCTTCCGCAGCTCCTACAGGTGGGCGATCACTGTAGGAGCTGGCTTGCCAGCGAAGAGGCCGGCGAAATTGATGCAAAGCTCAAGGCCGCCTTCGCCGGCAAGCCGGCTCCTGCAGGTCCGGTCGCTCGAATCTAACCTTATGCTCATTCGGTATTTCTCAAGCTTGTCATAACGTCTCTAAGATCACGTCATAACTCGTTATAACAAGTGATCTTCATGACCGATAACGTTCTATCCCTGAGCAGTGTCCCGCTGCACACCCAGCTTCGCGACGTGCTGCGTGCCCGCATCCTCGACGGCCAATATCCGCAAGACAGTCAGATGCCGTCCGAGAGCGAACTCGGTGCGTTGTTCAAGGTCAGCCGCATCACCGTGCGCCAAGCGCTTGGCGATCTGCAAAAGGAAGGGCTGATCTTCAAGATCCACGGCAAGGGCACCTTCGTCGCCAAGCCGAAAACCTTCCAGAACGTCAGCACCCTGCAAGGGCTCGCCGAGTCCATGACCGGTCGCGGCTACGAGGTGATCAACCGCCTGCGCAGCTTCAAGTTCATTGCCGCCGACAAACTGGTCGCCGAGCGACTGCAGGTGGCTGAAGGCGAAACCGTTGCGCAGATCAAACGGGTGCGGCTGATCAACCGCGAGCCGATTTCGCTGGAAATCACCTACCTGCCCAAAGCCATCGGCGAACGCCTGGAGAAGGCTGATCTGGTCACCCGCGACATTTTCCTGATTCTGGAAAACGACTGCGGCCTCGCCCTGGGACATGCCGATCTGGCCATCGACGCGGTCCTGGCCGACAGCGACCTGACCCAGGCGCTGAATGTCGAACCCGGCTCGCCGATCATGCGCATCGAACGCCTGACCCACGACGCCAATGGCCAGCCGCTGGATTTTGAACATCTTTACTACCGTGGCGATGCGTTCCAGTACCGCCTGCGGATCGACCGGCAAAAAGGGGATCAGGCATGACTCGAAACACGCTTGAGCAGGAATACGACATCGTCGTGATCGGCGGTGGCACCGCCGGGCCGATGGCGGCGATCAAGGCCAAAGAACGCAACCGCGACCTGCGGGTGTTGTTGATCGACAAGGCCAACGTCAAGCGCAGCGGCGCGATCAGCATGGGCATGGACGGGCTGAACAACGCCATCATCCCCGGCCACTCGACGCCGGAGCAGTACACCAAGGAAATCACCATCGCCAACGACGGCATCGTCAATCAGGCCGCGGTGTACGCCTACGCGACCCATAGCTTCGAAACGATCGAGCAACTGGACCGCTGGGGCGTGAAGTTCGAGAAGGACGAGACCGGCGACTACGCGGTGAAAAAGGTCCACCACATGGGCGCCTACGTGTTGCCGATGCCGGAAGGGCATGACATCAAGAAAGTCCTGTATCGCCAGTTGAAACGGGCACGGGTCAGCATTACCAATCGCGTCGTGTGCACCCGTTTGCTGAAGGATGAAGAGGGCACCGTCAACGGCGTGATGGGTTTCGATTGCCGCACGGCGGACTTCCACGTGATCAAGGCCAAGGCAGTGATTCTCGCTTGCGGTGCCGCCGGGCGTCTGGGCTTGCCATCCTCGGGCTACCTGATGGGCACCTACGAAAACCCGACCAATGCCGGCGACGGTTACGCCATGGCCTATCACGCCGGGGCTGAACTGGCGAACCTGGAATGCTTCCAGATCAACCCGCTGATCAAGGACTACAACGGTCCCGCCTGCGCCTACGTCACCGGCCCTCTGGGCGGCTACACCGCCAACAACAAGGGCGAACGTTTCATCGAGTGCGACTACTGGAGCGGGCAGATGATGTGGGAGTTCCACCAGGAACTCGAAAGCGGCAATGGTCCGGTGTTCCTCAAGCTCGATCACTTGGCCGAGGAGACCATCCAGAACATCGAAGAGATTTTGCACAGCAACGAGCGCCCGAGTCGCGGTCAGTTCCACGCCAATCGCGGCACCGACTACCGCACGCAGATGGTCGAGATGCACATTTCCGAGATCGGCTTTTGCAGCGGTCACTCGGCCTCCGGTGTGTGGGTCAACGAGAAGGCCGAGACCTCGGTCAAGGGCTTGTACTCGGCGGGCGACATGGCCGCCGTACCGCACAACTACATGCTGGGTGCGTTTACCTACGGTTGGTTCGCCGGCAACAACGCGGCGGAATTTGTCGTTGGACGCGAGTTTTCTGCGCTGGATGCCCAGCAGATCGAAGTCGAAAAGCAACGGGTCTACGCACCGCTTGACCGCGAACACGGCCTGCCACCGGCCCAAGTCGAGTACAAGCTGCGGCGCTTCGTCAATGACTACCTGCAACCGCCGAAAGTGACCAAGAAGATGCAGATCGGCCTGCAACGCTTCAGCGATATCCAGCGTGACCTCGACCAGATCAAGGCCCACAACGCCCATGAACTGATGCGTGCCATGGAAGTCAGCATGATTCGCGACTGCGCCGAAATGGCCGCCCGGGCATCGCTGTTCCGCGCTGAAAGTCGTTGGGGTCTGTATCACTATCGGGTCGATCACCCGCAACGCGACGATAACGAGTGGTTCTGCCATTGCCATCTGAAGAAAGATGAAAACGGCCTGATGACCAGTTTCAAGAAAGCCGTGGAGCCTTACATCATTGCGCTGGACGCCGAAGAAATGCAGATCTACGACCGACTGCGAGTCCGTGCGGATGCAGCCTGAGCCTCACACAAAAGAGAGACCGTGAAATGGCCTATCAACCCCAGGAAATCTTCTTCCGCTCCAACGCCCCCGTCACCGTCGACGAGGACAAATGCATCGCCCACAAAGGCTGCACCGTTTGCGTCGATGTCTGCCCGATGGACCTGTTGGCAATCAATCCGGCCACACAAAAGGCCTACATGGCATTTGATGAATGCTGGTACTGCATGCCCTGTGAAAAAGACTGCCCGACGGGCGCTGTGAAAGTCGAAATTCCGTACCTCCTACGCTGAAACAAGAACCTTGTAGGAGCCGGCTTGCTGGCGATGGCGAGCCAGTCACCATCAATTCAGCTGGCACTCCATCGCCAGCAAGCTGGCTCCTACAGGGGGGCGAGGCCAGCCGCAGAACGTGTGTTCACCGGAATAACTGTGGGAGCTGGCCTGCCAGCGATGAGGCCAGCCCAGACCACGAAAAACCGCCATCCGGCCACCACCGGACGCCTGATTCAAAAACACCCCTCGTTTCCCACCGCGCCCTGATCGTGGCGGAGACGAACATCCTATAAATGATTCGAGGGGATACACTCATGTTGCGTGCAGCGTTTGCCGGTCTGGTACTGGCGTCATTGACTTTGTCGGCCTCGGCCGAAACCATCCGCATAGCCATCGGTACCCAGGACACCACAATCAACTGCGCCGCTGGCGGTCTGTTGATTCGCGAACTGGGCCTGCTGGACAAATACCTGCCCCATGAAGGCGCCTACAAGGACGCCAAATACGATGTGCAGTGGAAGAACTTCACCAGCGGCGCGCCCCTGACCAATGAAATGGTGGCCGGCAAACTCGACTTCGGCGCCATGGCCGATTTCCCGGGCGCCTTCAACGGTGTGGCGTTCGAAACAGCCGGCAAGCACAGCCTGTTTATCAGCGTGTTGTCGGGCAGCACACAGGGCAGTGGCAACGGCATCGTGGTGCCGAGTGCGTCGGGCGTGCAGTCCCTGGCGGAACTGAAGGGCAAGACCATTTCCGTGCCGTTCGCGTCTACCGCCCATGGCATGTTATTGCGTGCCGTGGCGGCTCAGGGCTGGGATCCTTTGAAAGACGTAAACATCATCGCCCAGCCACCGGAAGTCGCCGGCTCCGCATTACAGGCCGGGAAGATCGACGCCCACGCGGACTTCGTGCCGTTTGCCGAACTGTTCCCCAGCCGTGGTTTTGCACGCAAGATCTACGACGGGTCCCAGGCCGCAGCGCCGACATTCCACGGCGCGTTGGTCGATCAAAGCTATGCGAAAAAGTACCCGGAAATCGTCGTCGCTTACCTGCGGGCGAGCATCGAGGCCAATCAACTGCTCGCCGCTGAACCGGAGAAGTACAGCGAACTGATCGCCAAAGTCACCGGCGTCGATGCCGAGGTCAACTATCTGTTCCACGGCCCGCTGGGTGTGCAAACCCGCGACCTGAGCTGGAAACCGGAATATCGCCAGGCCGTCGGCACCGCCATCGACACGCTCAAACTGTTGAAGAAAGCGGATCGCGGCCTCGATCTGAACAGCTTCATCGACGACCAATACATCCGCACAGCCTTCAAGGCCTCAAACTTGGACTACACCGCGCAATTGGCGAACTACGGGCAAACGCCACTCAAGGCAACCGATGCAGCGAGCGGCAAAGCCATCACCGACTTCAGCCGTGTGGCCGAAATCTGGGTGCGTGGCGAGCCGAAAGTCCGCCAGTACGCCTCCGCGGAGTCAGCGTTCAAAGCGCTGGCCAGCCTCAAGCAGGAAGGTAAAAACATCCGCGCCGTGTATGCCCAGGCCAGCGACAGCGGGATCAAATTGCTGGCGGATCAGGCGTGGTTTGCCAGCGATGCCAAGGGCCGTTTGAGTGCGTTTCTGCTCAAGGGCCAGGCCCAGCAGTACGCCACGGCGCAGGGCGGCAAAGTGTACGACTTCACTGATGCCACGACCCAGGCCGTGGCCGTTCGCTAAACCTGTAGGAGCCGGCTTGCCGGCGATTGCTGACGGACATTCGACATTGATGTCGACTTAACTACCGCTATCGCCGGCAAGCCAGCTCCTACGGGTTTTTTGGTTGAGAGGAATAACTGTGTACCGATCCTATGCACGCTGGATACCCAGGGCCGCGTCACTGCTGCTCTGCCTTTTGTTTTGGCAACTCGCCGCCAGCCACCACTGGAACCTCGGCCTGGTGACCTTCGCCAACGTCCCAACGCCGCTTGCCGTGATCGAGGCCGCACTGGGGCTGGGCGACTCCGGTAAGCTCGGCCGACACCTGAGCAGCAGTATCGGCCGGGTGTTCGCCGGTTATCTCGCTGCGCTGATCATCGGTATCGCTTTGGGGCTGGCCATCGGGCGCTCGAAATGGGCCGAAGACGTTTTGCTGCCGCCGCTGGAAGTGCTGCGCCCGATCCCCGCGGTGGCGTGGATTCCCCTGGCGATCCTGATGTTCCCGTCGTCTGAACTGTCGATGGTGTTCATCACCTTCACCGGCGCGTTGTTCCCGATTTTGCTCAACACCGTGCATGGCGTCGAAGGCGTCGACCCACGCCTGATCGCCTCGGCGAAAAGCCTCGGGGCAGGGCGCCGGGCAATCCTGCTGGAAGTGATCTTGCCCGGTGCTGCGCCAAGCATCATTACCGGCCTCGCCATCGGTATGGGCACTTCGTGGTTCTGTCTGGTGACGGCAGAAATGATCTCTGGCCAGTACGGCATCGGTTACTACACCTGGGAGTCCTACACCATCCAGAACTATGCCGACATTGTCGTCGGCATGTTGCTGATCGGCGTGCTGGGAATGGGCAGCAGCCTGTTGATCAAACGCCTGGGCGGGCTATTCACGCCTTGGCACCGTCCACGAGGGAAAAGCTGATGAGCGTGTTTCAACACCCTGAAGGGCGAATAGATATTCGCGGCTTGTCGATCAGCCTGGGCGAAGGTCAAGCGGCGTTCGAAGCCGTGCAAGGTCTGGATTGCCAGATCGAACCGGGCCAGTTCGTGTGCATTCTCGGCCCTTCCGGTTGCGGCAAGTCGACCCTGCTCGGCGCGCTGGCTGGTCACTTGCAACCGCGTATCGGAACGCTCACGGTGGATGGAGCGCCGGTGTCTGGACCCTCGTCGCAGCGCGGCATGGTGTTCCAGCAGCACACGCTGTTTCCGTGGCGAACGGTGCGCGACAACGTCGCCTTCGGCCTGAAAATGCACGGCATCGGCAAGCACGAGCGCCATAAAGCAGCCGACGAAATCCTCGCGCTGGTGGGCCTCGAAGGCTTTGCCGAACGCTGGCCGGATCAACTCTCCGGCGGCATGCAGCAACGGGTGGAAATCGCCCGGGTGCTGGTCAATCGTCCGCGCCTGTTGCTGATGGATGAACCCTTTGGTGCCCTCGACGCCTTGACCCGCTTGAACATGCAGGAACTGCTGCTGGACATCTGGACGCGCATCCGCACCACCGTGGTGTTCGTCACCCATGACATCGATGAAGCGCTGTTCCTCGCCGATCGGCTGTTGGTCATGAGCTCACGACCGGGCCGGATCATCGAAGACCTGCGCCTCGATTTCCACCGGCCACGCACCACCGAACTGGTAACGAGCCACGAATTCTCGCGCCTGAAGCGCCATTGCCTCGAACTCCTGCGTCACGAAGACGGTCGGCAGTTGCCACGCCTGAACCCTCTCGGACTGCCTCCTGAAAACAAACTGCCGCGGTTTGCCCTATGACTTCATTTTTTGATTTGACCGACAACGACGACATTCTCGCCCTGCAACCACGCTTGACCGATGAAGACGCTGGCGTGCGCCGGATCGCTTTGATCGAACTGGCCGACCTGGAAGAACCGGACGGCCTGCTATGGCTGGTGGACCGACTGGCGCAGGCCCCCACCGAAGAGGTGCGCGCTGAAGCTGCGCGGCTGCTGGAAGCGTGGGAGGACGAACCGGTGGTTCAAGCGTTGTGCCGAGCCCTGACCGATCCGAGCGAAGCGGTGCAGGCCGCCGCTGCACAAAGCCTCAGTCTGCTGAAAAGCGCAGCGGCGGGGCGGGTGATTCTGCCGTGGACCGGGCATGCCGACATCCGTGTGCGCATTGCCGCGTTCCGGGCATTGCGCGAGCTGCGTTGCGCCGATGCCGCTACGGCGGCCGCCAACGCGCTGAATGATGAAGACGCTGGTGTACGCCGCGAAGCCGTCGGTGTTTTGGGCTGGCTCAAACAACTCGATGCCTTGCCGGCCTTGGCGCGTCTGGCCAGCAATGACCCGGACACCGAAGTTCGCCGCGCCGCCACCGGCGCCCTCGGTCTGGCATCCGACGCGCAGGTGCTGCCGTCGTTGCGCCTGGCGTTGCAGGATCAGGCCTGGCAAGTGCGCGAAGAAGCTGCGACCACCCTGGGCAAGGTTGGACACGTCGATGCCGGCCCGGCACTGGTCCAGGCCCTGGGCGACGATTACTGGCAGGTGCGTTTGCGCGCCACCCGTAGCCTGGGCCGTTTGCGCTACGCACCCGCACTCGATGCGCTGATCGAAACCCTCGGCCATCGCATCAGCAATCTGCGCAAGGAAGCGGCGTTGGCCTTGGGCGAATTGAGTGATCAAAGGGCCATCGCCGCGTTGCAAGCCGCGCAGGATGATGGCGATCCTGAGGTGCGCAAAGCGGTGCGCATTGCCTTGAGTCAGCTGCAATGAATCCGCTGTCGGTAGGGAATTCGCCAAGCACCGGGCAATTGCGCCTGAACTGGCCGGACGGTCGGGAACAACGGCTCGATCACGCCGAGCTGCGCCGCCAGTGTCCGTGTTCGCAATGCCGGGCGTTTCGTGTGCAGGGGCTGACGCCGAGGGTCGATGCGCGGGTTCGGGTCACCGAACTGAACCCGCAAGGCTATGGCCTGCAACTGGTATTCAGCGATGGGCACGAGCGGGGCATCTATCCCTGGGCCTATCTGGCACAACTGAATGCTTGAAGAGCATGGCTCCCGTTCGGCTGTGAAGCCGTCGTGATGGCGGAACCTGGGTTATACCTGATAGGTCGGCATACATAGATTTTGGCGCGGCGACCGTTACCGGCTGCCTTGCCTTCAGGTCCATCACCGTCATGAGGAACGTCGTCCATGAAAAGCACCGGTCCTAGCCCTGTCATCACCATCGCCGAGCAGCCTGGCTGCCTGTTGGTGAAGTTTCACGGAATCCAGGTGGCCGCTTCGGCGCGGGCGTTGGTACTGCTGGAGGCCAACTACCCGCCGGTTTACTACGTGCCACGCGAGGACATCGACGAGAAATATTACGCGCGCACCGACCACACCAGCTATTGCCCCTACAAGGGCGACGCCAACTATTTCAGCTTGCAGGTGCCGGGGCATGAAGGTGCCAATGCGGTGTGGAGCTACGAGAACCCCAAGGTGTCCGTCGATCAGATTAAAGGATATGTGGCGTTCTACCCGGATCAAGTGAAGTTCGAGTTGCTCGACGAAGAGGTTTGAGACGGTTTTTCTATTTTGCACTGTCACTGTAGGAGCGAGCCTGCTCGCGATGGTCGTTAACGAAAACGCGTGCTTTCTGGTTGAACACGGCGCTTTCGAGTCCATCGCGAGCAGGCTCGCTCCTACAGGTTTCGGGTTGACGTCAGTTCTTGTCCAGATCCACGTTACGCGTCTCACGCAAACAGATCATCCCCACCACCAGGCTCACCCCGGTGATCACCACCGGATACCACAGCCCGTAGAAAATATCCCCGGTATACACCACCAGCGCGAACGACACCGTCGGCAGGAACCCGCCGAACCAGCCGTTGCCGATGTGGTAGGGCAGGGACATCGAGGTGTAGCGGATGCGAGTCGGGAACAGCTCGACCATCAGCGCTGCCAGCGGGCCGTAGCACATGGCGGAAATGATGATCAACGCGACAATCAGCGCCACGATCATCGGCTTGTTGATTTGCTGCAAGTCGGCCTGTTGCGGGTAACCGGCGAGGGTCACGGCACCGCGCAGGGCGGCTTCGTCGAAACCGTCTAGCTTCACGTCACCCACGCTGACCTGCACACCGCTGCCGGCCGGGGCCGCTGCGCTTTGATACGGCAGGCCCTGCTTGACCAGGAAGGTCTTGACCTTGTCGCACGGGCTGTCGAATTTGGCCTTGCCCACCGGGTCGAACTGGAAGGTGCAGGTGGCCGGGTCAGCCATCACTGTGATCGGTGCCTGACGGCTGGCTTGGTCGATAGCAGGGTTGGCGTAGTGGGCCAGGGTCTTGAAGATCGGGAAATACAACACAGTGGCCAGCAGCAGGCCAATCATCAGCACCGGTTTACGCCCGACCTTGTCCGACAGCCAGCCAAAGAAAATGAAGAACGGCGCACCGATGGTCACGCTGATAATCAGCAAGCCGTTGGCCACCGCCGGGTCCATCTTCAGGAACTGGGTGAGGAAAAACAGCACATAGAACTGCGCGGCATAAAAGGTCACCGCTTGCCCGGCGTTGATGCTGAACAGCGCGATCAGCACCACCTTGAGGTTTTCCCATTTACCGAAGGAATCGCGAATCGGCTGTTTGCACAGCTTGCCTTCTTCTTTCATTTTCACGAAGGCCGGCGATTCGTGCAGGCTCATGCGGATCCAGGTCGAGATGCCCAGCAGCACGATGGAAAACAGGAACGGAATGCGCCAGCCCCAGACTTCGAACTGGTCGCCGGTGAAGTAACGGCAGCCCAGTACCACCAGCAGCGACAGCAGCAAGCCGAGGGTCGCGGTCGACTGAATCCAGCTGGTGTGGAAACCGCGCTTGCCGATGGGCGCGTGCTCCGCGACATAAGTGGCGGCACCTCCGTACTCACCGCCCAGGGCCAGGCCCTGGAGCATGCGCAGCACCACCAGAATGATCGGTGCGGCAATGCCGATGCTGGCGTAAGTCGGTAGCAACCCGACGCAAAACGTCGCCAGGCCCATGAGGATGATGGTGGCGAGGAAGGTGTACTTGCGCCCGATCATGTCCCCCAACCGGCCAAACACCAGTGCACCGAACGGCCGTACGATGAAACCGGCGGCAAACGCCATCAGGGCAAAAATGAACGCCGTGGTGTCGTTGACCCCGGCGAAAAACTGTTTGCTGATCACCGCCGCGAGGGCGCCATAGAGGAAAAAGTCATACCACTCGAAGACCGTCCCGAGGGACGAGGCAAAGATGACTTTCTGGGTTTCCTGACTGGTGCCCGCGCTGCGCACGGCTTCCAGGGTTTGAACGTTCTCTGACATACCGGTATCCCTCACAGTGATTGTTTTTGTTGTTCCACTGTCGGCGCCTGCCTTGTGGGCGGGTGCCGCTACTGTCGATGCATCGGACATCCCTGTAGGAGCCGGCTTGCTGGCGAAAGCGATCGTCGAGTCGACATCGACGTTTACTGATACGCCGCTTTCGCCAGCAAGCCGGCTCCTACATGTTTGTGTACAGAGTTCAGGTGTTTGCGACCAGTTCCATCGGTGGTTTCACGCTCCTTGTGTCTGGGTTAAGGATCATCTGTGCCGCTTTCTCGGCGATCATCAGCGTCGGTGAGCAGGTGTTGCCCGAAGTGATGCGCGGCATGATCGAGGCGTCGGCGATGCGCAGACCGGGGATGCCGCGCACGCACAGTTGGGCATCGACCACCGCAGCGGCATCGTTGCCCATGCGGCAGGTGCCCACCGGGTGAAAAATCGTCGTACCGATTCGTGCGGCGGCTTCGTGCAGTTGTTCTTCGCTTTGCAGGCTGTCACCGGGCAGGTACTCGACCGGTTTGAATGCCTTCAGGGCCGGGGCGGCCACGATGCGTCGGGTCAGGCGGATGGCGTCGGCGGCGACGCGCAAATCCTGCGGATGACTCAGGTAATTGGGTTGAATCAGCGGCGCTTCCTGCGGATCGACGGAGCGGATTTCCACCCGGCCTCGGCTTTGCGGGCGCAAATCGCAGACCGACGCGGTAAACGCCGGGAACGCATGCAGCGGTTCGCCAAAGCGCTCCAGCGACAGCGGTTGCACGTGGTACTCAAGGTTTGCTGAAGTCTGTTCCGGGCCGGAACGGGCAAACGCGCCAAGTTGACTCGGCGCCATGGACAGCGGGCCGCTGCGGTCATAGAGGTAGCGCAGGCCCATGCCCATCTTGCCCCACAGGCTGCCGGCAATCTGGTTCAGGGTACGGGCGTTTTCCAGCTTGTAGATCAGCCGCAGTTGCAGGTGATCCTGCAGGTTGGCGCCCACGCCGCATAGCTCGTGGGCGACACCGATCCCCAGGCGCTCCAGTAGTGGACGCGGGCCGATGCCGGACCGTTGCAGGATGCTCGGCGACCCGACGGAGCCTGCGCACAGGATGATTTCCTTGCGCGCCTTGAACGTCCTGGGCTGATCTTGCCAACGGGCACTGACCGCCGACGCGCGACCGTTTTCCAGCAGTACGCGGTCGACTTCAACGCCGGTCAGTACCGTGAGATTGGCGCGCTTGCGCGCAGGCTTGAGAAACGCCTTGGCCGCATTCCAGCGAATCCCGGCCTTCTGATTGACCTGGAAGTAGCCGCACCCTTCGTTGTCGCCCTGGTTGAAGTCATCGATGCTGGCGATGCCGCTTTGCTCGGCGGCGCTGCGGAAGGCATCGAGGATCGGCCATGACAGACGCTGGCGTTCGACCCGCCAGTCACCGCTGGCGCCGTGAAACTCAGAATCGCCGGCAAAGTGGTTTTCGCTTTTCTTGAACAGCGGCAGCACGTCCTGCCAGCCCCAACCCGGATTGCCCTCGGCCACCCAGCCGTCGTAGTCACCGGCCTGGCCGCGCATGTAGATCATGCCGTTGATCGACGAACAGCCGCCCAGCACTTTACCCCGGGGATAGCTCAGGGCGCGGCCTTGCAGGCCCGGTTGCGCTTCAGTCTTGAAGCACCAGTCGGTGCGCGGGTTGCCGATGCAGAACAGGTAACCCACGGGGATGTGAATCCACGCATAGTTGTCGCGGCCCCCGGCTTCGAGCAACAGCACGCGGTGCTGCGGATCGCTCGACAGTCGATTGGCCAGCAGACACCCGGCCGGCCCGGCCCCGACCACGATGTAGTCGTATTCATCTAGGGAAGTCTGCATCCCTGACCTCGGTTTGTTGTTCTTGTTGTCTGTCATCCTAGTTGTTAGCTTTCGTCAAAAGAATGTTAGTTTTTGCGCAGCCGCTGTGCGTTTTTAAACAGTGCCATCAACAGCGAACAACCAGGGACGAATCATGTTTGACTGGAACGACTTGCGGTTTTTCCTCGAATTGCAGCGCAGCGGCCGTTTGCTCACGGCGGCACGCCGGTTAAACACCACGCACGCCACCGTGGCGCGGCACATCGAGGCCATTGAAAAGAGCCTCGGCACAGCGTTGTTTGTTCAACACGCCCAGGGCTATGAATTGACCCCGGCCGGGGAAGCGTTGCTCAAACACGCTGAGGCCATGGAAAACGTCGCGCTGCTGGCGCAGGAGGAAATCACCCAGTCCACGGCACCGTTGGGCAAGATCCGCGTCGGCGTGACCGAGGGGTTGGGTATCATGTTCCTCGCCAGCCGCATGAAAGGACTGTTCGAACGCTATCCGGGGCTGGAAGTGGAACTGGTGGCGGTGCCGCGCTTTGTCAGCATCCTCAACCGGGAGGCGGAGATCAGCATCCACCTTGAACGCCCGTCCGCCGACATGCTGGTCACCCGCAAGCTCACTGATTACCGCCTGGCGCTCTACGCCAGTCAGGCTTATCTCGACCGTTCACCGCCGCTGCGCAACCGCGAAGACCTGGGGCGTCACGCGTGGATCGGTTATGTCGACGATTTGCTGTTCAGCCAGGAGTTGATGTTCCTCAACAGCTTCTGCCGCAACCCGCAAGTGGTGTTCCACAGCACCAGCGTGATCGCCCAGCAACAGGCTGCACGTTCGGGGCTGGGGATTGCGGTGCTGCCATGCTACATGGCCAACGCCGATCCGGATCTGGTGCCGTTGTTGCCGGACGAAAGCATCCAGCGCAGCTACTGGATCAGCACCCGCCGCGAATTGCACAAGTCTGTGCGGCTAAGAGTGCTGTGGGATTATGTGGTGGAGTTGTGTGAGCGGGAGCAAGCCCTGCTACTGCCCCCCAATCCCCTGTAGGAGCCGGCTTGCCGGCGAAGAGGTCTCAAGGTTTTCATCATGTTCAAGGCCCATTCGCCGGCAAGCCAGCTCCTACAGGTCCGGTTCTAATGAAGAAATGCAGTCAAACGATCTCGAATTGCGTGCTGGCCAGCCGCTCCCCATTCACCATGATGTGCACCGCATGAACGCCCGCATAATGCCTGCGGGTGGTGAGTTCCTTGATCTGCTGCCCACGGCTCACCGTTTCGCTGGCCATGCCGGGCAGTGTCAGCGCCTTGAGCTTGAACACCTTCGCTGACGTGCCGCCGTTGGCCTTGACGTAATCGATGGAGTAATCGATCACCAGACGCTGAGTGTCTTCAACAGTGGATTTGACGACAAAGGACAGGGTGATCTTTTCACCCAGGCCAATCACTGGCGGATTGACCTGCACCTCGCTGATCTCAACTTCAGGCTTACCGCTTGCGCCAATGATCGCCAGCGCCCGCGAGTTCCCCTGTTTGATCAGGCTGCGCAAGGCGTGCCTGGCGATCCACGCGGTGTGTTTGTTGTCCAGCGACCAGCCTTCGATCAGTTCCAGCACCCACTCGGGATGGTCCTTGGTGATGTCGTTGAGGTGGTTGGCCACGGATTTGCGCACGTAAAGGCTGGTGTCGGCCTTCAGGTTGTCGAGAATTTTGACGGCGAGGCGCGGGTCGGCCTGGACTTGCTCCAGTCGAAACGACCAAGGCAAGCGCGGTCGGCAGCCTTCGCTGGCCAGACGTCGCACGTGTTCGTTGTCATCCAGCGACCAGCCATGCATCAGCGTGAGCGTACGCTCGAAGTCGCTGCGCAAAAAGTGCCGGATCGCGAACTCCGAGGAACCGAAGGCGGTGAAATACTTCAGTGCATCCATCGACTGCTCGAATGCATGAGCGCCGTAGCGGGCGACGTAGTGCGGCAGGCACATGCTGACAAAACCGCTGTTCAGGCGCGGGGCGAGGGTGCGCAGGACGTCCACCGAAGCTTCATAGTCCAGCGGCAACACCGCGTGGAGGCATTCACTGACCCGGGCCATGCGCTGCATCACGCTCAGCTCTGCCAGGCCGGATTGGGCCAGTTTCAGGAATGCCTTGGCGTCGAACGCGGGATAAACCGCCGTCATTTCGGTGGCGATGTGTTGGAGGCGCTCGAGGTTGAAGATTTCCTTGAGGGCAGGCGAAGTCGAGTCAGAGTCACTCATTGGGGCGTCCTTTCTTTGCTTGCCGTTCGCTCTTGGAGCTCATCGGATTCAAACAGGCGCGCCAGTTCCTCCCGCGCTTCCTGGGCTGTTTGCAGGACCTTCGCGGCGTCATCATAGACGGCATGCTGGGCTTCGAGCACTTGTTCATCGTGATGCTTGAAGCGCTTGATCCGCGAGTCGGCCTGGGCCTGGGTCAGCCCCAGGCCGATCAGGGTTTGCCGGCTCATTTCCAGACTCGAATAAAAAGTCTCGCGTACCGCTTGCGCACCGACGTCCATCAAGCGGTGTACATGCTGGCGGTTGCGGGCGCGGGCGATAATTTTCATGTGCGGATAGAGCTTGCGCACCAACTCGGCCGTCTTGATGTTGGTGTCCGGGTCGTCGGTAGCGATCACGAAAAATTCGGCTTCCCCCACTTTGGCCGCGCTGAGGATTTCCGGGCGCATCGGGTCGCCATAGAACACCGGCACGCCACCAAAACTGCGAGACAGCTCGATGGTCTCAATCGAGGTATCGAGGGCGACGAACTTGATGTTCTGCGCCCGCAGGATCCGCGCAACGATCTGCCCCATGCGGCCCATACCGGCGATGACCACCCGAGGGGTATCGGTATCGATTTCACGGAATTTCTCCGGCACTTCGACCGGTTGCACCTTGGGGCTGACCAGCCGTGCGCACACCAGCAGCAACAGGGGCGTCACCGCCATCGACAGGGTGATCGTCAGCACCAGCAGGTCATACATCTGCGGCACGAACAGTTCATGGTCGCGGCCGATCTTGAACACCACGAAAGCGAACTCACCGCCGGCCGCCAGCACGATCCCGAGGCGAATCGCGCTGACCTTGTTCAAACCACCGGCCAAATGCCCGACGATGAACAGCAGCGGCAGCTTGATTGCAATCAACAGCAGGGTCAGGCCCAGCACCGTGACAGGCGCGCTCAGTAACAGACTCAGATTGGCGCCCATGCCGACGCTGATGAAAAACAGCCCTAGCAGCAGGCCTTTGAAGGGCTCGATCTGCGATTCCAGTTCGTGGCGATATTCGGAGTCCGCCAACAGCAGGCCGGCGAGAAAGGCCCCAAGAGCCATGGAAATGCCAACCAGTTCCATCAGCCAAGCGGTGCCGATCACCACCAGTAGCGCAGTGGCTGTGGACACTTCCGGCAACGCGGTTTTGGTCACTACGCGAAAGATCGGACGCAACAGATAGCGTCCGCCGATCACCACCACCGCAATGCTGCCCAGCACCTGCAAGCCGTGGTTGAGGTTCTCGGCGGCACTGACGCTGTGACTGCCCTCGGCAAGCAATGGCACCATGGCAATCAGCGGGATCGCCGCGATGTCCTGGAACAGCAGAATCGCAAACGCCAGACGCCCGTGGGGGCTGGTCAGCTCCTTGCGCTCGGCCAGGCTCTGCAGGCCGAATGCGGTGGACGACAACGCCAGCCCGAGGCCCAGGACAATCGCGCTGTTCAAGGGCTGGCCGAAGACAAACAGCGCCACCACGCCAATCGTCGAACCGGTCAGCAACACCTGAGCCAAACCCACGCCGAACACTGACTTGCGCATCACCCACAAGCGTCGGGGTGACAACTCCAGGCCAATGATGAACAGCAGCAATACCACGCCAAGTTCCGAGATATTGGCGACGCTTTGCGGATTGTCGATCAAGCCCAGCACTGAAGGGCCAATGATCACCCCGGCAAACAGATAACCCAGTACCGCTCCCAGTTGCAGGCGCTTGGCCAGGGGGACGATCAGCACGGCCGCGCACAGAAATACGACAGCGGCTTGCAGCAGATTGCCTTCATGGGGCATGAACGGAAACTCCATCAACTGGTACGGCAGGGCGTCAAGGATAAGGGTTAGGGTTGCTGAAGATCCACTGTCCACGAGAGGCGTCATAGCACGGTGCAGAGCAGGCAGTTTTCACTTGAACCTTCGTGCGCAAAGGGGATGGTTGCCAATCGAATGCAAATCTGGGAAAACGGCGTCCATCAGACCCTTTTGGGTGAGTGAACAGACGAGTGAAATTCAATGAATGACGAGCTTCAGGTAATCGATCTTCATATCGGCGAGGGTAAAGCCGCCGTCAAGGGCGCTTTAATCACCACCCAGTACCGCGGTTGGCTGGAAGACGGCAGCGAATTCGATTCTTCCTATAGCCGTGGCAAACCTTTCCAGTGCGTGATTGGTACGGGAAGGGTCATCAAGGGGTGGGACCAGGGCATCCCGGGCATGCAGGTCGGCGGCAAACGCAAACTGTTGGTGCCGGCGCATCTGGCGTATGGCGAGCGCACCATGGGCAGCATTCCACCGAACGCCAACCTGACGTTCGAAATCGAGTTGCTGGAAGTGCTGACGCGCGATGATTGATCGCGATTGCCTGGGAGGGCGCACGTTGCTGATTGATGAATACACTGCTGCGATTGAGCTGATCGACGCGTCTTATCGGCATTGGACCGGGAAACACCTGCCGACCCCGCAGTCATTGACCGCAGCCGAGCGCCTGCATTGGCTGCACGCCCACGCGCCCTACAGCCTGCTGGCCCATGGCACCCAGGACGATCCGCTGTTTTTCTACGCCAACGAACAGACCCTGGCCTGTTTCAAATACCCGCGCTCCGAATTTCTCGGCATGCCGTCACGCTTCAGCGCCTCGCCGCTCGACCGTGCCATGCGCCAAACCCTGCTGGAACAAGTCACGGCCCACGGCATTGCCCACGGCTACAGCGGCTATCGGGTGGACAAGGCGGGCAATGCCTTCATGATTCATGAAGGCAAGGTGTGGACGCTGATTGACCAGAATGGCCAGCGCAAAGGGCAGGCAGCGTTGTTTTGGCCGGATGCCGGGCGGGTGGGGTCGTTGGATTGATTGCCGATCAAACCTGCCTTGTGTCGCTGAACACGGGAACCCGCCCATTCAAGGACGGCCGGTAATCCCAACTCAGCCGTTCCAGCACCGGTTTTGTCTTCAAAAACTGTCGCAACGTCGCGCTGGCGATATTCAATGCCAAGGTTTGCCCCGGACATTGATGGCGTGCCGCGCCGAAGGTAAAGCTGCGGCGGTTTGGACGGTTCAGGATAAAGGCATCGGGGTTGTCGTTGAGTTGCGGGTCGCGGTTGGCCGAAGCCAGCAACACCAGGATCACGTCTGCGGTCTTGAGGCTGACGCCGTTGATTTCGCACGGGGCGGCGACGAAGCGTCGGGTGTTCTGGACAGACGGGTCGAAGCGCTGGACTTCGGCCAGAAATTCGTCGATTTGCGCGGTTTCGCGCAGAACCGATGGGTTCTTTATCAGTGTCAGGATCGCGTTGCCGATCAGTCCGGCGGTCGCCTCATAGGTCTGGGAGAACAGGCCGATCAAGTTGGCATTCAGCGTTTCTGGGGTGCCACCGGTAAAGCGCTGGCGGATGCCACTGAGCAAAGGGCTGTGGTTGTCGGGATCTTCCAGACGCTCGATAACGTAGCCGCTCAGCTGTTCTGCTGCGGCGTGGGCGGCGCTCAGTTGAGCCAGGGTGCTCAAGGGCGACAGGCACGCGACGAAGTCCCCCGTCAGTTCGCTGATGGATCGGCCTTGTGCAGGGGAGAAACCCAGCAGGGCCGCCATTACGCAGACCGGTCCGCGGAACATGGCGTTGTACAGGCCTGCGGCGTCAGGCGTGATCAACCGCGCGCCGACCAGCGTCTCGACTTCCTGCGCATCGATCACCTCCAGGCCCGGGGCAATCGCCGACCTTGGGCAGCGTTGGCGTTCACCCTCGTTCATCCGCATCAGTTGGCCAAATACCTTGCCGGCCATGCCATCGGAAATCATATGGGGCACGGGCTCGTTTGTGGGCCGCACATGACAGTCGGGATTCGCCAGAACGGCCGCAACCGCTTGGGCGCTGCTGGCGACCCACATGTTCAGTTGCGGATGGAAAATCAACCCGACCTCGGCACGCAGCTGTGCGTAATAGGGGTAAGGGTCGGCATGGGTCGCAGCGAGAATCGGGTCCATGGTTCGCAGCCTTTTGTTGTTGGAAAGTGTTGTTACTATCTCCAGTTCGAAAAGGCGTTGATTCGTCCGGGAGCGAAATATGACCGCAGAACATCACGACATCGGCGTTTCGCAGGTGGCCGCAGCCATTGCCGAGCCCGCACGGACGAAAATCCTCTGCTCGCTGATGGACGGCCACGCTCGTACCAGCACCGAGCTGGCGGCGGTGGCCGAGGTCAGTGCGTCGACCGCCAGTGCCCATTTGGCGAAACTCAAGGAGTTGGCGCTGATTCGCTTGCACATACAGGGGCGTCATCGCTATTACAGCCTGGCGGGCAAACGCGTGGCCCAGGCGCTCGAAGCATTGATGGTGATCGGCCAGAACACGGCGCCGACATTCAAACCGCACACACCGGACCGTTTGCAGTTCGCTCGCACGTGCTACGACCACATGGCCGGCACCCTGGCGGTGCTGTTGCATGACTGTCTGCTGGAAGCGGGTTGGTTGCAGGAAACCGACGAACAGGCCTATCGCTTGAGCGACAGCGGTACGGCATTGTTTGAGGGGCTGGGTGTTGATGTGCAGGATTTGAGCACGCGGCGCCGCCGTTTTGCCTGCCCTTGTCTGGACTGGAGCATGCGCCGGCCGCATCTGGGCGGATCGCTGGGGGCGGCGTTGCTGCAAGTGGCGCTCAAACGAAAGTGGGTGACGCAGGATCTGGACAGTCGGGCGTTGGCGTTGACGATGTTGGGACGAAAGGAAATAGCGGGGCGGTTTGGGGTTCAGTTGCCCATTGAGCGTGATGGCAAAAGATCGCAGCCTTCGGCAGCACCTACCGGGTTGGAAGGACTATGACTGTAGGAGCTGCCGCAGGTTGCGATCTTTTCATCAGGCCATGAAAAAGCCCCCCATCGGTCACCCGATGGGGGGCTTTTGTGCGTCTGGCGTCAGGTCAAACCTTGACGATCCAGCCCGCTGGCGCTTCGATGTCGCCGGTTTGCACGCCTGTCAGCTCTTTGTAGAGCTTCTGGGTGACCGGGCCGACTTCGGTTTCGCTGTGGAACACGTGCAGATGATCGTTGTAGTCGATGCCGCCTATCGGCGTAATCACCGCCGCAGTACCGCAAGCGCCGGCTTCCTTGAAGTCGGATAGCTTGTCGATGAACACGTCACCTTCAACCACTTCCAGGCCCAGACGGGTCTTGGCCAGCTCGATCAGCGACAGACGGGTGATGCCCGGCAGTACCGATGGCGAGTTCGGGGTCACGAACTTGTTGTCGTGGGTGATCCCGAAGAAGTTGGCCGAACCGACTTCCTCGATCTTGGTGTGGGTCATCGGATCCAGGTAGATGGCGTCGGCGAAGTGGGCTTTCTTGGCCTTGGAGCCCGGCATCAGACTGGCGGCGTAGTTGCCACCGACCTTGGCGGCACCGGTGCCTTGAGGCGCGGCGCGGTCGTAGCTGGAGATCTGGAAGTTGTGCGGGGTCAGGCCGCCCTTGAAGTACGCGCCGACCGGGATGCAGAAAATCGAGAAGATGAACTCGGGAGCGGTACGCACGCCGATGTTGTCACCCACGCCGATCACGAACGGACGCAGGTACAGCGCGCCGCCGGTGCCGTAAGGCGGGATGAAGCGCTCGTTGGCGCGGACCACTTCTTTACAGGCTTCGATGAACTGCTCGGTTTCCACCTGCGGCATCAGCAGGCGGGCGCAGCTGCGTTGCATGCGCAGAGCGTTCTGATCCGGGCGGAACAGGTTGATCGAGCCGTCCTTGCAACGATAGGCCTTCATGCCTTCGAAGCACTGCTGGCCATAGTGAAGGGCCGTGGAGCCTTCGCTGATGTGCAGCACGTTATCTTCGGTCAGGGTGCCTTTATCCCACTCGCCATTGCGGAAATATGACAGATAGCGCTTGTCGGTCTTGATGTAGTCAAAACCCAGCTTGTCCCAATTGATGCTTTCGTTACCCATGACACCCTCTATCACTGAACAACCGTCGAAACGGTTCAAGGCTTCTGACGTTTTTTGGATGGGGACAACAATACTTCATTCCGGGCCCATTTCGCAGCCCAGATTGCGATCCCTGTAGGAGCTGGCTTGCCGGCGATCAACGCGACGCGGTGTATCAGATTGACCGCCATCTCCAGCAAGCCGGCTCCTACAGAGTTAGAGCGTGCTTTGAATCACAGATGCAGCGCATGCCCCAAGGCCCGCAAAGCCGCTTCCTGCACCGCTTCACCCAGCGTCGGATGGGCATGGATGGTGCCACCGATGTCTTCCAGTCGCGCGCCCATTTCCAGGCTTTGCGCAAACGCCGTCGACAACTCCGATACCCCGACACCCACCGCCTGCCAGCCGACAATCAGATGATTGTCCCGACGAGCGACCACGCGCACGAAGCCGCTTTTGGACTCCAGCGTCATCGCCCGGCCATTGGCGGCGAACGGAAAGCTCGAGACGATGCAATCCAAACCTGCTGCCTTGGCTTCGTCCGGGGTCTTGCCGACCACCACCAGTTCCGGGTCGGTAAAGCACACGGCGGCGATTGCGGTGGGGTTGAACTCGCGGGATTTACCGCTGATCAGCTCGGCAACCATCTCGCCTTGGGCCATGGCCCGGTGCGCCAGCATCGGTTCGCCGCTGAGGTCGCCGATGGCATACACGTTGCGCATGCTGGTCTGGCAACGGTTGTCGATCTTGATCGAGGAGCCGTTCATGTCCAGGTTCAGCGCTTCGAGGTTCCAGCCCTGGGTGTTCGGCTTGCGACCCACGGCCACCAGCACCTGATCGGTTTCCAGGTTCAGCGTGTCACCGTTCGGATCCAGAACTTGCAGAGTATTTACCGTTGAATCAAAGCTTTGCACGCTATGTTTCAAGTAAAGCTTGATACCTAGTTTTTTCAGTTCTTCATGGACCGGTTGGGTCAGTTCAGCGTCATAGGCCGGCAGGATGCGTTCCTGCGCCTCGACCACGCTGACCTCGGCACCGAGCTTGCGATAGGCAATGCCCAGTTCCAAACCGATGTAACCGCCACCGACCACGATCAGCCGTTTGGGCACGGAGGTCGGTGCCAACGCTTCGGTGGACGAAATGATCGGGCCGCCAATCGGCAGCATCGGCAGGTTCACGCTTTTGGAGCCGGTGGCCAGCACCAGGTGCTCGCACTGAATGCGCGTGTCGCCGACGTCCACGGTCTTGCCGTCAACCACCTTGGCCCAGCCTTGAACGACCTGGATTTTGTGTTTTTTCAGCAGTGCCGCGACGCCGGTGGTCAGGCGATCAACAATGCCGTCCTTCCATTCGACGCTCTTGCTGATGTCGAGGGTCGGCGCCGAAACGTTGATGCCCAGCGCCGAATGCTGGCTGTGGTGTTGCGTCTGGTGAAACTGCTCGGCGACATGAATCAACGCCTTGGAGGGAATGCAGCCGATGTTCAGGCAAGTGCCGCCCAACGATTGGCCTTCTACCAGAATGGTCGGGATGCCCAACTGACCGGCACGGATCGCCGTCACATAACCGCCAGGGCCGCCGCCGATGATCAGCAGCGTGGTGCTCAGAGTTTGCATGGAGCTCTCCAACAAAAATCAGTCCACAAACAAGGTGGCGGGTTGTTCGAGCAGGCCGCGAATGGCCTGGATGAAGAGCGCCGCGTCCATGCCGTCGACCACGCGGTGATCGAAGGAGCTGGAGAGGTTCATCATCTTGCGGATCACGATCTGGCCTTTGATCACCATCGGCCGTTCGACGATCTTGTTCACGCCGACAATCGCCACTTCCGGCAGGTTCAGCACCGGGGTGCTGACGATGCCACCGAGCGCGCCGAGGCTGGTCAGGGTGATGGTCGAGCCGGACAGTTCATCGCGGCTGGCCTTGCCGTTGCGCGCAGCCGTGGCCAAACGAGCGATTTCTGCCGCGTTGTCCCACAGGCTGCGGGCTTCGGCGTGACGCACCACTGGCACCATCAGGCCGACAGCGCTTTGGGTGGCAACCCCGACATGCACCGCGCCGGGGCGGGTGATGACCTGGGCTTCGTCGTCATAGCGGGCGTTCATTTGCGGGAAGTCGCGGAGGGCGACGACCATGGCGCGGACCAAAAACGGCAGCAACGTCAGCTTGCCGCGGGTCGCACCGTGTTTTTCGTTCAGGTGCGCACGTAGCTCTTCCACAGCCGTCACGTCGATTTCCTCGACGTAGCTGAAGTGCGCGGCACGCTGGGTGGCGTCCTGCATGCGCTGGGCAATCTTGCGGCGCATGCCGATCACCGGGATCTGCTCTTCATCGTGACGCTGAGCGTAAGCGGCCGCGACGGGGGCCGAAGCGTTCGATTGGCCTTGGGCCAGATAGGCTTCGAGGTCGTCGTGCAAAATCCGCCCGGCGGGGCCAGTGCCACGTACCAGACGCAATTGAATGCCGAGGTCCAGCGCATGTTTGCGCACGGCCGGGGAGGCCAGCGGGCGTTCATCGGCTTCGCGGGCGACCATCGGCCCTTGGCAAACGGCCGCTTTCGGCGCGGCGGCAGCCACCGGTTTGCTTTCCACTGCGGTTTCGACTGTCGGCGTTGCAACCGGCGCTTCTTTAACAGGGGCCGGTTGCGCCGACGCCTTAACGTTGCCAGCGCCTTCGACTTCAATGCTGATCAGCACACTGCCGACCGCCATGACTTCGCCTGGCTGGCCACCAAGTGCAATGACTTTGCCGTGCACTGGCGACGGAATATCGACCATCGCTTTATCGGTCATGACATCGGCCAGTACCTGATCCTCGACGACCATGTCGCCGACCTTGACGTGCCATACCGACAATTCAACTTCTGCAATGCCTTCGCCAATGTCCGGCATTTTAATAACGTGCGTGCCCATTCAGACCTCCATGACCCGTTTCAGAGCCGCGCCCACTCGGGACGGGCCAGGGAAATACGCCCACTCTTGCGCGTGCGGGTAGGGGGTGTCCCAGCCGGTGACGCGTTCGATTGGCGCTTCCAGGTGGTGGAAGCAGTGTTCTTGCACCAGCGACACCAGTTCGGCGCCGAAACCGCAGGTGCGGGTGGCTTCATGGACCACTACGCAGCGGCCGGTTTTCTTCACCGACTTGACGATGGTTTCCAGGTCCAGCGGCCATAGGCTGCGCAGGTCGATGACTTCGGCGTCGATGCCGGTTTCTTCAGCGGCGACTTGCGACACGTACACGGTGGTGCCGTAGGTCAGGATGGTCACGTCCTTGCCCGGACGGGTGATGGCGGCGACGTCCAGCGGCACGGTGTAGTAACCGTCCGGTACCTGAGCGGCGGGGTGTTTCGACCACGGGGTTACCGGGCGGTCGTGGTGGCCGTCGAACGGGCCGTTGTACAGGCGTTTTGGCTCGAGGAAGATCACCGGGTCATCGTTTTCGATGGAGGCGATCAGCAGGCCTTTGGCGTCATACGGGTTGGACGGCATGACGGTACGCAGACCGCACACCTGAGTGAACATCGCCTCGATGCTCTGGCTGTGGGTCTGGCCACCGTAGATGCCGCCGCCGCACGGCATGCGCAGGGTCATCGGTGCGGTGAATTCGCCGGCCGAGCGATAACGCAGGCGGGCGGCTTCGGAAATGATCTGGTCGGAGGCCGGGTACACGTAGTCGGCGAACTGGATCTCGGCCACCGGACGCAATCCGTAGGCGCCCATGCCCACGGCGACGCCGACGATGCCGCTCTCGGAGATCGGCGCGTCGAACACCCGCGAGGTGCCGTACTTGTTCTGCAAGCCTTCGGTGCAGCGGAACACACCACCGAAATAGCCGACGTCCTGGCCGAACACCACAACGTTGTCATCACGCTCAAGCATCACATCCATGGCCGAGCGCAGGGCCTGGATCATGGTCATGGTGGTCGTGGTCATGGCGGTTTCCAACTCGATATTGTTGTTGTGATCGTTCATGTCAGATCCCCAACTCCTGGCGCTGGCGCTTCAAGTGCTCCGGCATCTCTTTGTAGACGTCTTCGAACATGGTCGCGGCGCTCGGAATCTGGCCGCCGGCGAGCGTGCCGTACTGCTCGGCTTCTTTCTGTGCAGCGATCACTTCAGCTTCAAGTTCGGCGCTGACGGCGGCGTGTTCCTCTTCGGACCATTGGCCGATCTTGATCATGTGCTGCTTGAGGCGTGCAATCGGGTCGCCCAACGGGAAGTGGCTCCAGTCGTCGGCAGGACGGTATTTCGATGGATCATCGGAGGTCGAGTGCGGGCCGGCCCGGTAGGTGACCCATTCGATCATGGTCGGGCCGAGGTTGCGGCGCGCGCGTTCGGCGGCCCAGGCAGAGGCGGCGTAGACCGCGACGAAGTCGTTGCCATCGACCCGCAGGGAAGCGATGCCGCAGCCGACGCCACGACCGGCAAACGTGGTGGCTTCACCACCGGCAATCGCCTGGAACGTCGAGATTGCCCACTGGTTGTTGACCACGTTGAGGATCACCGGCGCACGGTAGACGTGGGCAAAGGTGAGGGCGGTGTGGAAGTCGGACTCCGCAGTGGCACCGTCGCCGATCCACGCCGAGGCGATTTTAGTGTCGCCCTTGATCGCCGAGGCCATGCCCCAGCCCACGCCTTGCACGAACTGAGTGGCAAGGTTGCCGGAAATGGTGAAAAACCCTGCGTCCTTGACCGAGTACATGATTGGCAACTGGCGGCCCTTGAGCGGATCGCGCTCGTTGGACAACAGTTGGCAGATCAGGTCGACCAGCGGTACGTCGCGGGCCATCAGGATGCTTTGCTGGCGGTAGGTCGGGAAGCACATGTCGTCGATGTTCAACGCCAGGGCCTGGGCGGTGCCGATGGCTTCCTCGCCAAGGCTCTGCATATAGAACGACATCTTCTTCTGACGCTGGGCGACGACCATGCGGTTGTCGTAGATGCGCGTCTTGAGCATGGCGCGCATGCCTTTGCGCAGGATCTCGACCGGAACGTTTTCGGCCCATGGACCGAGGGCGTTGCCCTGATCGTCGAGCACGCGAATCAGGCCCTTGGCCAGGTCGGCGGTGTCGGCCGGTTCAACGTCAATGGAGGGTTTGCGCACCGTGCCGGCGTCGGTCAGACGCAGGTAGGAGAAGTCGGTTTTGCAGCCTGGGCGGCCCGAAGGTTCAGGGACGTGCAGGCGCAGCGGTTCATACGCTTGGGTCATGGCTTCTACGCTCGATCTTGTGAATTTCTTGTAGTGAGCTGACAGGATTCTTCGGTAAAAGAAATCTTGTCCTACAACAATCATAGGCCCGGCCAAGAAGAATATTTCTCTCTGTTTCATTGCGCTCAAGATCATTTGCAGATAAAAAATCTGCATAAGCATAAAAAACAGGTGGTTTTGTCTCATGCGCAAACTGGACCGTACCGATATCGGCATTCTCAATAGCCTTCAGGAGAATGCGCGCATCACCAATGCCGACCTCGCACGTTCGGTTAACTTATCGCCGACGCCGTGCTTCAACCGGGTCAAGGCCATGGAAGAGTTGGGCCTGATTCGCGAGCAGGTGACGCTTTTGGATGCCGACTTGCTGGGATTGCACGTAAACGTGTTCATCCATGTCAGTCTGGAGAAACAGGTAGAGGAGGCGTTGCAGCATTTCGAGGAGGCGATTTCCGATCGCCCCGAAGTGATGGAGTGCTACCTGATGGCCGGCGACCCGGATTACCTGATCCGGGTGCTGGTGCCGACCATTCAGTCGCTGGAGCGCTTCATGATGGACTTTCTGACCAAGGTGCCGGGGGTGGCGAACATTCGGTCGAGTTTTGCGCTCAAGCAGGTGCGCTACAAGACCGCGCTGCCGTTGCCGGCAAACGGCTTGACCCTTGGCAATTAGACACAAGCATCTTTATCGCCTGATACGCCGCCTTCGCTGGCAAGCCAGCTCCTACAGGGGCCTCGGGTGTGCGCAAACCTTGTGTAGGAGCTGGCTTGCCAGCGAAAGGCCGCAGGCCGCTTTCAGCATTTCAAGTTTTTGTGTTCAGAGCTTGTTCAGGGGAATTTTCAGGTAGGTCACGCCGTTGTCTTCGGCCGGCGGCAAATTCCCCGCCCGCACGTTCACCTGGATCGCCGGCAGCAACAGCGTTGGCATCCCCAACCCGGCATCGCGCCGGGTGCGCATCTCGACAAACGCTGTTGCGTCGATGCCGTCACGCACATGAATGTTGCTTTGGCGTTGTTCACCGACCGTGGTCATGCAGGACGGTTCTCGGCCTTCGGGCGGGTAATCGTGGCAAACGTAGAGCCGCACGCTGGCGGGGAAGGCCAACAGTTTGTGGATAGAGGCAAACATCTGGTTGGCATTGCCACCGGGAAAGTCGCAGCGCGCGGTGCCTACGTCCGGCATGAACAACGTGTCACCCACCAGAATCGCGTCATTGCCAACCAGGTACGCCATGTCCGCCGGGGTATGGCCGGGTACGTGCAGGGCGGTCGCCTTGAGGTTGCCGATCATGAACGATTCACCGGGGGCGAACAGATGATCGAACTGGGAACCATCGACGCAAAAGGATGGCTCGAGATTGAACAGCGTCTTGAACACGTCCTGGACCTTGCTGATCGATTCGCCAATGGCGATTTTGCCGCCAAGCTCCTTGCGCAGATACGGCGCGGCGGACAGGTGATCGGCATGGGCGTGGGTTTCGAGCAGCCATTGCACCTGCAAATGATGGGCGCGAACGAAGGCGATGATCCTGTCGGCCTGGTTGGTCGCGGTACGCCCGGCGGCTGCATCGTAGTCGAGCACCGGATCGACAATCGCACACTGCCCGCCATCAGCCTCGTAGACAACGTAGCTGTAGGTCGAGGAGGCGGGGTCGAGGAAAGCTTCAATCAGTGCGGGCATGGACACGAACCTGTGCAGGGGTAGAAAAGTCAGAAGACGAAAAGTCAGCGAACGGTTGCAACACTTTATCTAAAGACATAATGTTCGCAGCTTAAGTGACGTTGAAGGCATCCTGCAAATGCAATCCAGTCTGACCGAATGTGAAGTCGCCCAACTGCGCGCCTCGGCTTCCAAAGCCTGTGCGCTGCTCAAGGCCCTGGCCAATGAGGATCGTCTGTTGATCCTGTGCCAGCTGACCCAGGGCGAGCGCAACGTAGGCGAGCTGGAAAAAATGACCGGCGTGCGCCAACCGACCCTGTCCCAGCAATTGGGCATCCTGCGCGATGAAGGACTGGTCGCCACCCGTCGTGAAGGCAAGTACATTTTTTACGGTCTCGCCAGTCACGAAGTGATCCAGGTGATGAAAACCCTCTCCGGGCTTTATTGCGGGGCGGTGCTTAAAAGCTGGGTTCAACCCTGATGCCAGCTAACACACCGAACCTGTAGGAGCGAGCTTGCTCGCGATGGACGTAATGGCACCGCGTTTATACAGATAACACGCGTAATCGTTAGCGACCATCGCGAGCAAGCTCGCTCCTACAGTCGTTTTGTGTCGCGGCTGGAAGAAAATTTGCGTGCAGCAAAAGGAACAAGCAATGAACGATCAACACTGGGGCCCATCCATCAGTGCAGATATCGTGGTCATCGGCGGCGGCACGGCAGGCATCGGCTTTGTCGCCAGCCTGCTCAAGCGTAGCCCACATCTGAACGTCACCGTCATCGAGCCCGACTCCCGGCACTACTATCAACCGGCCTGGACGCTGGTCGGCGGCGGCGCCTACAACGTGGAAAATACCGTGCGGCCGATGGCGTCGGTGATGCCACGCGGGGCCCATTGGCTGCAGGCTGCCGTGACGGGTATCGATCCCGACAAGCGCCAACTTACCCTCGGTGATGCGCGTACGGTCAGCTATCAAAACCTGGTGGTCTGCCCGGGCCTGCGCCTGGCCTGGGAGAAAATCGAAGGCCTGGAGGACACACTCGGCCAGCACGGTGTGACCTCCAATTACAGCTACCGGCACGCGACTTACACCTGGGATCTGGTGCAGAAACTTCGCGGCGGCAAGGTGCTGTTCACCCAGCCAGCCATGCCGATCAAGTGTGCCGGCGCGCCACAGAAGGCGCTGTACCTGTCCTGCGATCACTGGAGCAAGAGTGGTGTGCTGAACACCATCGACGTCGAATTCAACGTTGCGGGCGCGGCGCTGTTCGGCGTGCCGACCTTTGTTCCGCCGCTGATGAAATACATCGACAAGTACAACGCCCGGGTGGCGTTCAACTCGAACCTGGTCAAGGTCGACGGCCCGGCGAAAACTGCGTGGTTCGACGTCAAGGATGCCGATGGCAATGTCACCCGCCAGGCAAAGACTTTTGACCTGCTGCATGTCGTGCCGCCTCAGGTGGCGCCGGATTTCGTTGCCCGCAGCCCGTTGGCCGACGCCGCCGGCTGGTGCGAGGTCGACCCCCACAGCCTGCAGCATCCGCGTTATCCCGACGTCTTTGCGCTGGGTGATATCTGCGGCACTACCAACGCAAAAACCGCCGCGGCGGTGCGCAAGCAGATCGTGGTGGTGGCCGAAAACCTGCTGGCCTTGCGCAAGCAACAGCCACTGCCGCTGAAGTACGACGGTTATGGCTCCTGTCCGCTGACGGTGGAGAAGGGCAAGGTGATCCTTGCCGAGTTCGGTTACGCGGGCAAGTTGCTGCCGACCTTTCCCCTTGATCCGACGACCCCGCGCCGCTCGGCCTGGTGGCTGAAGGCGACACTGCTACCGTGGTTCTACTGGAACGGCATGCTCAAGGGCCGCGAGTGGCTGACACGTGTATCCAAGGTCGACTGAGAACTCCCTATGTTGCTGGCAAGTCTGTTTGGTTTGGTGATGGGCCTTGTGCTGGGTTTGACCGGTGCCGGGGGCGGCATTCTTGCGGTGCCAGCCCTGGTGTTGGGGTTGGGCTGGAGCATGACCCAGGCCGCGCCGGTGGCGTTGTTTGCCGTCGGCAGCGCGGCAGCGGTCGGCGCCCTCGACGGTTTGCGCCATGGCCTGGTGCGCTATCGAGCGGCGCTGCTGATCGCGGCCCTCGGTGCCGTGTTTTCACCGCTGGGCATCTACTTCGCCCATCAGTTGCCAGAAAAAATCCTGATGATCCTGTTCAGCCTGCTGATGGTCATGGTGGCCTGGCGGATGCTGCGACGTGAGCGCAAGGAGGAGGGCCCAAGCGACCACGGTCAGGCCAACTGGGGCCAGAAGAACTGCATGCTCGATCAACAGACCGGGCGTTTTTCCTGGACCGCCAAGTGCACCGCGACCCTCGCGGCGCTGGGCGCGGTTACCGGGGTGGTGTCGGGGTTGCTGGGAGTGGGCGGCGGCTTTTTGATCGTCCCGGCCTTCAAGCAACTGACCGATGTGCAGATGCGCGGAATCGTCGCCACGTCGCTGATGGTCATCAGCCTGATTTCGGCCGTCGGCGTGATCGGCGCATTTCATGCCGGGGTGCGCATCGACGGTTTGGGCATTGCCTTCATCGTCTCCAGCATCGTCGGCATGATCATCGGCCGCAAGCTCTGCGCCCGGGTGCCGGCGCGGGCGTTGCAGGTCGGGTTTGCCAGCATCTGCGTGGTGGTCGCCGCCTACATGCTGATAAAAGCGAGCGTTTGACCTGTAGGAGCCGGCTTGCCGGCGAAGGGGGCTTCAAGTGCGCCTTCGCCGGCAAGCCGGCTCCTACGAAAAGCGGTTCTTTACAACTTTAGTGGCTTGCCCTGCCGATCCGCGGTCTTACGCCCTAGTGGTCACGCACCGCCGGCCCATCCAAAGCACCTGAAAACCAGCCCCAAGGCAGCGTATGGCGCCGCCCGTCAGCTTTCGATAATCGCCTCCGACACTTGTCCCCCGTTTCGGAGCGCGCCATGCACAACAATAAGAACTTCACGCATCGTTTTCTGCCGGCCTTCATTGCCAGCCTGTCCTCACTCGGCCTGGCCCCAATGGCCGAGGCGGAAATCGTCCTGTACGACAAGGACCAGACCACGTTCTCCACCGACGGCTATATCAATGCCTTCTACGTGAACAGCGATGTCGATCGCGCCGGCGAGCAGTACGACCGCCGCCAGTCACGGGTGAAAATGGGCTTTTTGCCCAACTACCTCGGTTTCAACATGGGCAAGCAGGTTGATGACCTGAAGCTGGGTGCCCGCTCTTCCTTCTGGGTCACCATCAACGACAGTGAAACCAACGGCACTGACACCGCCATCGATGTGCGGCAGTTCTACGGCACCGTGGCTAATCCGCAATGGGGTGAAGTGCTGATCGGTAAAGATTTCGGCCTGTTTGCCCGCTCCAACATCCTGCTCGACGAGATGCTCGCCGGTTACGGCCAGGTCAGCGATACCCTGGGTCTGGTGGACGGCGGCGGGGTGTCGTTCGGCAATATCGGCACGGGTTATCCGTATCCGTTCCCGACTTCGCAGATCACTTACCGCACGCCGGTGCTGGAGGGTTTACGCGTAGCGGTCGGCATCATGGATCCGGTGGACACCAACGACAGCAGCCCGACGGGCAAGGCTTATCAGGAAAGCCCGCGTACCGAGAGCGAGATCACCTACCAGTTCGACCTGGCCGGGGCCAAGATCTACAGCTGGCTCAACGGCAGCTACCAGAGCTCGGACAACACGGACTCCACGGTCGACACCGTGACCTCCAAGGGTGTCGGTTATGGCGTACAGGCGAAAATGGGTGGGTTGTCACTCACCGGTTCCGGCTTCCAGGCCAAGGGTATCAACCCGTTTTTCACCAACAATGCCGGCGAACCGACCCTGCGCAACGTCGACAGTGACGGTTACCTGTTACAGGGCTCCTACAAACTGGGCAAGAACCGCCTGGCCTTGTCCTACGGCAAGACCAATGACGACGGCAATGGCGTGGTCGGCAGCGGCGCGGACTACGAGACTCGCGGGGTCGCGCTGTTCCATGACGTGAACGACAACCTCAAGTTGGTGGCCGAGTACAACCAGTTCGAAATCAACGGTCATGACACCAGTGACCAGAACGAAGACACCGATACCTTTGCAGTAGGCGCGGTGCTGACCTGGTAACACCGGGAGGAGGCCCTGGCTGTGCGCATCACGGCGAGGGTCGCCCCCCGTCTCATCCCATCGAAGCGGCTACCCGCTACCCAAGTAGCATTCGTCGCACCCCACAGACTTCGTACACTCGTGCCTCATACACACGCACCTGCGGGAGGTAAGGATGCAGCAGAGCGAAGGCGTCGTCAGTGCAATGTCCCAGGCCAGCGATGCCCGGCAGGTCGCACAGGAGTTGGCGCGGCAGTTGTTGCATCCGCATTTGGGCCTGGTCCTGTTCTTCTGTTCCGCCGAGTACGACTTGCAGGCCTTGGGTCAGGCCTTGCAGCAGAGCTTCGGCGGCATTCGCCTGGTGGGCTGTACCAGCGCCGGGGAAATCACCCCGTTGGGCTACGGCCGTAATTGTGTGACAGCGGTGGGTTTTGATCATCGGCACTTTTCCATTGCCGTGGAGCTGATCGATGAGATGGGGCACTTCAGCCTTATCGACGCCCAGCAAATGGTCGAACGTCTGGTCAGCGGCTGCCGCAGCAATTCCCTGGCGCCGATCAAGGGCAACAGCTTCGCCTTGACCTTGCTCGATGGCCTGTCCAGCCGTGAAGAAATGGTGCTGGCCGCCCTGAGTGCGGCATTGGGCGATATTCCGCATTTCGGCGGATCGGCCGGCGACGACAATTACCTGACCCATACCCACGTGTACTTCGATGGCGAGTTCCACAGCGGCGCGGCCGTGGTGGTGCTGGTCAACACCTGGCTGGATTTCGAAGTGTTCACCACCCACCACATGCAGCCCAATGCCGAAAAACTGGTGGTCACAGGCGCCGACAGCGCGCTGCGACGGGTATTCGAGCTCAATGCCGAACCGGCGGCCGCCGAATACGCCCGGCACATCGGTGTGCCGGTGGCTGAACTCGATCACCGGGTCTTCGCGGCGCACCCGTTGGCCGTGCGCGTCAATCAGCAGTATTACGTGCGCGCCATTCAGCAAGTGCACCCGGATCTGAGCCTGAGCTTCTACTGCGCCGTGGAGAACGGCATCGTCCTCACCGCGATGACCCCGGGCCCGATGTTGCCGAACCTGCAAAGCCTGTTCGAAGGATTGCAGGAGCGCCTTGGGGATTTGCTGCTGACCATCGGCTGCGACTGTTTCCTGCGGCGCCTGGAGCTCGAAGACGACGGTCGACTCGAACAGATCGGGACGTTTTTGCGTGAGCAGCGGGTCATGGGTTTCAACACCTACGGAGAACAGTTCAATGGCATGCACATCAACCAGACCTTCACCGGCGTTGCCATTGCCCGTGGCCGCACCCCCAAACACCGCTGAGCTACAGGCTGAACTCCAGCGCCTGCGCCATGAAAATCACAAACTGCAGCGCATCAACGGCGCATTGATCGAGCGTGTCGAGTCCGGGGTGACCCGTGGCAATGACCCCTATGCGGCGTTCCAGCATTCGGTGGTGCTGGCCGAGCAGGTGCGCGAGCGTACCGATGCCTTGAATCAGGCCATGGCCGAGCTCAAGGCCGGCAATCATCTACTCAGCGAAGCGCGCCTGCGCGCAGAAACCGCCCATCAACACTTGATTGATGCCATCGAAAGCATTTCCGACGCCTTTGTGCTGTTCGATGCCGAGCAGCGCATCGTCCTGTTCAACAGCCGTTTCAAGGCGTTCTGGAGCAACAGCCGCGTGCGGATCAACGCGGGGATGCGCCTGGCCGAGGTCAAGCGCCTGATGACGAGCAACGGTCTATTCACCGAAGAGCCCCGCGGGCATGCCGACGAGAACCTGCTCTACCGTTTGCAGAACGGGCGCTGGCTGCAAGTCAGCGAACGACCGACCCAGGAAGGTGGACGGGTGATTCTGTTCACCGACATTACCGACGTCAAACTCAGCGAAACCATGCGCCGCGAGCAGGCGGTGGCACAGAAGTCGCACCTGTTGCAACGGGCGGTCGACAACCTGTCCCAAGGGGTGGCGATGGTCAACGCCGAGGGTGTTCTGGAATTGTGGAACCGACGTTTCCTGGAATTGAGCGGCCTGGCACCCGTGGCAGCGCATCGTCCGTTTGCCGAAGTGATTGCCGACAGCGAGTTGACCTTGCTGACGCCAGCCACGCGCGATGGCAACGGCCGTCCGGTCCAGGAATGCGAACAGCGCCTCTTTGACGGCCGGGTCCTGGAAATCCGCACCCATCCGCTGCCCACCGGTGGCTTCGTCAACACCTTTACCGACATCACCGAACGTTACCAGCACGCCGAGGCACTGAGCGAAAGCGAGCGCTGGATCCGCCTGATCACTGACCATGTGCCGGCGTTGATCGCTTACCTCAATGCTGATCTGGTCTACGAATTCACCAACAAGGTTTATGAAGAGTGGTACTGCTGGCCCCGTGGCGTGATGCTGGGCCAGAGCCTGCGCGAAGTGCACAGCGAACAGCATTACCAGCGGCTGGAGTCTTACGTGGACAGAGCCCTGGCCGGCGAAAGCGTGACGTTCGAGTTCGCCGAAACCAACGTCAACAATCAGGAGCGCTACATGCTGCGTTCCTATGTGCCCAATCGCTTGGCGAATGGCGAGGTGGTGGGGATCTTCGTGCTGATCCGCGACATCACCGAACGTCGGCGTACGGCGGAAGCGCTGCACCAGGCCTACCAGAATCTTGAGCTGCGGGTCCGCGAACGCACGGCGGAACTGACCAACCTCAACGGCCAGTTGTTGCGTGAAATCGAAGAGCGTCGACAGGTCGAGTCGCGCCTGCGTGAAGCCAAGCAGGAAGCCGAACAGGCCAACCTGTCGAAAACCAAATTCCTCGCCGCCGTCAGCCACGACCTGCTGCAACCGCTGAATGCCGCCCGGTTGTTTACCAGTGCGTTGCTGGAAAGACGCGAGTCTGGTTCCAACGAGACGCTGGTGCGCAATGTCAGCCATTCTCTGGAAGACGTGGAAAACCTGTTGGGCACCCTGGTGGATATTTCCAAACTCGATGCCGGGGTGATCAAGGCCGACATCGCGCCGTTCGCCCTCAGTGAGTTACTCGACAACCTCGCCGCCGAGTACACCGAAGTGGCGCGCAGTGAAGGCCTTGAATTGCATTTCATCGCCTGTTCGGCGCTGGTGCGCAGTGACGTCCAGTTGCTGGCGCGGATTCTGCGCAACTTGCTCAGCAACGCGATTCGCTACACCTGCAGCGGCCGCGTGGTGCTGGGTTGCCGACGTCATCGGCAGCGTTTGTCGATCCAGGTCTGGGACAGCGGTATGGGCATCGCAGAGCATCGCCTTGAGGAGATTTTTCAGGAGTTCAAGCGCGGCGACGTGCAGCGCCCCGATCAGGATCGCGGTCTGGGCCTGGGCCTGGCGATTGTCGAGAAAATCGCCGGTATTCTCGGGCACAGCATTCATGTTCGCTCGTGGCCGGGCAAGGGTTCGGTATTTTCAGTGGAGGTGCCGTTGAGTGCGACGGCGCCAAAGCCTTCACCGGGCCTGATGATGAGTGAACCCATGCTCGAACGGTTGCGCGGGGCGCGAGTCTGGGTGCTGGACAACGACGCGACCATTTGCGCCGGCATGCGCACGCTGCTGGAGGGCTGGGGCTGCCGGGTGGTCACGGCGCTGTCTGAAGAAGACCTGGCGCGGCAAGTGGACAACTACCATGGCGAAGCAGATCTGCTGATCGCCGATTACCACCTGGACAACGATCAGAACGGTGTCGATGCGGTGGCAAGGATCAATGCCCGTCGTGCCTCACCGATCCCGGCGATGATGATCACCGCCAACTACAGCAATGAGCTCAAGCTTCAGATCCGCGAGCTGGGCCATACCCTGATGCACAAGCCGGTGCGGCCGATGAAGCTGAAGACGGCGATGAGTCATTTACTTGGCAGGCCTTGATCTCTGCGGTGCATGGGACGGCCCCATCGCTGGCAAGCAAGCTCCTACAGAATCACCGCAATCCTGTAGGAGCTGGCTTGCCAGCGAAAAGGGGCGACTCGGTCTTCAACGTCGCAGATAAGACCCGAAATCAATATCCCCGGCACTCAGGATCGCCTGCACCCGGTTGTGCACGTTGAGCTTGCGCAGGATCGCCGAGACGTGGGCCTTGACCGTGGTTTCGGCAATTTCCAGGGTGTAGGCGATCTGTTTGTTCGACTCACCCTTGGTCATGCGTTCCAGCACTTGCAGTTGCTTGCGGGTCAGGGCCTGCAGCAATTCGGGAGGGAAGCTCGGCGCGTCGTTCATCCGCCGGTGGGTACTGCTTTTGGCGGTGCGGATGATGTCGGGTGGCAGGTAGACGTTGCCATTGAGGATCTGCGCGATCGCCTCGGTCATCTGGGTGCGGGGTGAGGACTTGGTGATGAAACCCACCGCGCCGTAGGTGATGGCTTGCAGGACGATCTGTTTGTCCTGTTCGGCGGAAACAATCACCACCGGAATGGTCGGCGCTTCATTGCGCAGGTTGATCAGGCCATTGAGCCCGTGCATGCCGGGCATGTTCAGGTCGAGCAGGATCAGGTCGAGGTCGTCGTGTTCCTGTGTCAGCGCCAGGGCGCTGTCCAGGTCGGCGGTTTCCATGACTTCGCTGCCGGCAAAGCCATCGCTGATGACGTTGTGAATGGCTTCGCGAAACAGCGGGTGATCGTCGGCAATCAGAATTTTGTACATAGCCTTTCACCTCATTATTTTGATTATGGTGTGGCAACAGCGTGCACGCGTAAAGCTCAGGGAAAGGGTTCGGGCTGGGCGAGCGAAACCGGCAGATTGGCGGCTTGCCAGGCGTCCAGGCCATCGCGGTACCAATACAACGTCTTATAGCCCATGGTGGCCGCGCGTTTGATGGCGTTCCAGCTCAACCAGCAGTCGGAGCGGCAATAGAAGACCAGCGGTTGCGCCAGATTGCCGGCGGTGAGGGTTTTCAGGTGACGCGCAAAGTATGCCTGCCAGTCCGGCGTCAGGTCGCCGTCACCGGTGTTGGCCAGCCAATGGCTGCCGGGCAGATTTTCATGGGGCTGGTCTTCGATGAATTGTCCGTTCAGCCATTGGCGGCGGTAGACGTCGATGAGCACCGGACGCGGGCTTTGGCTGAGCAGGGTTTGCAGGGCAGGGGTGTCGACGATGGTTGCGCCTTGCAGATGTTGTGGCGTCGGGCTGCGGTACAGGTCGATTCGATAACCTTCGGCGGAGAACAGCGGGGTGTCTGCCTGCGCAGTACTCAGCAGCAGGCTCAGCGACAGGGCCCCGAGGGCAAGGGGCAGCAGGCGAGGTCGGGCACGCGGCATGGATACAGTCCTTATAGTTATGGACCTATTACATGCCAGTCGGGGGACATTGGGAATGCGACGATAGACAGGTAGAACCAGTACTAAAGTAGGAGCCAGCAAGCCGGCTCCTACAGGGGGGTGTCAGGTGGATTTGCGCAGCGCGGCATGCTGTGGGTTGAAGGTCAGTACGGCGAGTAACGCAAACAGCAACGTCAGTCCCGTGCACACCGCCAGCGCCAGCGGATTGAAGCGTTCATACAGGGCAAAACGCACCAGCTCCACCGCGTGGCTGAAGGGATTCACTGCGCACAGCCAATACAACCATTCACTGGCTTCACGCATTTTCCACAACGGATACAGCGCCGATGACAGGAAAAACAGCGGGAAGATCACGAAATTCATCACCCCGGCAAAGTTCTCCAGCTGGCGGATCGCGTTCGACAGCAACAGGCCCAGTGCGCTGAGCATCAACGCCACCAGCAGCAGCGCAGGCAACGCAATCAACAGCCCCGTGGCCGGTGGCTGCACGCCGTAGACCCAGGCAATCGCCAGAAACGCATACACCTGCAACAGCGAAATCAGCGACGTGGCCAACAGTTTGCTGCACAACAGAAAGGTTCGGGGCAGGGGGCTGGTCAGCAGCACGCGCATGCTGCCCATCTCCCGGTCGTAGACCATCGACAGTGAGCCTTGCATGCCATTGAACAGCAGGATCATGCAGGCCAGTCCGGGGATGATGTAGACCTCATAGGGAATGTAGGTGTCGTAGGGCTCGATGATCGCGATACCCAGCGCTGCGCGAAAGCCGGCCGCGAACACCAGCAGCCAGAGCAACGGCCGCACCAGAGCGCTGAGAAATCGCGTGCGTTGCAGCACAAAACGCAGCCATTCGCGCAGCACGATACCGCGCAAGCATTGCCAGTAAGCGGTCATTGCATCGCTCCTGAAGTCGTAAGACGGGTGAACGCCGAACCGAGATCGCCACCGTGTTCCAGGCTCAGGACATCGGCTTGACCACTGGCCACCAGCCGGCCTTGATGCAGAATCAGCAAGTCATCGCTGGGGTGCACTTCGTCGAGCAGGTGGGTGGTCCAGAGCACGCTGATGCGCTCCTCGCGACACAGGCTGCGGATGTGCTGATTGAGCGCCAGGCGACTCGCCGGGTCGAGGCCGGCACTGGCTTCATCAAGCAGCAACAGACGCGGCTCATGCAGCAGCGCGCGAGCAATCTCGACCCGGCGACGATGGCCGCCATTGAGTTCACGCACCCGTTCGCGGCGGCGCTCGGTCAGGGCCTGGCGGGCCAGTTCGGCGTTGACCCGAAGGTCGGTCTGGCGCCGGGACAAACCGTGCAGCGCGGCGTGATAGCGCAAGTTCTGTTCGACGCTCAGGTCCAGGTCCAGCGTGCTTTGCTGGAACACCACGCCCAACTGCTTGAGCGCCGGGCGTAGCGAATGACGCAATGAACAGCCACCGACGAAGATATCGCCAAGTTGTACGTCGTACAGCCGTGTCAGCAGGGCGATCAGGGTTGATTTTCCGGCGCCGTTGGGTCCCAGCAGGGCGGCGAAACGCCCGGGTTCCAGGCTGAAACTCACCTTGCGCAAGGCCTCGCGAGCACCGTAGGCAAAGCTCAGTTCGCTGACTTCAAGGGCGTTCATGGTGTCACCACCACGCCCCAAGGGTAGCGCCCAACCTTCACAGACTTGCTGACCTTGAGGCTGTCGACATCGATCACCGAGACATCGCCGCTGACCCCATTGGTGGCGAGCAGTTGCTTTTGATCCGGGGTGAACGCCATCTGCCAGACCCGTCGACCCACCAGCAGGTAATCGATAATCTCGAAGGTCTTGGCATCGATCACCGCCACATGGTTGGCCGGGCCGAGGGCGACGAAGCCGTATTTGCCATCGGCGCTGAGCTTGATGCCCACCGGCTGGACCTTGTCCGGATGCACGCCCTTGATCTGGAAGGTCAGCGTCTTGAGTACATTGCGACTGGCGACATCGAGAATGGTCACAGTGCCGCCGATTTCCGCCGAGGCCCAGAGCTGAGCACCGTTGGGGGAGAATTCGACAAAGCGTGGGCGTTGGTCCACCAGGGTGCTGTCGGCCAGGGTCTGGGTGCTGGTGTCGATCCAGTGCAGCATGTTGGTGGTTTCGCTGGTATTGACCGCCCACTTGCCGTCAGGGCTGACGGCCATGCCCTCGGGTTCGACGCCGACGTTGATCTGGCCGAGCACCTTGGAGGTCTCTGTGTCGATCACCGTGACCAGCGCATCGTCTTCGTTGGAAACGTACAACCAGCGGTTATTGGGGTGCAGGGCAAATTGCTCGGGGTCTTTGCCCGAAGGCAGCTCCTTGATGATCTTGCGCGTGGCCACGTCCATCACCTGGACCCGGTCCGAGTCACTGGCGCAGATGTACAGCAGCTTATTGTCATGGGACAGCAACAAGCCGCGGGGACGCTGGCCGACGGGCAGGGTGTCGGTGACTTGCAGGGTCTGCAGGTCGATCAGGCTCAGGTTGTTGTCCTTTTCGTTGGAGACCCAGGCCGTGCTGGCAACGGCATGGCCGGCGGCGAGGAGCAGGGCGCATGAAAGCAGGGTGCGGCGCATGGCAGTTTCCTTATCGTTTTGGTTATCGGATCAGGGAAAGCGGCAGCTGACCTCGGGCTTGTCGTAACCCAGGCTGTCCATCTCGTTGAAGGGGTGCAGAAAGCCGTCCTGCGGTGACGTACTGACCAACGCCCGGGGCTGGACGATGGGAATTGGCTGGCGCAACTGGCCGTTCCACGGCCGATAGCTGAGCTTGCGGCCTTTGAAACCGTCGAGCGGCAGTTGATCGCTGATTTCAAGCGTACGGATCGCCATAGGCTCCGCCTGGCGCAGTTTGCTCACGGCACTGGCGATGCTGCGCACGGCGATCCACGCGGCGAAATCGCGGTCATTCATCCAGCGTCCCGCGAGGGCTTCGAAGCGTTTTTGCAGTTGCGCGGCGCCGTAGGTTTCCACGGTCTTGTGCCAACCCACCGGGGTCAGGCCCTGCGTGCCGGCGACCGGACGCGGGTACCAGGTCTGGTAGGGCACGTATTCGCCGAAGTCGCCGCGTTCGTCGGCCACCAGCACTACGTCGTACTCGGCGGTCTGGGTGAACAGCGGCATGTCGGCCTGGGCGCTGCGGCGTTGGTCGTTATCAAAACTCCAGGGTTTTTCCGCTACCAGTTGCAAGCCGAAGCGCTTGGCGGCGCGGCGCAGGGCGGCGGCATAGGCTTGGTCGTCCGGGGTCGGGCCGACGATCAGCAGTGCACGCTGCCATTTGCGCACCACCAGAAACTGCGCCAGCGCATCGGCGATCATCGCCCGGCTCGGCAAGGTGTGCAGCACGTTTGGCAGGCAATCGGTGGTGCGCAGGCTGTCGTCGGGGCTGCCGGCATTGAACAGCAGACTATCGGGCAGCGCCGCACTCAATTGGCGCAGGCTGGTCGCGGGCGCATTCACCACAAACAGGCGCAGGCCTTGTTCATGTTGCGCCTTTGCTGCATCGAGCAAGGCCTCGGGGCTGTCGACGCTGGCGCTGACCAGGCTGTAGCCGTGGTTGAGAAAACGCCCGGTGCTGTTGCTGTCGGTGATCGCCAGGTCGGCACCGCGCAGCCCGGCATCGCTGGGCTCGGGGATGACATTCGACAGCAGCGGGCCGGGGTCGGGGCGATAACCCAGGTAGCCGATCCGCACCTGCAAGGGCGCATCGGCGGCCTGGCTCTGGGTAGCCAGGCCGGCGGCGCAGGCAATCGCCAGCAGGTAAATCAAGGCGTAAGGGGCAAGCTGGCGCATAAGGCTCTCCATGACCGATAGCGCCAGCTTATGAAGCCTTTGGTGCAGTGCAAATATGCAGAAAGTACCGAACGGCCAATACCAAGGTAGTAGCTCGTCAAGTACGGCTCGGTTCTAGCATGGGCAACCACGGCCATTGATCTGGAGGGGATTGACCATGCGTATCGTCAAAGCACTGCTCCTGCCGTTCTTGCTGATCCTGACCCTGATCGGCGTCGACCGGCTCCACGGCCCGCGTCCCGTGTCCAACGATCGCCCTACGACCAAGGGAGTAGATAGCGGCCACCAAAGCAGCATGGGGCCTGTGCGCAAGGCTTTCTAAGATGGCTGCCATAGCCTCTGCCAAGAGGTTTTGCGTGCAATCCAGAGGGCATAACAATGACAACAATACGCAACGCCTTGCTCGTGACCGGGCTATTGGCCAGTTTGATCACCACAGGTTCTGTCTGGGCTCATGGCAATGTGGTCCCACAAGCCGTGGCCACCCAGGGCCTTACCCCGATCAAGGACGCAGGGGTGCAGCTCGATGCCGATGGCTGGGCGGCGGTGAACCCGTATCGCACCACCCCGGAACACGACAAAGCCGTGGAAATCGGTGCTTCGGCCTACACCCAGAACTGCGCGGCCTGTCATGGCCTGGAAGCCAAATCCGGTGGCATCGCCCCCGATTTGCGCATGCTCGATGTCGGTGAGTCAGGCGATGAGTGGTTCGTTGAGCGAGTGCGCCATGGCGCGGTGCGCGACGGTCGGGTGTACATGCCGAAAATGGCTGACTACCTGAGCCAGGAAGCCCTGTGGGCGGTGCGCACCTATCTGGACACTGTCCGCGTCGAGGAGTGACCCATGCACCTGCTCGCGGTGTTGATCAGCGCTGTGTGGCTGTGCTGCCAGGCGGCGCAGGCGCAGGTTCGCAACTACGACGAAATGATCGCCGCCGGGGAACTGAAGGTGGCGGTCTACAAGGACTTTGCCCCCTACAGTTTTGAAAGTGCCGGGCAGCCCCGGGGCGTCGATGTCGAACTCGCCGAGGCCTTGGCCAGGGCGCTCGGCGTGCGGTTGACGCTGATCTGGGCGCCGGCCGGGGAAAAGCTCGACGACGATCTGCGCGATTACATCTGGCGGGCGAGTGCCTTGCACAACCAGCAACTGGCCGACCTGATGATGCGCGTGCCCTACGACCATGATTACGCGCAGAAGCGCAACGAGTTGGGCGAGTTGGTAAACGGCCATGTGGTGATGTTCGGTCCGTACCAGACCGAGCAATGGCAGGTGGCCTATGACCGCCGGCGGCTGGACAAGGTCGCCAGCGTCGCGGTGTTCGAACATCACCCGATTGGCGTTGAAGTCGACAGTGTGCCGTCGTTCTACCTGACTTCGGTGTTCAACGGAATGCTCGCCGGCAAGACCCATCACTATCCCGGCGTGCCACAGGCGTTTGCCGCGATGAAGGCCGGTGAGGTCGACGCGGTGATGGCCATGCGCGGTGAAATCGACTGGCAAGTCCATGAAGCGGCCGACCCGCAGGTGGCACTGGCGGAGAATGCCTATCCGAACATGGGCAAGCAGCTCTGGGAAATCGGCATGGCGGTGCACGAAAGCAACCGGCAACTGGCCTATGCCGTGGAAGAAGCGCTCGAAGCACTGATCCGCGAGGGTTCGGTGAAAACCATCTACGGCCATTACGGCCTGCGTTACGACGTGCCCGAGATGTATCAATAAGGAGCAGGCGATGAAATGGCGAGGGAGTTGTCTGTTGGCCTGCTGGCTCAGCCTGGCGGCACAGGCTAACGCTATGGATTCCGGTAAAGACCCGGTGCCGTCGGTGATGTGGACGTTCTATCAACAGCAATTTTTGGGCAATGCGCCGTTCGTTTTCGACGAGCGGGTCAAGCTGCTGGCGCCGCCATTTGCCGAAGATGCCCGGCAGGTGCCGTTGGAAATCGATGCCCGTGCGTTCAAGGGCGAGGTGGTGAGGATCCTCGCCTGGGCAGAGCTCAACCCATTGCCGAAAATCGTCGACTTCCAGCCGCTGCATTCGGTTTTGCCCTGGCTGTCATTGCGCATTCGCATCGAACAGACCACGCCCTTGCGCGCGGCGGTGTTGACCCGTGACGGCGTGTGGCATGTCGGTTCGACCCTGATTGACGCGGCGGGTGGCGGCTGCACCGCGCCGAGTGTGGTGCGCACTCAACCGGGCTGGGAAGAACACATCGGCGAAGTGCTGGGCGGTCGTTATCCCCGTGGCGAATTGAGCCGATTGCGGTTGCAGGTGGCGCATCCCATGGACAACGGCATGGTCAGCGGCATTCCGGAATTCTTCATCAACCACGCCGAACTGCGCGACCACAACGAGCAAGTGCTGGCCCGGCTGGAGCTCTTTCCCGCCGTCAGCGAAAACCCCAACCTGGCCTTCGATATCGAAGGGGCAGGGCAAACACGCCTGTTATTACGGGACAACAGCGGCAATGAGTTCGATGCGTCGATCCCCTGACCCCAAGGAGCGTGGCATGCGCTGGATCCTGTTGATGGTGCTGAGCGTCAGTCTGACGGCCCTGGCCGATCTCGAGTATTCGCTCAAGCCCCGGCAGATCGCCCGGGACACCTGGCTGCTGGAAGGCAGCACGGATAATTTCGCCAAGGCCAATGGCGGCAACATCGTCAACACCGCGTTCATCGTCACTGAACGCGGCGTGGTGGTGATCGACACCGGGTCGTCGAAGCGCTATGGCGAAGCGATGCGCAAAGCGATTGCCGCCACCACCGACAAGCCGGTGATCGAGGTCTTGCTGACCCATCACCACCCGGACCATGTACTGGGCAATCAAGCCTTCAGCGACGTGCCGATCGGCGCGTTGGCCGGCACCACCGAGCTGTTGCATCAGCAAGGCGATGCGATGGCCGAGAATATGTACCGGATGGTCGGGGACTGGATGCGTGGCACCGAAGTGGTGTTGCCGACCCAGACACTGACGCCCGGTGTGAAAAGTTTTGGGGATCATGATTTGCGCTTGCTGAGCCTGGGTGGGCATACGGGCGCGGATCTGGCTATTCTCGACCAGCAAACCGGCGTGCTGTTTGCCGGGGACCTGGTGTTTTATCAGCGGGCGCTGACCACGCCCAACAGCCCTGGGCTGTCAGTGTGGCTGGCGGACATCGCCACCTTGCAGGGCTTGCCCTGGACGCTGGTCGTGCCGGGTCATGGGCCGGTGGCCAGCGACCGGCAACCCTTCGAGCAAATGCGCGATTACCTGACCTGGCTCGATCAGCTCATGCGCGACGGAGCCGCCAATGGCAGCGACATGGCCGAGATGATCCGCAGCCCCATCCCTGAGCGTTTTGCCGGGATCAACCTTACCCGTTATGAACTGATCCGCAGCGTCAGCCATCTGTACCCGCGCTACGAGCGCGAGCGGATGACGCGGGTGGATTCCAGTGCCGGCAAATGATGCTTTTCTGTAGGCGCGAGCCTGCTCCGGGCGGCGTTCCGACGATGGACGTCAACGATAACGCAAGCTGCCTGGATGAACGCGGTGCTCTGACGTTTTTCGCGAGCAGGCTCGCTCCTACAGGGGGGCGGCGCCGTTCACAAAATCTCGCGTCCATCTCACCCGAACCTGTACCAAGGAACTAGCAATCTCCTCATTGCGGGCAATTGTTGCCAGCGCGGCGGCGCCCAAGAATCTGCATCAGACCGGGACAATTATCCGGACATAACAAAAATCCGCAGAGGAAGCCGTCATGACCCAACCCGCACGTCGCCAGCCCTTCGTCTTGAGCCTGCTGCTCAGTGCCATGCTGTTGTCCGGCCAGGCATTGGCCGGGGTTTCCGACCAGGACATTCTCCAGGACCCGAAAAACCCCGAACAGGTCGTGACCAATGGCCTGGGTGTCCAGGGGCAGCGCTACAGCCCGCTGGACATTCTCAACGTCGACAACGTCAAGGAGCTGCGCCCGGCGTGGGCGTTTTCCTTCGGCGGCGAAAAGCAGCGCGGCCAGCAGGCGCAGCCGATGGTCAAGGACGGCGTGATGTACATGACCGGGTCCTACTCGCGGGTGTTTGCCGTGGACGCACGCACCGGCAAGAAACTCTGGCAATACGATGCGCGCCTGCCGGATGACATCCGTCCGTGCTGTGACGTGATCAACCGTGGCGTCGCGCTGTATGGCGACCTGGTGATTTTCGGCACCCTCGACGCCAAGCTCGTGGCGTTGAACAAGGACACCGGCAAGGTGGTGTGGAGCAAGAAAGTCGCCGACCACAAGGAAGGTTACTCGATCAGTGCCGCGCCGCTGGTGATCAACGGCAAGCTGATTACCGGCGTGGCCGGTGGCGAGTTCGGTGTGGTGGGCAAGATCGAAGCCTATGACCCGAAAAACGGCGATCTGCTGTGGACCCGTCCAACGGTCGAAGGCCACATGGGCTTCGTCTACAAGGACGGCAAAGCGGTGGAGAACGGTATCTCCGGCGGCGAGGTGGGCAAGACCTGGCCGGGCGATCTCTGGAAAACCGGCGGCGCAGCCCCTTGGCTTGGCGGTTACTACGACCCGGAAACCAACCTGCTGCTGTTCGGTACCGGTAACCCGGCGCCGTGGAACTCGCACCTGCGCCCTGGCGATAACCTCTACTCTTCGTCGCGCCTGGCGCTCAACCCGGACGATGGCACCATCAAATGGCACTTCCAGAGCACGCCGCACGACGGTTGGGACTACGACGGCGTGAACGAACTGGTGTCGTTCAACTACAGCGAAGGTGGCAAGGAAATCAAGGCGGCAGCCACTGCCGACCGCAACGGTTTCTTCTACGTGCTGGATCGCACCAACGGCAAATTCATCCGTGGCTTCCCGTTCGTGGACAAGATCACCTGGGCCACCGGCCTGGATAAAACCGGCCGGCCGATCTACAACGAAGCCAGCCGTCCCGGTGCCCCGGGCTCTGAGGTCAAGGGCAGTTCGGTCTTCGTAGCACCGGCGTTCCTTGGTGCGAAAAACTGGATGCCAATGGCCTACAACAAAGACACCGGGCTGTTTTATGTGCCATCCAACGAATGGGGCATGGACATCTGGAACGAAGGCATCGCCTACAAGAAAGGCGCGGCGTTCCTCGGCGCCGGTTTCACCATCAAGCCGCTGAACGAAGACTATATCGGCGTGCTGCGTGCGATCGATCCGAAAACCGGCAAGGAAGTCTGGCGCCACAAGAACTACGCGCCGCTGTGGGGCGGGGTGCTGACCACCAAGGGCAACCTGGTGTTCACCGGCACGCCTGAAGGTTTCCTGCAGGCGTTCAATGCCAAGACCGGCGAGAAGGTCTGGGAATTCCAGACCGGGTCCGGCGTGCTCGGCTCGCCCGTGACCTGGGAAATGGACGGCGAACAGTACGTCTCGGTGCTCTCCGGCTGGGGCGGCGCGGTACCGCTGTGGGGCGGCGAAGTGGCCAAGCGGGTGAAGGACTTCAACCAGGGCGGCATGCTCTGGACCTTCAAACTGCCGAAGGACCTCGTGGCCAAGCACTGATGGTACGCAACATACCTTGTAGGAGCTGGCTTGCCAGCGAAGAGGCCCTTCAGTCATGCATCGCCCATGAAGACGCCTTCGCCAGCAAGCCGGCTCCTACTAAATAACGAGAGCCCCTCCTGCCAACGATGCATTCGTCTGGCGCGCGGGGCTCTCTAGTATCGGCTCATCGCCTGTCAGCACGACGGGCATCGACCCAGACAGAGGCCCACCATGATCTACGCACAACCCGGAACCCCAGGCGCCGTTGTTACCTTCAAACCGCGCTATGGCAACTTTATCGGCGGCGAGTTCGTCGCCCCGGTCAATGGCGAATACTTCACCAACACCTCGCCGGTCAACGGTGAAGTCATCGCCGAGTTCCCGCGCTCCAGCGCCGCCGACATCGACAAAGCCCTCGACGCCGCGCATGCCGCTGCAGATGCCTGGGGCAAGACCTCGGCCCAGGACCGCTCCCTGGTGCTGCTGAAAATCGCCGACCGAATCGAGCAGAACCTCGAAGTGCTCGCCGTTACCGAAACCTGGGACAACGGCAAAGCCGTTCGCGAAACGCTGAACGCCGACGTGCCGCTGGCGGCTGACCATTTCCGTTACTTCGCCGGGTGCATCCGCGCTCAGGAAGGTGGCGCTGCCGAGATCAACGAGCTAACCACGGCCTATCACTTCCACGAACCGCTGGGCGTGGTCGGGCAGATCATTCCGTGGAACTTCCCGCTGCTGATGGCCGCCTGGAAACTCGCCCCGGCCCTGGCCGCCGGTAACTGCATCGTGCTCAAGCCTGCCGAGCAAACGCCGCTGTCGATCATGGTTTTCGCCGAGCTGATCGCCGACTTGCTGCCAGCGGGCGTGCTGAACATCGTTCAGGGCTTCGGTCGCGAAGCCGGCGAAGCCCTGGCTACCAGCAAGCGCATCGCCAAGATCGCCTTCACCGGTTCGACCCCGGTGGGCGCGCACATCATGCATTGCGCCGCCGAGAACATCATCCCGAGCACCGTCGAGCTGGGCGGCAAGTCGCCGAACATCTTCTTCGAAGACATCATGAACGCCGAACCTGCGTTCATCGAAAAAGCCGCCGAAGGTCTGGTGCTGGCGTTCTTCAACCAGGGCGAAGTCTGCACCTGCCCATCCCGGGCGCTGGTCCAGGAATCCATCTACGAGCCGTTCATGGCCCAGGTGATGAAGAAGATCGTCAAGATCAAGCGCGGCAACCCGCTGGACACCGAGACCATGGTCGGCGCCCAGGCGTCCGAGCAGCAATACGACAAGATCCTCTCGTACCTGACCATTGCCCAGGAGGAGGGCGCCGAGTTGCTCACCGGCGGCGCGGCCGAACGTCTGGAAGGCGACCTGTCCAGCGGCTATTACATCCAGCCGACCCTGCTCAAGGGTCATAACAAGATGCGCGTGTTCCAGGAAGAAATCTTCGGCCCGGTGGTGGGTATCACCACCTTCAAGGACGAAGCCGAAGCCCTGGCGATTGCCAACGACAGCGAGTTCGGCCTCGGCGCTGGCCTGTGGACCCGCGACATCAACCGCGCCTACCGCATGGGCCGGGCGATCAAGGCCGGGCGCGTGTGGACCAACTGCTACCACCTGTACCCGGCGCATGCCGCGTTTGGGGGTTACAAGAAGTCCGGCGTCGGTCGGGAGAATCACAAGATGATGCTCGATCACTATCAGCAGACCAAAAACCTGCTGGTGAGCTACGACATCAATCCGCTGGGCTTCTTCTAACCCGACTCGAAATCGGGTAACGGCGTTCGCTGGCAAGCCAGCTCCTACAGGAATGCGCAATACCTGTAGGAGCTGGCTTGCCAGCGAATGGCTGTATCTGACACCGCGCATACCCCCTACCAAATCACCCCGCCAACTCCTTCGAAAGTAGCATTCGGGCACTCAACGCCCCGTGCATTAATGGCTCTACCGGAATCACCCGGGCACAAGAAGAGGAATGACCCATGTGGACTAAACCCGCGTTTACCGATCTGCGCATTGGCTTCGAAGTGACGATGTATTTCGCCAACCGTTGATTGATCACCCGGCCAGCCGCTGCGTTGGCCGGGCCTGCCTTCTGGAGCATCCGCCATGCACATCCGTATCCTCGGTTCCGCCGCTGGCGGTGGTTTTCCGCAGTGGAACTGCAACTGCCGCCAGTGCGCCGGTGTGCGCAATGGCAGCCTGCGGGCACAGCGCCGTACGCAGTCGTCGATTGCCCTGAGTGACGACGGTGTGGAGTGGGTGCTGTGCAACGCTTCCCCGGACATTCGCGCGCAACTCGAGAGTTTTGCGCCACTGCAACCGGCACGGCGCCTGCGTGACAGCGCCATCGCCGGTATCGTGCTGCTGGACAGCCAGATCGACCATTGCACCGGTTTGCTCAGCCTGCGTGAAGGTTGCCCGCATGACGTGTGGTGCACCGAGCGCGTGCATCAGGATCTGAGCAGTGGTTTCCCGCTGTTCAACATGCTCGGACACTGGAACGCTGGGTTGCAATGGCAGCCGATCGGTCTTGAGCGTCAGCCGTTCAGCATCCCGGCCTGTGAACACCTACAGTTGCGCGCCATTCCTCTGGTGAGCAACGCGCCGCCGTATTCGCCCAATCGCGGCAACCCGCAACCGGGCGACACCATTGGCTTGTTCATCGAAGACCTGCGCAACGGCGCCTCGCTGTTCTATGCGCCTGGCCTGGGTCGAATTGACGATGAAGTGCTGGGCTGGATGCAGCGTGCCGATTGCCTGCTGCTGGACGGCACCCTGTGGCGTGATGACGAAATGCGCATCTGTGAAGTCGGCCAGAGCCTGGGCAGCGACATGGGACACCTCGCACAAAGCGGCCCCGGCGGGATGCTTGAAGTGCTGGAGGATTTCAACCGCCAGCGCAAGGTGCTGATCCACATCAACAACACCAATCCCATTCTCGACGAAGACTCCGCCGAACGGGCCTTGCTGGAGCGGCGGGGGATTGAAGTGGCTTATGACGGCATGAGTATTGAGCTGTAGCGAAGGACGCCTTCGCTGGCAAGCCAACTCCCACAGGGTTCTGCGGTGTACACAAAAACCTGTGGGAGCTGGCTTGCCAGCGCTGAGACCAGACCAGACACAGCAGATTCCCCGGAGACCCGCAATGACCGACACCCCCATGACCCCAAGCGAATTCGAGCAGACCCTGCGCGCCAAGGGCGCCTATTACCACATCCACCACCCATTCCACCAAGCCATGTACGCCGGCCGCGCCAGCCGCGAGCAGATTCAGGGCTGGGTCGCTAACCGCTTTTACTATCAGGTCAACATCCCCCTGAAAGACGCCGCGATTCTCGCCAACTGCCCGGACCGCGACGTGCGCCGGGAATGGCTGCAACGGATTCTCGACCACGATGGCGTCCCCGGCAGCGAGGGCGGCATCGAAGCCTGGCTGCGCCTGGGTGAAGCGGTGGGGCTGGATCGCGAGCAGATTGTGTCTCAGGAACTGGTGCTGCCCGGCGTTCGGTTCGCCGTGGACGCCTACGTCAATTTCGCCCGTCGCGCCTGTTGGCAGGAAGCGGCCAGCAGCTCGCTGACCGAATTGTTCGCGCCGCAGATCCATCAATCGCGACTCGACGCCTGGCCGACTCACTATCCGTGGATCGACGTCGCCGGCTACGACTACTTTCGCACACGCCTGAGCCAGGCGCGGCGCGATGTCGAGCACGGTTTGCGCATCACGCTGGCGCACTACGTGACCGCCGAGGGGCAGCAACGCATGCTCGACATTCTGCAATTCAAGCTCGACGTGCTGTGGAGCATGCTCGATGCCATGAGCATGGCCTACGAGCTGGAACGCCCGCCGTATCACACGGTCACCGGCGACAACGTCTGGCATCGGGGGATCGCCCTGTGAGCCTGATCAATCGCCAGCAGTCACCGGCCTTGCGTCGCGGTTTTCGCCTGCAATGGGAGCCGCGCCAGGACTGTCACGTGCTGCTCTACCCCGAAGGCATGATCAAACTCAACGCCAGTGCCGGACAGATCCTTGGCCTGATCAACGGCCAGCGCAGCGTCGCGACCATCATTGAACAATTGACCACGGTGTTCCCCGGCGTTCCGGGAATCGATGAGGATGTGCTGGCATTCCTGGAGGTGGCGCATGCGCAGTTCTGGATCGAGTGAGACGCTGCCCGGCCCGCCGTTATGGCTGCTTGCCGAACTGACTTATCGCTGTCCGCTGCAATGCCCGTATTGCTCCAACCCGTTGGACTTTGCCCGGCACGGCGAGGAGCTGAGTACGCAAGAATGGATTCGCGTTTTCGGTGAAGCGCGAGAGATGGGTGCCGCGCAATTGGGTTTTTCCGGGGGCGAGCCGTTGGTGCGTCAGGACCTGGCCGAGTTGATCAAAGCTGCGCGGGACATGGGCTACTACACCAACCTGATCACCTCCGGCATCGGCCTGACCGAGCAAAAGGTGCGCGATTTCAAGGTGGCCGGGCTGGACCATATCCAGATCAGCTTCCAGGCCGCCGACGAGGCGGTGAACAACATGCTCGCCGGCTCGCGCAAGGCCTTTGCACAGAAACTCGCCATGGCCCGTGCGGTGAAAGCCCAGGGCTATCCGATGGTGCTGAACTTTGTCACCCATCGGCACAACATCGACCGGATCGCGCAAATCATCGACTTGTGCCTGGCGCTGGAAGCGGATTTTGTTGAGTTGGCCACCTGCCAATTCTATGGCTGGGCGGAGCTCAATCGCGTCGGCCTGTTGCCCACCCGCGAGCAGTTGCAGCGTGCCGAGCGCATCACCTATGAATACCGCGAACGCCTTGATGCCCAGGGTCATCCGTGCAAGCTGATCTTCGTCACCCCGGACTACTACGAAGAGCGTCCCAAGACCTGCATGAATGGTTGGGCCAACCTGTTTCTCGACATCACTCCCGACGGCACAGCCTTGCCTTGCCACAGTGCGCGGCAATTGCCGGTACCGTTTCCCAACGTGCGCGAGCACAGCCTCTCGCACATCTGGAACGAGTCCTTCGGCTTCAATCGTTTTCGTGGCGATGACTGGATGAAAGAACCGTGCCGCTCCTGCGATGAAAAACACAAGGACCTGGGTGGGTGCCGCTGCCAGGCCTTCATGCTGACCGGCGATGCCAGCAATGCCGACCCGGTGTGCAGCAAGTCGCCGCATCACGGTGTGATCCTCAAGGCCCGTGAAGAAGCCGAGGAACCGGGGCAGGGGATCGAACACCTGACGCTGCGCAATGCGAAGGCTTCGCAGCTGATCTATCGCGGATAGCCCAGCGACAAAAATCCCCTGTAGGAGCGAGCCTGCTCGCGATGGTGTGCCAGTTGACTTTGGTTTGCTGACACACCATCGCGAGCAAGCTCGCTCCTACAGTGATCTGTGTCTGGGCCAGTGACCTTGGTCTGATTGCATTCACAGCTGGATGGTTTAGTGTGGTTTCTACCTTCCAAAACAATAAAAACAGGCTTTCCAATGAGCCAGAGTCTCAACCAGCTGCGTAAATTCGTGTCCCCTGAAATCATCTTCGGCGCCGGTAGCCGGCACAGTGTCGGCAATTACGCCAAGACCTTTGGCGCACGCAAGGTCCTGGTGGTCAGTGACCCCGGTGTGGTTGCCGCCGGTTGGGTCGCCGATGTCGAGGCCAGCCTGCAAGCGCTGGGCATCGAGTACTGCCTGTACACCGACGTTTCACCGAACCCACGGGTGGAGGAAGTGATGCGCGGTGCCGAGTTGTACCGGGAAAACCACTGCGACGTGATCGTCGCCGTCGGTGGCGGCAGCCCGATGGATTGCGGCAAAGGCATCGGTATCGTTGTTGCCCATGGCCGCAGCATCCTTGAGTTTGAAGGCGTGGACACCATCCGCGTGCCCAGCCCGCCGCTGATCCTGATTCCGACCACCGCCGGCACCTCGGCCGATGTCTCGCAATTCGTGATCATTTCCAACCAGCAGGAACGCATGAAGTTCTCCATCGTCAGCAAGGCCGTGGTGCCCGACGTTTCGCTGATCGACCCGGAAACCACCTTGAGCATGGACCCGTTCCTGTCGGCCTGTACCGGCATCGACGCCCTGGTGCATGCCATCGAGGCCTTTGTTTCCACCGGTAACGGACCGCTGACCGATCCCCATGCGCTTGAAGCCATGCGCCTGATCAACGGTAACCTGGTGCAGATGATCGCTAACCCGACGGACATCGCGCTGCGCGAAAAAATCATGCTCGGCAGCATGCAGGCCGGGTTGGCGTTCTCCAACGCGATCCTCGGTGCGGTGCATGCCATGTCCCATAGTCTGGGCGGTTTTCTCGACTTGCCCCACGGCTTGTGCAACGCAGTGTTGGTGGAGCATGTGGTGGCGTTCAACTACAACTCGGCGCCGGATCGCTTCAAGGTGATTGCCGAAACGTTGGGCATCGATTGCCGAGGCCTGAACCACCGGCAGATTTGCGGGCGACTGGTCGAACACCTGATCGCGCTGAAGCGTGCCATCGGTTTCCACGAGACCCTGGGTCTGCACGGGGTCAGGACCTCGGACATTCCGTTTCTGTCGCAGCATGCGATGCACGATCCGTGCATCCTGACCAACCCGCGCGAATCCAGTCAGCGTGACGTCGAGGTCGTGTATGGCGAAGCCCTCTGACGAGCAGCAAAGGGCGCTGACCGGCCTGTTGGGACTGGGTAATCACTCGGCCCGCAAGAGCCATTACCCGGAGCTGGCTGCGCGCCTGGATGAACTGGAGGCCGAGCGCAATCGTTACAAGTGGCTCTTTGAAAACGCGGTGAATGGCATCTTCCAGGCCAGCCTGCGCGATGGCATGCGCGCCGCCAATCCGGCACTGGCACACATGCTTGGCTACAAGGATCCGCAGGAAGTGCTGTTTTCCCTGACGGACCTGGCCGCCAACCTGTTTATCGACGGCACGCCGGAGCTGGAACACATCGGCGAAATCCTCACCCGCGAACGCAGCCTGAACGCCTATGAAACCCGTCTGCGCCGCAAGGATGGCAGCCACATCGATGTGCTGATGAACCTGTTGCTCAAGCCGGGGCATGAGGAGCTGGTCGAAGGATTTGTCGCCGACATCACCGAGCGCAAACAGGCGCAGCGACACTTGCAGCAGCTCAACGATGAACTGGAGCACCGCGTCGCCGCTCGCACCGATGAATTACTCGAGGCCAATCGAAATCTTCAGCAGCAGATCGTCCAGCGCAAACTGATCGCCAGGGCCTTGCGCCATGCCCGGGATGCGGCGCAGGCCGCCAATCACAGCAAGGACAAATACCTCGCCGCCGCCAGCCACGACCTGCTGCAACCGCTGAACGCCGCACGGTTGCTGATTTCTACCTTGCGCGAGCGCCAGTTGCCGGCATCCGAACAGGTGCTGGTAGAGCGCACCCATCAAGCCCTTGAAGGCGCCGAGGACCTGCTCACGGATCTGCTCGATATTTCCCGGCTCGATCAGGCCGCCGTCAAACCTGACGTTGCGCCTTATCACCTCGACGAGTTGTTCGGGCCGCTGGTGTCGGAGTTCCAGTCGGTTGCGCAGGCGGAAGGCTTGAACCTGCGCGTGCACGCGGTCGATTGCGCCATCAATACCGATTTACGTCTGCTGACGCGGATCCTGCGTAATTTCCTCAGCAATGCCTGTCGTTATACCGACGAGGGCAGCATTCTGCTGGGGGCCAGGCGTCGCGGCGCGATGTTGCGCCTTGAGGTGTGGGACACCGGGCGCGGGATCGCCGCGGATCGCCTGGACTCGATCTTCCTGGAGTTCAATCAACTGGACGTCGGACGCGCCGCCGACCGCAAAGGTGTTGGTCTGGGGCTGGCGATTGTCGAGCGCATCGCCAAGATTCTCGGTTATACCATCGGCGTGAAATCGGCGCCGGGGCGCGGTTCGATGTTCAGCATCGACGTGCCGATTTCCGCCGAGGTTCCATTGCCCGTCAGCCAAACGGTGCCGCAGGCAGGGGCGGGCGACCCGTTGCCAGGGCGCCGCCTGTTGGTGCTGGACAATGAAGTGAGTATTCTCGATAGCATGAGCGCGTTGCTCGGGCAGTGGGGTTGTGACGTTGTGACAGCCACTGATGAAACTTCTGCGCTGGTTGCGTTGGGCGGTCACGCACCGGATTTGATACTGGCGGACTATCACCTCGATCACGGCGTGGTTGGCTGTGAGGTGGTCCGGCATTTGCGCGAGCACTTTGTGCAGAACATTCCCGCCGTGATCATCACCGCCGACCGCACCGACCAGTGCCGGCGCTCCCTGCAACGACTCGCTGCACCGCTGCTGAACAAACCGGTGAAGCCAGGCAAGTTGCGCGCGGTGTTGAGCCAGTTACTGGGTTAACGCGTTTATATCGCTCGATATTGCAGGCTGAACCCCAGTTGCGCGGATTGCCCTTGTTCCAGCAAGCGCAATCCCGGCCGACCGGGCAAGTGATGTGCATTGACCGGGTGGCTGACCGGCTCAATGCAGAAAAACGCCAGGCCCAGGGGGCAGTAGAGCAGGTAGTAATCGCTGCCGCTGGCCTGGCATTGCAGTTCATAACCAAGGTCCGGTTGCTGGATCAGGCAGTGGCCATCCCACGCGCAAAATCCGTTATCGACAAGCGTTTCGGGTAATGCATTGGGTTGCTGAAAGCTCCACTCTTGCGGCAATTCGCTGAGTCGGGTCGGTAGTTTTTTCGAATCGCACAACCAGACCTGTTGCGCCGGCGCTTGCAGTAGTGTGTTCGCCGTACGTGGCAGAAACGGGTGCAAGCCCAACCCGTGCCACGCAGCGCGTTCGGCAAGATGGGTGACATGCAGCTCGATGCTCAGCTTGCCCGCGTTCAGATGAAAACGCTGCCGGGCGCGGTAGGCGAAGGGGGTTGTGCTGTCGAGTTGCAGAACCACTTCGTTCGCTGAATGAGACACCACCTGCCAGGGTTGTTGCCAGGCGCTGCCGTGGATGGGCAGGGGATCGGTGAGGCTGTTCGGCGCAAGGGCCAGCCAACCATCGGGGCAGTCGAAACCGCCTTCGGCAATGCGGTTGGACCAGGGGATCAAGGGAAAACAGCCGAGTTTGCCCGGCAGGCCGGTGTTCAGGGCGTGCTCATCGGCGTGTCGCAGCAAGGGCAGGCCGGTGCTGCGCACAGTCCAGTTGACGATGCTCGCCCCGAGTTCCGGGGCGAGGGTGAGGCGGGTGAATTCGTCTTCGAGTTCGAGCAGTGTTGGCTTCATATTGACCAGCGATGTAGGCGAATGCAGGGAATGCTTTGTGTAGGAGCCCGGCTTGCCGGCGATGACGTCCTTGAGATGGCCATCGCCGGCAAGCCGGCTCCTACAGAAAAGCGTTACAACACCAGATGCGGCAACCACAGCGACAACGCAGGAATGTAGGTCACGGCCATCAGCACCAGGAACAGCACGCCGTAGAACGGCAGCAGGGCTTTGACGGTCGATTCGATGCTGACTTTACCCACGGCCGATCCCACAAAGAGCACCGCGCCCACCGGCGGCGTTATCAAGCCGATCCCCAGGTTCACCAGCATGATCATGCCGAATTGCACCGGGTCCACGCCGATGCCGAGGATCACCGGCATCAAAATCGGCGTGAGGATCAGGATCAGCGGCGCCATGTCCATCACCGTGCCCAACAACAGCAGCATGACGTTGATGCACATCAGGATCACGTAACGGTTGTCCGACAGGGTCAGGAACATCGTGGTGATCTTCGCCGGGATCTGCATCAGCGTCATGATGTAGCCGAAGCTCGCGGCGAAGCCGATCAGGATCATCACGATCGAAATCGTGCGCACCGTGCGATGCATCAATTTCGGCAGCTCGCGCCACTTGTAGTCGCGGTAGATGAACATGGTGACGAAGAACGACCACAGCACGGCAATCGCCGCCGATTCGGTCGCGGTGAAAATGCCCGACAAAATGCCGCCGAGGATGATCACCATCGCCATCAGGCCCCACATGGCTTCGCCGCAGATCTTCAGCGCTTCGCGCATCGGAATGACTTCGCCCTTGGGGTAGTCACGCTTTTTGGCGAAGATCAGGCACAGCACCATCAGGCACGCGCTCATCAACAGGCCCGGCACCACACCGGCCATGAACAGCGAGGCAATCGACACCGTACCGCCCGCGGCCAGCGAGTACAGCACCGAGTTGTGGCTCGGTGGTGTCAGCAGGGCCTGCACCGAGCCGCTGACGGTCACGGCCGTGGCGAATTCACGGGGATAGCCACGACGCTCCATCTCCGGAATCAACACCGAACCGACCGAGGCGGTGTCCGCCACCGAGGAACCGGAGATCGCACCGAAGAAGGTCGAAGCCATGATGTTGACCAGCGACAAGCCGCCGCGCACAAAGCCCACCAGCACCCCGGCGAACGCCACGAGCCGGCGCGACATGCCACCCTCGGCCATGATCGCGCCGGCCAGGACGAAGAACGGAATCGCCAACAGCGAGAATTTGTTCACGCCCCCGGCGACCTGAATCATCAAGGCCTGGAAGGGGATATCGATCCACCACGCACCGATCAGCGCCGAAAGGCCCAGCGCGTAGGCGACCGGCATGCCGATCAGGATCAAAGCGATGAAGCTGCCGAGCAGAATCAGAGCGTCCATTAAGCGGCACCTTCATTTTCTTCAACGAGGTCGAAACGCACGACCCGACGGTTGCTCTGATCACCGAGCAAGAGTTTTTCCAGAACAAAAATCAATGTCAGCACGCCGCCCACCGGGATCGGCATGTAGGTGATGCCCACGCGCAGCGTCGGCAGGGCGCTCATGAACTGGTTCCAGGTGGACAGGCATAACTTGGTGCCCCAGATCGCCATGAACAGGCAGATGGTCGCCATCAGCAGTTGCGACAGCACGCTGACGGCTTTGCGCATTTCGGCGGGCATGCGGTCGGTGAGCATCGCCACCGCCATGTGTGCACCGGCGCGATAACTGGCAGCGGCGCCGATGAAGGTGAAGACCATCATCAGCAGGATCGCCGTAGGCTCCGGCCAGCTGGAGCCGGTGCCGAGGACGTAACGGGCGAACACGCCCCAGGGGATCATCAGGGAAATGGCCAATACCGACAGGCCCGCGACCCAGATGCAGGTCATGTAGATCCTGTCGTTGATACGCAGCAATAGATTCTTCATCGGGTTCCACCGTAACCGGGCACCCACGGACGTACACCCACGTGCGCGGTGCCGGGCCTTTCCAGAATTCAGGGAGGGTTACTGAACGGCTTCGATGCGCTTGATCAGATCGGCGTAAGGCGCGCCGTATTTTTCGCGGACCGAGGCGGTGGCTTCGTAGAAAGGTTTCTTGTCGACGGTGATGAATTCGACGCCGGCAGCCTTGAGCTTCTCTTCGCTGCTGGCCGATTTCGCGTCCCACAGGGTGCGTTCCTGAGCCTGGGCGGCTTTCGCGGTTTTCTTCACCAGTGCTTGCTGCTCGGGCGTGAGTTTTTCCCAAGTGATTTTCGACATCACGATCGGCTCCGGCAGAATCAGGTGACCGGTCAGGCTGTAGTACTTGGCGTTCTGGTAGTGGTTGTGTTCGAGCAGGGTCGGCGGGTTGTTTTCCGCGCCGTCGATCACGCCGGTCTGCAAGGCACTGAAGATTTCGCCGGTGTCCATCGCAATGCCGTTGCCGCCCATGGCATTGATGGTTTCGATGAACATCGGGTTGCCTTGCACGCGGATCTTCATGCCCTTGAGGTCGGCGAGGCTGCGCACCGGTTTCTTGGTGTAGATGTTGCGCGTGCCGCCATCCATCCAGGCCAGGGCGACCAGGTTGAATTCGGAGTTGGTGATCTTGTCGAGGATTGCATCGCCGACTTCACCGTCGATGACTTTGCGCATGTGCGCCTGGTCGCGGAACACGAACGGCATGTTGAACACGTTCACATCCGGCACCACCGGGCCGACGATGCCGAGGCTGACCCGGGCCATCTGGATCGCGCCGACCTGGGCCTGTTCGATCACTTCCTTTTCCGAGCCGAGCACACCGCCGGCGAACATCTTGAAGGTCAGCGCGCCATTGCTGTCGGCCACCAGGGTTTTGCCCAGTTGCTCTTCAGCCAGCACGGTGGGGTAACCGGCCGGATGAATGTCGGCGAATTTGATTTCCAGCGCGTGGGCGGCGCTGCTGAGGGAGAAGGCGAAGGGGAGTGCAGCGGCCAGCAAGGTGCGTTTGAAGTCCATGGGGGTGTCTCCAGTTTGTTGTTGTTTTTTTAGGCACAGCGATGCAGCACAAGCTTTTTTTATGGGCTCAATCGTTGAAACGGGGTTCGGGTAAACCTTTGACGCCGGGGTCGATGGCGAACACGCCTCCGGCCAGTGACTGCGGATCATGGTCGTCACCGGGGCGAATCGAGGTCACGAATAGCGTGTCCAGTCGAGGGCCGCCGAAGGCGCACATGGTGGGTTTTTTCACCGGAACGGCGAGGGAGCGATCCAGTTGGCCGTCGGGTGTGAAGCGATGAATCAGTCCTGCGTCGTTGGCGCAAATCCAGTAGCAGCCATCGGCATCGACAGCCGCGCCGTCGGGGCGTCCACAGAATTGATTCATGTCCACGAACACGCGGCGATTGGAGGGCGTGGCGCTGTCGATGTCGTAATCGAAGGCCCAGATCTGCTGGACTTGCGGATGGGAGTCGGAGAGGTACATCGTGCGACCGTCCGGGCTGAAACCCAAACCGTTGGGCACGATGAACCCGCTCAACTGTGCGTCGACCGGGCCGCGTTGCCCGGCGCTGTAGCGGTAGAGGGTACCGTCGGCCGCGTTGTCGCCCATGTTCAACACCATGCTGCCGGCCCAGAAACGCCCCTGACGATCGCATCGGCCGTCGTTCAGACGCATGTCGGGTCGGGCGTGGTCGACGTGAGCCAACAGCTGAATGTCGAGGTTGCCGTCGTCACGCGGGTGCAGATGAAAAAAACCGGTCTCCATGCCGGCGACCCAGCCGCCGTCGCGATGCCGAGTGATACAGGCGAGCATTTGCGGGGCTTTCCAGGCATCGACCTGCCCGCTGTCGGCGCTCCAGCGTTGCAAGGTGCCCGCCGGGATATCGACCCAGTACAGAGCGTTTTCTTCAGGCACCCAGACCGGGCTTTCACCTACTGCGTTGCGGGCATCGACGATCAGTTCGGCTTGCATGGCAACTCATTCCCTTGGTTTGTGGTGGGGATCAAGCGAGACGCGCAGGCTTAGTCGCCGAACGGCCCGGCTGTGCAAAAGGCGCCGCCCTGATAGATCCGCGCCGGATCATCCGCCGCCGGAAACGGCTGGGCTTCGATTTTTTCGCGGAACACTTCAGAGCTGTCCTGTGCGACATAACCCAAGGCCGAGGCGTAGCGGTTGTCCCACCAGATGTCCTTGTTGTCGGACATGCCGTACACCACCGTGTGGCCGACATTCGGCGTGTACAGCGCGCGTTCGAGCAGTTGGGTCAGGTCGCTGAAACTCAGCCATGTGCTCATCATCCGGCGGTTGTGCGGTTCCGGGAACGAGGAGCCTATGCGCACGCTGACGGTCTCGATGCCATACCGGTCGAAGTAGAACGTGGCCATGTCTTCACCGTAGGACTTGGACAAGCCGTAGTAGCTGTCCGGGCGGCGAGGAGAGTGGGCGTCGATGACTTCGTCCTGCTTGTAGAAGCCGATGACATGGTTGGAACTGGCGAAGATCACGCGTTTCACGCCATGGCGGCGCGCGGCTTCGTAGATGTGGAACACGCCGCAGATGTTGGCGCCGAGGATCTCTTCGAACGAGCGCTCGGTCGACGCGCCGCCAAAGTGCAGGATCGCGTCCACGCCTTCGACCAGTTGATGCACCGCTTGCTTGTCGGACAGATCGCAGGGGACCACTTCTTCACGGTCATCGATGGCCGGGGCGATGTCGGCGATGTCCGACAGGCGAATCACATTGGCGTAAGGGCGCAGGCTTTCTCGCAAGACTTTACCAAGGCCACCGGCGGCGCCGGTCAGCAGCAGGCGATTGAAGGGCGTTTGGGCGGTTGCAGTGGTCGTCATGGGAATCCCTGGAAGCGGTTATTGTTCTTGATTTGTTGTAGGTTGTCGTATGACTTGAGCGAAGTATTGTTAAGCATTCCGGTTCTTGTCAACGCGACATTGGTGGAAATTGACGGAGGGTCGTTTTCTGCCCCGCAGACACAAATCTCCAGACTGACCCGCACCCTGTAGAGCGAGCCTGCATTTACAGCAGGCTGATCGGGTAGCTGATAAACACCCGGTTTTCATCGAACTCGTTCGTGCTGAAGCTCTTGCGGATGCTCGCGTTGCGCCATTTGACGTTGAGGCTTTTGAGCGGACCGCTCTGCACCGTGTAGGCCAGTTCCGATTCACGGCCCCATTCCGTGCCGTCGGTGATGGTCCCGGTGTGCACGTTGTCACCGCTGATGTAGCGGTTCATCAGGGTCAGGCCAGGCACACCGAGGGCGGCGAAGTTGTAGTCGTGGCGCACTTGCCAGGATTTTTCCCGGGCGTTGTCGTAGCTGGAGTTGTAGCTGTCGTTGGCCAGGGTGCCGCCGCTGGTGCCATTGACGCGCATCCACACATCGTCGCCGCTGAGTTTCTGCAGGCCGACATAGAAAGTGTTGCCGCCGTACTTGGCCGAGAGCAGCGCGAACGCGGTCTTGTTGTCGAGGTCGCCGGCCAGGGCACTGCCGTCTTCCTTGCCGATGAAGTAACCGAGGTTGGCGCCCAGGGTCCAGTCGCCGATGGGCTGGCTGTGGCTCAGGTTGAAATACTGCTGCTGGTAGATGTCGCTGAGTTCCGCGTACCAGACGCCAACCTGAGTGCGCTTTTCGTTGAAGGCGTATTCACCGCCACCGAAGTTGAAACGGTCCGAGCTGAAGGCCGCCGATTTGCCGTTCATGAACATGTCTTCCATGCTCGCATCGTTGCGCGGGCTGTTCTGGCGGAACTGGCCGCCGTAGAGGGTCAGGCCGCTGATCTCGGTGGAGGTCAACTGGCCGCCCTGGAAGGTTTGCGGCAGCGAACGGCCGTCGTCGGAACGCAGGATCGGCAGCACCGGCATCCACTCGCCGACCTTCAATTCGGTCTTGGAGATTTTGCCTTTCAGCGCCACACCGAGGCGGCCGAAGCTGTCGGCAGGGCGGCCATCATCATGAATCGGCAACAGCTGCGTGCCGCCGGTGCCTTTGCCGCCATCGAGCTTGACCGAGACCAGCCCCAGCACATCGGCACCAAAGCCGACTGGGCCTTGGGTGAAACCGGACTTGGCGTCGAGGATGAAGCTCTGGGTCCACTCTTCGGCCTTGCCCTGGGGGTAGGCCGGGTTGGTGTAGTTGCGGTTGAAGTAGGCGTTGCGCAGGTTCAGCGCGGCTTTGGCGTCATCGGTGAAACCTTCGGCGTGGCAGGTCAAGGGCAGGGCGAGGGCCAGACTGCCGCAACCGATCAGGCTTAGCGTCTGCAAACGGGCGAAGGTTGGGCGTGGGGTACGGGCGGACGAATTGCGGACGAGTTGGCTCACTGTGACGCTCCCTTGCTGCATTTTGTTTTTATTTTTGTCATACGTCGTCGTACAACGTTGGCGCGAATATTTGCGGGATTTTCGAGGGATGTCAATCGGAAGTTATACGATGACTAACCCATGAGTGGAATTCGAGGAAACCCCTGAGCTTGCTCCCACAGGGGGCCGGGCGTGTCAGCTTGTTTCGTTTTCCCTTGTCGCCGCGATCCAGAGCGGATGCTAGTCTTGTTTAACGCTGTCGTCAGGGAGCCCTCATGGGCAATCACAAGATCGAGATTCGTCGCAGTAACGTCGAGAAAATCCTGCTGGGGGCAGAAAAAGTCTTCGCTGAAAAAGGCTTCGGCAGTACCGCCATGGCCGACATCGCGGCCGAAGTGCAACTGCCGCGCTCCAACCTGCATTACTACTTCAGCACCAAGACCGAACTGTACAGCGCCGTGCTGTTCGATTTGCTGGAGGTGTGGAAACAGGACGCGATGTGCTTCGAGATGTTCGACGATCCGCGGGTGGTGCTCAGCAGCTATATCCGCGCCAAGATGAACCACTCGCGCAGCCGGCCCTATGGGTCGAAAGTCTGGGCCAACGAAATCATTCACGGCGCGCCGACCCTGGGCGAAGCACTGGACGCCAGCCTGTACGACTGGGCCAAGATGAAAGAAGCGAAGATACGCCAGTGGGTGGACGACAAGCGCATCCTGCCGGTTGAGCCATCAAGCCTGCTGTACATGATCTGGGCTTCGACACAGCACTACGCCGATTTTGATCATCAGGTGAATATTCTCAATGATCATCAGCCGCTGTCGGACAGGCAGTTCGAGAAAGCGGTGCAGACGGTGACGAGTGTGATTTTGCGGGGGATCGGGCTGGAACCTTGAGTTTTGTGGTGGCTGTTCGGGGCCCATCGCTGGCAAGCCAGCTCCTACAGGAGTATCGCTATCCTTGTAGGAGCTGGCTTGCCAGCGATGGCGTCAGTTCAGACACCGCCGAAGTCAGACGACAACGTGATACGGATTCCTCGGATCATGATTCCAGTCCAGAAAAGGCTTGCCATTCTCCATCGGCACCATCTCGATACAGTCCTGCACCGGGCAGGTGATCTGGCACAGGTTGCAGCCCACGCATTCCTCTTCGATCACTTCATAGCGGTGGGTTCCATCCGGTTTTTTCAGGCTGGCCACGGCCTGGTGCGAGGTGTCCTCACAGGCGATATGGCAACGGCCACAACCAATGCACGCCTCCTGATCGATTTTCGCGATCACCTGATAGTTGATGTCCAGGTACTTCCAGTCCGTGGTATTGCCCACCGCTCGCCCGGAAAATTCCGAGATGCTGGCGTAGCCCTGGCTGTCCATCCAGCGCGAAAGCCCGTCCTTCATCTCCTCGACAATCCGGAAACCATGCAGCATTGCTGCCGTGCACACCTGTACCGAACCGCAGCCCAGCGCGATGAATTCCGCGGCATCGCGCCAGTTGCCGATGCCGCCAATCCCGCTGATCGGCAGGCCTTGTGTCTGCGGGTCGCGGGCGATTTCGGCGACCATGTTCAAGGCAATCGGTTTGACCGCTGAGCCGCAATAACCGCCGTGGGTGCTTTGGCTGCCGACCATGGGGTTGGCGACCATGCGTTCCAGGTTGACGCTGGTGATCGAGTTGATGGTGTTGATCAGCGACACCGCATCGGCGCCACCGCGATGGGCCGCCCGGGCGGCGACGCGGATGTCGGTGATGTTCGGTGTGAGTTTGACGATCACCGGCAGCGAGCAATACGTCTTGCACCAGCGGGTGACCTGCTCAACATACTCCGGCACCTGACCGACTGCCGCGCCCATGCCACGTTCCGGCATGCCGTGGGGGCAACCGAAGTTCAGCTCGATCCCGTCGGCACCGGTGGCTTCCACCAGCGGCAGGATGTTTTTCCAGGACTCTTCGACACACGGCACCATCAACGAAACAATCAGCGCACGGTCCGGCCAGTCTTTTTTCACCTGGGTGATTTCCCGCAGGTTGATTTCCAGCGAGCGGTCGGTGATCAGTTCGATATTGTTGAAACCGAGCACTTCCCGGTTAGGTCCGAAATGAGCCGAGTAGCGCGACGACACGTTCACCGCCGCCGGGTCTTCACCCAGGGTTTTCCAGACCACGCCGCCCCATCCGGCCTCGAAGGCGCGGACCACGTTGTAGGCTTTGTCGGTCGGCGGCGCGGAGGCCAGCCAGAACGGATTCGGGGATTTGATGCCAGCGAAGACAATCGACAGATCGGCCATTTACGCAGCCTCCACGTTGAGCATCAGTTGAGCATTGATCGCCTCGGCGGCGCGTTTGCCGTGCTGTACCGCCTGCACGGTCAGGTCTTGATCGAGGCTGGTGCAGTCGCCGCCGGCATACACGCCGGCAATGCTGGTGCGCAGGTTCTCGTCGACCTCGATTCGTTCGCCCTGGCGCTTGAGTTCCCGGGCCAGCGGGTCGGCGAGGGCGCTGCTGTCGAAGGCCTGGCCGATGGCTTTGAAGATCGCGTCCGCCGCCAGCTCGAAGGACTCGCCAGTGGTTTGCAGACGACCGTCAACCAAATGTGTGCGCGCAAAGCGCATGCCGCGAACCCGCCCGTTGGTGTCGAGCAGGACTTCTTCGGGTTGGGCCCAGGTCAACAGGCGCACCTGATTGGCCTTGGCGATGTCCTGTTCATGATGAGTCGCGCCCATGTCCTCGACGCCCCGGCGGTACACCAGGTTGACGTCGCGCGCACCGAGGCGGGCCATTTGCACGGCCATGTCGATGGCGGTGTTGCCCGCGCCGAGGACGATGCAGTGATCGGCCAGTGGCAGTTGCGTCAGGTCATCGGCCTGGCGCAGTTCGCGGATGTAATCGGTGGCAGCGAGCAACCCGGGGGCGTCTTCGTGGTCCAGTCCCAGTTGTTTGCTGGCGTTGAGCCCGAGCCCGAGGAACACCGCGTCGAATTGTTGATGCAAATCGCTGAGGGTCAGGTTTTTCCCGAGCTTTTGCCCATGACGGATTTCGATACCGCCAATTTCCAACAGGAAGTCGAGTTCCTTCTGGGCGTAATCGTCCACCAGTTTGTATTTGGCAATCCCGTACTCGTTGAGGCCGCCAGCTTTTTCCCGCGCCTCGAAAATCACCACGTCATGCCCATGCATGGCGCTGCGGTGGGCGCAGGACAATCCGGCCGGGCCGGCACCGACGACGGCGATGCGTTTTCCTGTCGCAGCCGCACGTGCAAACGGGTGCTCGCTGAAATGCGCATTGTCCACGGCATAGCGCTGTAACAGGCCGATCAACACCGGCGCGCATTCGTGGGCGTTATTGCGCACGCAGGCCTGCTGACAAAGGATCTCCGTCGGACAGACCCGGGCGCAACTGCCACCGAGGATGTTGGCCGAGAGGATTGTCTGCGCCGCCCCCTGTACGTTGTCCTGATGGATGTTACGGATGAACGAGGGAATATCGATCTCGCTCGGGCACGCATTCACGCAGGGTGCGTCGTAGCAGTACAGGCAGCGCGAGGCCTCAAGGTGCGCCTGGCGGTCGTTGAGCGGTGGCGCCAGATCGGTGAAATGGCCGGCGAGGGCGGCCGCATTCTCGTAAGGATGCGGGAGGTGAGTCAGGGTCTTGATCACGGTATTGGCCTCACGGTTATTTGAGGTGCTGCCTCTGATGGGCATTGGTTTTTCGTTGCCTGCGAGGACGCCTTCGCTGGCAAGCCAGCTCCTACAGTTTGAAATGCGATCCCTTGTAGGCGCTGGCTTGCCAGCGATAGGCCGAAGGCCGATCTCAGCGTTTCACGGCAACCGGCTGATTCAACTCGGCCCGCTTGCTCAGCAAATCGAACACCGCCGGATACGCCGGCCGTTCTATGTACCGCCCGGCACCGCGCTCGGCCCGCAGATCGCCATCGGCCCAGACAACCTTGCCCTGACTGATGGTATGGCTCGGAACACCGCGCACGGTCTTGCCTTCGAAGATGTTGAAGTCGACCTGCTGGTGATGAGTCTTGGCGGAAATGGTTCGCGTGCCCTGCGGGTCCCACAGGACGAGATCGGCGTCGGCACCGACACGGATCGCACCTTTGCGCGGGTAAAGGTTGAAGATCTTCGCGGTATTGGTCGACGTCAGCGCCACGAATTGCTGCATCGAAAAGCGCCCGGTGTTGACGCCTTCGTCCCAAAGCACGGCCATGCGGTCTTCGATACCGGCGGTGCCGTTGGGGATTTTGCTGAAATCGTCCTTACCGGCCGCTTTCTGCTCAGCACAGAAACAGCAGTGATCGGTGGCGGTGGTGTGCAGATTGCCCGCTTGCAGACCATGCCAGAGTGCCTCCTGATGACCACGGGGACGGAACGGCGGGCTCATCACGTAACCGGCGGCGGTCTGCCAGTCCGGATGCTGGTAGACGCTATCGTCCAACAGCAAGTGTCCGGCCAGCACTTCGCCGTAGACCGGTTGCCCCTTGGCCCGGGCATAAGTGATTTCGTCGAGGGCTTCCTTGGTCGAAACGTGCACCAGGTACAGCGGCGTGCCGAGGGTTTCGGCAATACGGATCGCCCGACTCGCCGCTTCACCTTCAACCTGGGATGGGCGCGACAGTGGATGCGCTTCCGGCCCGGTCATGCCCTGGGCCATCAGTTTGCGTTGCAGGTGGTAGACCAACTCGCCGTTTTCAGCGTGGACGGTGGGGACGGCCCCCAGTTCAAGGCAGCGCTCGAAGCTCGCCACCAGCGTGTCATCGGCGGCCATGATCGCGTTTTTGTAGGCCATGAAATGCTTGAAGCTGTTGACCCCGTGTTGGCTGACGAGCTCGGCCATCTCTTCGCGGACCTGCTCGCTCCACCAGGTGATCGCCACATGAAAACCGTAGTCGGACGCCGACTTCTCGGCCCAGCCACGCCACTGATGGAACGCCTCCATCAAAGACTGCTGCGGGTTGGGAATCACAAAATCGATGATCGACGTGGTGCCACCGGCCAGTCCTGCCGCTGTGCCACTGAAGAAGTCTTCACTGGCCACGGTGCCCATGAAGGGCAGTTGCATATGCGTGTGCGGGTCGATGCCGCCGGGCATCAGATACTGGCCGCTGCCGTCGAGTACTTCGGCACCTGCGGGTATGTCCAGGGTTTCGCCGATAGCCTTGATCACGCCCTCTGCGCAATACACATCGGCGCGATAACTTTCATCATGGGTAATAACGGTAGCGCCACGGATCAACAGAGACATTCCGGATTCCTCGCAGGCAATGACCGGCTGATGCCGGTTCTAGATGTTTTATATGAAGCGAGTGTCAACAAGCTTATTCCTGTCAACATTGTCAGGATTAAACGCTAGCTGCAGTTCATGGAATCAGCAAGAATATTTTTTATAAGCTTATTACTATTGTAACTTATTGAAAAATAACAATTAAAAACCATATTCACCAAAATGGTGAGGCTGCTCACCATTTTGACGCACTTGACAGGATCGAAATATGGTCAAGATTTCTTAAGTGGAATCAGGCGTTTGAGCAGGGTCCATGTTTAATGCAGGCGTTTGAAAAAAAGATCGACGCACCAGATTGAGTCCTGACGGTCCGGACAACTTGCCTGGCATTCGGCCTGAGTGGCTGCGCAAGAACAAGTGGATGGTTTGGTTGAATATATAAAGCTGATAGACATCAGCAAGTTACAAGGTTGTATTGGCACTGCCCGATGCGTAAGCGGGGCACCCGGCACGTTTATTGATGCCGCCGCTGACACCTTGGCCGGTCCATGAAAGTTGTCAGTTCCTCCGGCCATCGTCGGGTCAGCGCTAAAAGCGTCGACCCCCTGATGAGCAACAATAATCAAAAGAACAGTGGAGCGGCCATGCAACAGATCAGATCGCAAGTGACCGAGCGCGACGGCTTGTTTGAGCTGGAAGCCGGTAGCGATGTCCTCGACAGTCCCCGATACAACCACGACATCGCACCGACCAAGGTGCGTGAACGAACCTGGAACAAATGGCACATCACCGCGCTGTGGGTCGGTATGGCGATTTGCGTGCCGACCTACACCCTCGGTGGCGTACTGACGGCCTACTTCGGTTTGAGCGTCGGCGAAGCACTGCTGGCGATTCTGTTTGCCAACATTATCGTGTTGATTCCGCTGACGCTGAACGCGTTCCCCGGCACCAAGTACGGGATTCCGTTTCCGGTGCTGCTGCGTTCGTCCTTCGGCGTCCTTGGTTCCAATATTCCGTGTCTGATCCGCGCCCTGGTGGCGTGCGGCTGGTTCGGCATACAAACCATGTTCGGCGGCCTGGCGATCCACCTGTTTCTGGGCTCGGTGTTCGATGGCTGGAAATCCCTGGGCGGCACCGGCGAGGTGATCGGCTTCATGGTGTTCTGGGCGTTGAACCTGTGGGTGGTGATACGCGGCGCCGAGTCGATCAAATGGCTGGAAACCCTGTCGGCGCCGCTGTTGGTCGCAGTCGGCGTGGGCCTGCTGGTGTGGGCGATGCCGAATGTGTCGATGACCGAACTGCTGGCGATTCCGGCCAAGCGTCCCGAAGGTGCTGGAGTGGCCAGTTACTTCGCCGCCGGATTGACGGCGATGGTGGGGTTCTGGGCCACGTTGTCGCTGAACATCCCCGACTTCAGTCGCTACGCGAAAAGCCAGAAGGATCAGATTGTCGGGCAGATCATCGGCCTGCCGCTGACCATGTTCCTGTTTGCTTCCCTCGGTGTGGTGATGACCGCCGCCTCGGTCAAACTGGTTGGGGTAACGGTGTCCGATCCGGTGACCCTGATCGGTCATATCCAGAGTCCGTTCTGGGTGGCGATTGCCATGGCGCTGATCATCATCGCCACGCTGTCGACCAACACGGCGGCCAATATCGTATCGCCAACCAACGACTTCCAGAACATCGCACCCAAGGCGATCAACCGTACCAAAGCGGTCATTCTTACCGGGCTGGTGGGGCTGGGATTGATGGCCCACGAACTGCTGAAAAAGCTTGGTTTGATCGTTTCCGACGTCAGCCTCGAAACGGTCTATTCCAATTGGTTGCTCGGTTACTCCAGCCTGCTCGGGCCGATCGCCGGGATCATGGTGGTGGATTACTTCCTGATCAAAAAGCAGCAGCTTGACCTCGCGGGCCTGTACCGCGACGACGTGTACCCGGCGTGGAACTGGAGTGGTTTCCTCGCGTTTGGTGTGCCGGTGGTGCTGACGTTGCTGTCGTTGGGCAGCGACGCGTTCAGCTGGTTTTACAGCTATGGCTGGTTCACCGGTTCGGCGTTGGGTGGGGTGATTTATTACGGGTTGAATGTGATGCGGCCCAGCCCGTCTGTTGCTAAATCGGCGGTGTAAGGGAGGGCCTCATCGCTGGCAAGCCAGCTCCTACAATTGAAATGCGATCCCCTGTAGGAGCTGGCTTGCCAGCGATGGCGGCCTCCATCACGCCGACAAACTGCCTGAAGAAATCCATAAAACAGCCTGAGGAGATCATTCATGAACGCGGCCATAGACGTTCTGCAATCCACCCATCAGCACATCAACCGCGACCGGCTGTGGCAGTCGCTCATGGAACTGGCCAAACTCGGCGCGACGGTCAAGGGCGGCGTCTGTCGCCTGGCCCTGACTGACCTGGATCGGCAGGCCCGTGACATCTTCGTCAATTGGTGTACCGATGCAGGCTGCACCGTCAGCATTGACGCGGTAGGCAATATTTTCGCCCGGCGCCCGGGACGCAATCCGGATCTGCCGCCAGTGATGACCGGCAGCCACATCGACACCCAACCCACTGGCGGCAAGTTCGACGGCTGCTTCGGTGTGCTGGCGGGCGTCGAAGTGCTGCGTACCCTCAACGACCTGAACATCGAAACCGAAGCGCCGCTGGAGGTGGTGGTCTGGACCAACGAAGAGGGCTCTCGCTTCGCCCCGTGCATGATGGGCTCCGGCGTCTTCGCCGAGAAATTCACCCTGGAGGAAACCCTGGCCAAGGTCGACGCCGAGGGCGTGACAGTTGGCGAAGCGCTCAACGCCATCGGTTACGCGGGACCGCGCAAGGTCAGCGGGCACAAGGTTGGCGCTTACTTTGAAGCGCACATCGAGCAAGGCCCGATCCTTGAAGACGAACGCAAAACCATCGGCGTGGTGATGGGCGCACTCGGGCAAAAATGGTTTGACCTGAAACTGCGCGGCGTCGAAGCGCATGCCGGTCCGACCCCCATGCACTTGCGCAAGGACGCCCTGGTCGGCGCTGCGGTGATCGTCGGTGCGGTCAATCGCGCAGCACTCGCTCATCAGCCTCACGCCTGTGGCACGGTCGGCTGCCTGCAAGCCTATCCCGGTTCACGTAACGTCATCCCGGGTGAAGTGCGCATGACCCTCGATTTCCGGCACCTGGAACCGGCCCGGCTGGATTCGATGATTGCCCAGGTGCGCGAAGTCATCGAGACCACCTGCGATGAACACGGCCTGACCTTTGAGCTCACGCCAACCGCCGATTTCCCGCCGCTGTACTTCGACAAAGGTTGCGTCGAAGCCGTACGCGGTGCCGCCCAGGGGTTGGGACTGTCGCACATGGACATCGTCAGCGGTGCCGGGCACGACGCGATCTTCCTCGCCGAACTCGGCCCGGCCGGGATGATTTTTGTGCCATGCGAGGGCGGCATCAGCCACAACGAAATCGAAAACGCCGCGCCGGATGATCTGGCCGCCGGGTGCGCGGTGTTGCTGCGAGCGATGCTGGCGGCGTCGGCAGCGTTGGCCTGCGCTCAAACACCCCTGTAGGAGCTGGCTTGCCAGCGAAAGCGGTGCATCAGACGATACAAGTGTCGATTGTGCAACCGTCTTCGCTGGCAAGCCAGCTCCTACAAATCTGCCATGGCCGCAAGTTTTTCACTGACCAGTAAATCCGCCTGATGAATCGGCTTGCGCCGGTGCCTGAGCATCCCGCCCTGGCGTTGGTTCAACACCGCCGTCATCTCCGCGAGTATCGACAGCGCCACACTTTCCGGGGCATCGCCGCCGAGGTCGAGACCCATTGGGTAATGCAGGGCTGACGAATTGCGGCCGATGTCCGCCAGCAGACGTTCGGTACGTTCCTTGGGGCCGAGTTGGCCGATGTAGGCGGGCGCGGCTTGCAGCACTTGACCGAGCCAATGGCGGTCCTGGCGGTAACTGTGGGTCATCACGGCCACCGCCGCGCCGTCGATCAGTGGGTGCAGGTCGAACGGGTTGTCGAGGTTGGCGAAGATCACGGCGTCTGCCTGCGGGAAGCGTTCGGGTCGGGCAAAGTGGCTGCGACTGTCGATGACGCTGACGTGCCAGTTCAGCAGTTTCGCCATGCGCACCAGCGGCTGCGCGTCATGACCGGCACCGAAGATCACCAGGCGTGGTGGCGGGGCGATGTATTCGAAGAACACTTCGACTTCGCCACGGGCGTCGGTGTAGAGCCGAATCGATGATTTTTTCTGTAGAAGTGTCTTGTGCAGGTCATTGCGGATGGCGCTGCGTAATGGCCGGTTGTGCAGGGCGTCATCGCAGTCCGAGTGCAACCGGTCACCGACCCGCGCCGTGGCATTGCGTGAGGTCGCAATGACCGTGGCCATGGCGGCCGGTTGTTGGCGTTCGCGGACGCGGCGCAACAGGTCGATGACAGGTGACGGGTTTTTCGCCCGAAGGCGTTCAAGCAGCACGAACACCGTGCCGTTGCAGCCGAGGCCAAAGGTCAGGGCGCTTTGCTCGTCGTCTTCGTCTTCGGTCGCGCCGGTACTGTAGCGACGCACCACGGGCTCGCCGGAGTCGGTCAGCCACCAGGCTTTTTTCGCCAGGTCCTGTTCCAGGCAACCGCCGCTGACGGTGCCGACGGTACGGCCGTGCAGCGGAATGAGCATGCGCGCGCCAGGGCGGCGATAGGCCGAGCCTTCGACCTTGACCACGGTGGCGAGGACGGTTTCTTCACCGGTTTGGGTGGCAGTGTCGATGGCTTGTAGCAGATCGTTGATACCGGACATGGCATTCACCTGAATATGACGCAATCCCCTGTAGGAGCTGGCAAGCCAGCTCCTACAGGGGGATTTGTGTAGGCAGTGGGTCAGTCGTCTACATTCATCAACTGCCTCACCCCATCCCACGCCTCGGCGCGCATTTGCTGCACGTCCAGCCCCGGAATCACGCCGTCATCCACCACCACGCGACCGCCCACCAGGCTGTAGCGCACGGCAATCGGTTCACCGGCCACCACGGGTGCCACGGCAATGTCGTGGAAACCGAAGAAGCGCGGATGGTCGAGGCCATAGATCACCAGATCCGCCGTTTGCCCGACTTCGAGGGTGCCGACTGCGCCCAGTCCCAACACCTGCGCACCACCGGCCGTGCCCCAGTGAATGACGTCTTCGGCGGTGGTTGCCGAGGCACCTTGTTCCGCGCGGTGAATCAACCACGCGGTATTCGCCTCGCCGACCATGCTCCCGGACTCGTTCGACGCCACGCCATCCACTCCAAGGGAAATCGGCACACCCGCCTCGAACATTTGCGGGATCGGCGCGACACCACTGCCCAGGCGCGCATTGCTCACCGGGCAATGGGAAACCCCGGTGCCGGTTTGCGCGAGCATGCGGATTTCACCGGGCTGCATGTGCACCGCATGGGCGAACCACACATCCGGGCCAAGCCATTCGTGTTCGGCGACGAACTCCACCGGCAGGCAGTTGTATTTCTCACGGCAGAAATTCACGTAGTTCTGCGTTTCGGACAAGTGTGTGTGCAAGCGCAAGCCGAGGCCACGGGCGGTGTGCGCCAGTTCGCGCAACAGCGTCGGCGGCAGCGAGAAGGTTGGCGTGGTCGGCGCCACCACGACGCGGCGCATCGCATCGGGCGTGTCCTGGTGATAAAGCGATTTCAGGCGTTCGATATCGCCGACCATCTGGTCGAGGGTTTCCGGTTGCAGCGCGGTTTTCGAGAAGCCCGGGTGGGCGCTGGCCGATTCCAGCGCGCCGCCCCGGCACAACACGAAGCGCAGGCCGAACTCATCGGCCATGTCGAACAGCAGGTCACCGGTCTCGGTGGTGCCGTTGGCGTGGTAGAGGTAATGGTGATCGGCGCAGGTGGTCACCCCCGACAGCAGCAGCTCGGCCATGCCCAGCCGTGCGGCGATCCGCGCCAGTTGCGGGGTGAAACGGTTGAGACGCGGGTAGGGCACGCTGGCCAACCAGCCTTGCAAGTCCTGATTCAACCCTTCAGGCACGGCTTTGAGCAAGTTCTGGAACAGGTGATGGTGAGTGTTGATCCAGCCCGGATAGACGATCGAATGGCGCGCATCGATCACCCGTTCGCCGGGTTGCGCTTCAAGGCCTGCGGCCATTTCGGCGATGCGACCGTTGACGATGCGGATGTCCACGGCACCGGCCCGCGCACGCGGGCCACGCAGGCCGGTCATCACTGCCACCGGGTTTTTGATCAGGATGTTTTGAAGTTGAGTCATGGGCGGCTCCAGTCAGAGGCTATGGGAAGCGGATTTGCTGGCGGCGGCATCAGGCACGCTGACACCGTTGAGGGCGGCGTTGAGCAACACCGACACCAGGCAGGCGATCACCACGCTGCTGTGCAGGAACGGTTGCGACCACTCGGGTAATTGCTTGAACAAGGCCGGTGCCAATACCGGCACCAACGCGGCGGCAATGGTGAAACCGACGATCAGCACGTTGTAGCGATTGCGCTCGTAGTCGACCTTGGCCAGGGTCTGAATCCCTGCCGCGGCCACCACGCCAAACATTGCGATCCCGGCACCGCCAAGGGCCGCGGTCGGCATCGCCGCAATGATTGCGCCGGCCTTCGGGACCAGGGCCACCGAGCACATCAGCAAGCCGCTGACAGCCACCACCCAGCGACTGCGCACGCCGGTGAGGATCACCAGCCCGACGTTCTCCATGAAGGCAATGAACGGAAACGCGGCGAACATCCCGGCAATGGTGCTGGCCAGACCGTTGGCGCGCAGGCCGTTGATCACTTGTTTTTCTTCCACCGGTTTGTCGACGATGTCGCCGATGGCCACGAACAACCCCATGGACTCGACCATCTGCACGATCATCACCACCACCATGGTGGCGATGGGGATCAGGCTGAAGGTCGGCAAGCCAAAGTAGAACGGGTAGGGTACGGTCAGCCACGGCGACTCCTGCACGCTGTGAAAACTGCCCATGCCCATCCCGTAAGCGAGCCCGGCCCCGACGAGCATGCCCACCAGCACCGCCATGTTGCGCAACATCGGGCTGCCAAAACGGTTGACCAGCAGGATGGTCAGTAACACCACCGCTGCGACCGCGAGGTACGCCGGCGCACCGAAATCGGCGGCATGACGCCCGCCACCCACCCACTCATAGGCAATTGGAAACAGCTGCAAACCAATCACCGTGACGATGCATCCGGTGACCACGGGTGGAAAGAACCGACGCAAGCGCCCCACGAACGGCGCGGCGAGCATGGTGAAAATCCCCGCGCCTATCACCGCCCCGCAAACCCCGGCAAAGCCGACCTCGGGGTTGCTGCCGATGGCAATCACCGGGCCCACGCTGCTGAAGGCCACGCCCTGGAGAATCGGCAGACGCACACCGAATTTCCAGAAGCCGACGGTTTGCAGGAGTGTGGCGATACCGGAGCAGAACAACGTGGTGCTGATCAGGACGACGGTATCGGCCTGGGACATTTTCAATGCACTGGCGACAATCAACGGCACGGCGATGGCACCGATGTACGACACGGCCATGTGTTGCAGGCCGAGGGTGAGCATTTGTCGCACCGATAACACCTGGTCGACGGGATGGAGGGTGACGATGGGTTTTGAAGGGGTAGTGGCTGACGACATGGGGAAACACCTCTTGCTGTTGTTATTCGGTAGAGAGGGGTATTCGTTCTGATGCCGGGCGCTGTCGCCCATGTAGGAGCCGGTTTGCTGGCGATGGCGGCCGACCAGTCGCCATCTTTGTTGGCTGACAGTCCGCTTTCGCTGGCAAGCCAGCTCCTACAGGTGTTGTGTGTTGCCCGATGCATCAGTCATTCATGTGCCCGGAACCGCCATCCACCGGCTCCGATGCCTTTTTCAGCCTGCCAGGCAGGCGGCAAAACCCTGGTTCAGCGCCGCGCGGTCCAGGTCGCGGCCGATAAACACGATCTTGCTCGAGCGCGGTTCGTTGCCCCACAAGGTGGAGGCACGAAACTCAACGAGGCTGTGCACACCTTGCAGTACATAGCGCTGGTCCTGATCGGCCACCGCCAGCACACCTTTCATGCGGTACAGGTTGTCGGCCTGCTCGGTGCGCAGTTGGGTGATCCAGCGATGGAAATCGCCCAGGTTGACCGCGCCATCCACGGCGATGCCCACCGACGACACACTTGGGTCGTGGTCATGGTCCAGGTCGTCATGGTCGTGGTGATGCTCATCGGCGTGGTGATCGTGTTCGGCACCGATCTCCATGAGTTTTTGCGTGGACTCGAAGGCGCCGATGCCAAGGATCTTCGACAGATCGATCTCGGCGTAGCTGGAGGTCACCAGATCCGCCGTGGCGTTCAACCCGCGGATCTTGTCGCTCAGGGACGCCACGTCGGCAGGGCTGACCAGGTCGACCTTGTTGATCACGATGCGGTCGGCGCAGACGATCTGATCCACCGCCTGGTTGTCCACGCCATCCAGTTGCAGGTCTTCCAGGTGTTGGGCGATGTGCTTGGCGTCGACCATGGTGACGATGGCGTCCAGTTCCACTTCATCGGCAATCGGGTCGTTGATGAAGAAGCTCTGGGCCACCGGGTACGGGTCGGCCAGACCGCTGGTTTCGATCAGGATGTGATCCAGCCGCACCGGCCGTGCCACCAGTTCGCGGACAATGCGCACCAGGTCTTCACGGACTTCGGCGGTGCAGCACACGCAGCCGTTGACCATTTCGTAGATTTCTTCGGTCTCGGAACTGAGCACCAGGTCGCCGTCAATGCCGACTTCGCCGAATTCGTTCTCGATCACGGCGATCTTGCGCCCGTGGTTTTCCTTGAGGATGTAGTTGAGCAGGGTGGTTTTACCGGCACCGAGGAAGCCTGTGAGGATGGTCACCGGGATTTTGGTGTTGGGGGTTGGGGCGTTGAATGGCGTGTTCATGTGATGCTCCTTAAAAAACTCAATGGTCGGAGTGCTCTCAACTGTAGGAGCAAGCTTGCTCGCGATGAGGGCGGATCAGCAGGCTTTGATGCTGCTTGACCCACCGCTATCGCGGGCAAGCCCGCTCCTACAGGGGGTTGTGGGTTCTCTCCAGCGTCGTGCGGTCCCGGCATCGAGGCCGAACAGGTCGAGGACACGGCCGAGGCTGTGGTCGACCATTTGCGCAAGGTCTTGTGGGCGGGCGTAAAAGGCCGGGACGGGCGGGGCGATGATCCCGCCCATCTCGGTGACAGCGGTCATGTTGCGCAGGTGGGCGAGGGTCAGCGGGGTTTCCCGGGCCATCAATACCAGCGTGCGGCGTTCTTTGAGCGTGACGTCGGCGGCGCGACCGATCAGGCCCGATGAAGTGCCGGTGGCGATTTCCGCCAGGGTGCGCATGGAACACGGCGCGACCACCATGCCCAGGCAGCGGAACGAACCGCTGGCGATCCCGGCGGCCACGTCGTCGGCGCGGTGGTAATGGCTGGCCAGTGCGGTGACATCGGCCAGCTTGTAATCGGTTTCGTGGGCCATGGTCAGCAGCGCGGCACGGCTGATGATCAGATGGCTTTCGATATCAAGTTCGGCGAGCAACTCCAGCAGGCGCACGCCATAGATAAAACCGGACGCACCGCTGATGCCGACCACCATGCGCTGGCGGTTCATGGCAGATAGCTCTTGAGCAGATCGCGGGCACGCTCGATTACGTCCTGGTCCAGTTGCGCCTTGATCCCGTCGAATCCCGAGCCGCGTGTGGCGTCCAGGCCCATGCGCGAGGTGGTGCCGTTGACCGAGGACGACGGGTCCAGTGGGCTGCCAGGCAAACCGTCGATGACGAAGATGTCCTGATGCGGCTGGAAGTGCGTGGCCAGCGCCCACAGCACTTGGCTGTCGTCGCTGATGTCGATATCACTGTCCACCGCGATCACGGTTTTCAGGTACGGGTCCCAGCCGAGCAGGGCCAACATGATCTGCCGCGCCTCCCCGTCACGGCTTTGGTCCAGCGCCACGTAACAGTGAAAATGCGTGCCGGAGTTCGGGTAATGCACGGCGGTGACGGCGGGGAAGCGTGCCTTGAGCTTTTCGCTCATTTCCGCTTCCCGCGGCAGCCGCGCCAGGGTCAGGTGCTCGGCGTAGCGCCCGCCGACCACGTCCACCAGCCAGGCGTCCTTGCGCCGCATCAGGGTGTCGACCCGCAGCACATTATTGGTCGAGCGATCCGAGGAATAACCGCTGAATTCCCCGAACGGGCCTTCTTCGGCATAGGCCGCTGGGTCAATCGCACCCTCCAGGACAAATTCCGCAGACGCCGGCACACCGATGCCATAACGCGGAGTTTTCACCAGCTCCAGCGGTGCGCCGAACAAGCCCCCGGCCACCGCACGCTCATCACTGCCGAACGGCAAACGCGCCGCCGCTGCGAGCATGAACAGCGGGTGTGCGCCGACCACCATGGCCACGCGTAGTTCTTCGCCGCGTTCGCGAGCGGTTTGCAGCATGCGCCACAGGTGACCGCGTGAATGCAGGCTGGTGGCGAGGGTCTGGCGGGCATGGCGCATCGAGCGGTGGTAGCTCATGTTGGCGATGCCAGTGACCGGGTCTTCGGCAATGATGATCGCGTTGGTGATGTACGGGCCGCGGTCACTGTCGAAATGCTTGAGCATCGGCAGCAGCGCCAGGTCCACGGCTTCGCCTTCGTAGATTTCATCAAGCACCGGGCCGGTTTCCACGTAGCGCGGGGCGATGGGGTTGTTGGCGCGCTGTTGAAATGTCTCGTGCAGTTGCGCCGGGGCAACGCCAAACATCCGGGCGATACGGGTGCGGGAGGCGAACAGGTTGGTGACCACCGGCGCGCCGAAGTGGCCGACCTTTTCGCAGATCAGCAGTGGATCGCGGCCCTGGGTGGCGAGGGCATCGACCAGGGCGGTGACGTCCTGATCGGCTGAAAGGGAGTGCTGGACGGTGAGCACATCGTCCGGGTACTGCCGGCGATAGGCATCGAGAAAATCGTGAAAATCCTGGGTGTCGCCGAGCGTGGAGAGGGTCATGGTTTCACCTCGTGAAAAGCAGTGCTGTGCACCTGTAGGAGCCGGCTTGCTGGCGATGGAGTGTCAGCTGCATCGATTTCGACTGACACACCATCGCCAGCAAGCCGGCTCCTACAGAGAGGTCGAGGGTCAGAGGTACGTCGTGGTCAGCCGAATGTCCGCCTCGATCAGGTCTTTGGGCGGCGGTGTCGGTTCGATGCCGCACAACCGGGCGATGTTGTTGCCCAGGTAGTCCTCAAGGTGATCCTCATCGATGCCCAGCCCTTGCGGTGCCGGTGAGCACAACACCTCCAGTTCGCGCAGCCACATGCCTGGTTCGTTCGGCGGCGAGTCGGTGCCGAACACGATCTTGTTGCGCGGCAAATCCTTGGCGAACTCGACGATCCGCGACTGGAAGCACCAGCCGGATTCGCAGTACACGTTCGGCGTGTCCATGGCCATCCAGAACGCTTCGAACGAGTAGTTGCCCCCGGTCTGGATGCCGAAGTGACCGATGATGAAATTGACCATCGGGAACTCGCGGATGATCGGGTAGAACATCGTCGGAATGGTGTATGGCCCGTCGCCGGTGTGGATCAGCACCACGATGTTGTACTTGGCGCAGACCTTCATCGCCGGGCGCAGCCAGTCCAGCGCCCGGTCCGGGCGATAGCCGTGCATGTTGGCGTGCAGCTTGAGCATCTTGAAACCGTATTCCTTGATGTGGAATTCCAGCTCCGCCGCACCGTTTTCCGGTCCCCAGCGCGGGTTGAAGTTGAAGTTGCCGATGAAGCGGTCCGGGTATTTCACGCAGAGTTCGGCAACGTAGGACATGTAGTCACGCACGCCCTCACGGCCCCGGCGGTTGCCGTCGCGATAGCCGGTGTTGCCCGGTGGCGGCTGGATGAAGCCCATGTCAATGCGGCGTGGCTTGCCGTTGATCATGTACGGGCCGTCCATCAGCTTGAGCATGCGCTCGCCGGTGAACGGTTCGCCGGTGTGGCGCCAGGCCTCGTCGACCAGGTTGGTAGGGTGCAGATGGGTGTCGATAATCATCGGTTCAGCTCCTGGCCAGTTGCGTGGTGACGGGGCGCTTGAGCTGCGCCTCTGCTTCGCAAACCGTGCGTGGCGGCGGGGTCGGTTCGAGGCCGATCATTCGTGCGGTGTTGTTGCCCAGGTACTCTTCGAGGGTGTCCTCGTCGAGGTTCAAACCCTGCGGCGGTTCGTGGCACAGCACTTCCAGCAGGCGCAGCCACATGCCCGGTTCGTTCGGCGGAGTGTCGGTGCCGAACAGGATTTTGTGCGTCGGCAGGACCTTGGCGAACTCGACGATCCGCGATTGCAGGCACCAGCCCGATTCGCAGTAGACGTTGGGCAGTTCCATCGCCCATTGCATCGGTTCGAACACATAGACGCCACCGGTCTGTACCCCGAAGTGGGCCATGATGAAATCGACATTGGGGAATTCCTTGATCATCGGCACCCATTCCGACGGGATGCTGTACGGCCCGTCACCGGTGTGCAGCTTGACCGGGATGCCCAGCTCGGCGCATTTTTCGAAGCACGGGCGCACCCAGTCCAGGGCGCGGTCGGGACGGTAGGCGTGCATGTTGGCTTGCATCTGCACCATCTTGAAACCGTGTTCCTTGACGTAGCGCTCGATAGCCTCGACGCCGTTTTCCACGCCGCAGCGCGGGTTGTAGACGAAGCAGCCGATGAAGCGGTCCGGGTAGGTCTGAACCATTTTCAGGGTGTAGGCCATGTAGGCATCGATGGACTCGCGACCGGTCAGGTCGCCGTCGGTCCAGGTGTAGATGGTGTTGCCCTGCGGGGGCTGGATGAAGGCTTTGTCGATGCGGCGAGGCTTGCCGTTGACCATGTACGGGCCATCCATCATCTCCAGCAGACGCTCGCCGGTGAACGGGTCTCCGTCATGCCTCCAGGCGAGGTCCACGAGATCCGTGGGATAGCAGCTGATATCGATGATCATTGAAGTCGATCTCCTGATAGCGGGGTAGGGAACCTTGCGGTTCGCAGCAGCCACGTCCCGGGCAATCGGCCATTTCTATGCGCAAAGAATCACGCATTCCCTCGCCTGGTCGCATCCGGCTCGGGACGCTGGCTGCTTGGGGGGAAGTATTGGAAGGGGGTGTGAGGTTCGTACAATATTAATTGGGCGAGGGGTTGATATGTGTTCGATATGGCTTTGTGTTGGCTGGGCGGGCCTCATCGCTGGCAAGCCAGCTCCCACAGTGATCGATGGTGTTAACCCAATCTGTTACACACCACAAAACCCTGTAGGCGCTGGCTTGCCAGCGATGGCGTCAGGATTGTGTATGCAAAGCCAACTGCTTGACCGCTGCAACCACCGGCGCCACCCGCTCGGCCTGACCCGGTGGCCACACCGCATACAGGTTGTAATGCGCCGCAATCTTCGCATTGTTCAACGCCAGCAACCGCCCACTGCGCAGCGCATCTGCCGCCAACAAGCCACGCACCAGTCCTGCACCGACCCCGGCTTCGGCAGCCGCGATCAGATTGGCCGCGTTGTCAAACACCACCCGCGCCGGCGGTTCGGTGGGCTCCATGCCTGCCGCATCCAGCCACGGAATCCACGATCGTCGCGTATAACCCAGCAACGGTAATTCAAGGATCTGAACCGGACTCAGCGGCAACTGTAAACCATAACGTTCCAGCAGCGCAGGTGAGGCCACCGCCATCACCCGATCCCCGCAGATCTGCGTCATCTCGCAGTCTTCCCAGTCGCCATATCCGTAGCGCAAAGCCAGGTCCACGCGTTCGAACGCGCTGCGGTCGGAGCGTGGCATCGATAACAGCACCACCTCGTGGTCAGGCAGCAGATCCAGCAATTGCGGCAAGCGCGGGTTGAGCCAGCTCTGGGCCAGCTCACTGTCGACATCCAGGGTCAGGCGTTGCGCCACGCTGCGATTCCTCACCGAAGACAGCGCCCGGTCGATCTGCGCCAGGCCGTCGGACAGCACACTGGCGAACAACTGCCCGGCGTCGGTCAGGTTGCTGCCGCCGCCTTCACGCACAAACAACGGCTGGCCGATGAATTCTTCCAGCGAGCGAATCTGCTGGCTGATGGCGCTGTGGGTCAGGTCCAGCTTGCGCGCCGCGCTGGAGAAACTGCCGCTGCGCGCCGCCTGGATAAACGCATTCATGGACTGCACCGACGGGTATCGCTTGTACATGCTGTTAGTCCTACTTACACAGGATGGCAGAAATCGTCGCTGGCCCCGTTTTCACAAGGCTTCCAATAATCCGATCACCAGGCCTGCACAAAGACGGGCCGCTCTCTTGGAGCCTGACAATGATCGAATTCACGGTAAACGGCGAACGACACGAGCTGGTAGAGACATCGCCCTCCATGCCCTTGTTATGGGTGTTGCGTGACCACTTGAAACTCACCGGCACCAAGTTCGGTTGCGGCATGGGCCTGTGCGGCGCCTGCACCGTGCACCTGGATGGTGTCGCGGTGCGTTCCTGCCAGCTGCCGCTCGCCGCCGTGGCGGGGCACAGCATCACCACCATCGAAGGTTTGTCGCCGACCGAACAGCACCCGCTGCAACTGGCCTGGGTTGCCGAAGATGTCCCGCAATGCGGTTACTGTCAATCCGGTCAGATCATGTCCGCCGCTGCGCTGCTCAATACCGGCGCGGCGGTCACCGACGATTCGATCCGCAATGCCATGTCCGGCAACGTATGCCGTTGCGGCACTTACGGGCGCATCAACAAAGCGATCAAGCGCGCGGCTTCCGCGCCGAAGGAGGCGTGATGACGATCTCCTCGATGGATCTTTCGCGACGCGGTTTTCTCAAGCAAAGCGCGACCCTTGCTTGCGGGTTGGCCATTGCGTTTTACCTGCCTTCGAGCCTTGCTGCGACCGACCCGAAAGCCCCGGCGCCGGCTGGCGAGTTCGAACCCAACGCCTGGGTGCGGATCCTGCCGGACGGCACCGTGAAACTGGTGGTGCACAAGCACGATTCCGGCACCGGAACGCATACGGCCTTGGCCGCCTGCGTGGCCGAGGAGCTGGACGTGAACCCGATGACAGTGCAGGTGATCTCGCCCGAAGATCCGTTTTTCGAAACTTACATTCACCCGATCTGGAAAGTTTTTTCCACCGGCGGCAGCACCAGCGTTTCGCTGGAGTACGACCGCCTGCGCATGGCCGGCGCCACGGCGCGAGCGTTGTTGATCACGGCGGCTGCCAAACAGTGGAAAGTCAGTCCTGAGAGCTGCATGACCGAGGAGGGCCGCGTCGTTCATGCCGCGAGCAAGCGCAGCCTGGGTTATGGCGAACTGGTCGACGTTGCTGCGCATCTGCCTGCGCCCGCCAAGGTCACGCTCAAGGATCCGTCGCAGTTCAAATACATCGGCAAACTGCGGCACAAACGCGATGCCCAGGCCAAGGTCTGCGGACGCTTTCAGTACAGCATCGACGTAGTGTTGCCGGACATGCTGGTGGCGGTCATCCAGCGCACACCGGTGGTGGGCGCTAAAGTGCTGTCGGTGGACTCGGCCGCGACGCTGCAAGTACCGGGTGTACGCAAGGTGATTGTGGTGCCGGGGCGGCCGGATGTGCTCGGCGGCAACCTGGAAGGCGTCTCGGTGCTGGCCGACAACTATTGGGCCGCGCATCAGGGCCGGGCACTGCTGAAGGTGCAATGGAGCGATTCCCCCTTGGCCGGTTTCGACAGCGATGAACTGGTCAAGGCCCAAACGGCAGCGCTGAGCGACAAAGGCGCGCAACGGGTCTCTGCCATGGCTGCGGGAGATGTGAGTGCGCAATGGCCGGTCGCCGCGAAGCTGCTCGAAGCCGATTACCGCATGCCGTACAAAGTGCAGAACCCGCTGGAACCGATCTGCATCACTGCGCAGGTCAAGGACAACGCCATCACCTACTGGGGCGGGGTGCAGGTGCCGTCATCGGCGCTGGAAGCGGCGCACGTCGTGTGCAAGCTCGCCAAGGACAAGGTCACCATCAACGAGCTGGTGTCCGGTGGCAGCTTCGGTGCGCGGGAAGCCAAGTATTGGCTGTTTGAAGTGGCCTACCTGGCGCAACAGGCCAAGGTGCCGGTGAAGTTGATGAACAGCCGCGAAGATGAAATGCGCTCATTGTTTATGCACCCGGCCACATTGCACCGGGCGAAAGGGGCGCTGGATGCGCAGGGACGTTTGACCGCACTCCAGCTCAACGCGGTGTCGCCAGCCTCACCGGAACAATGGGAACCGGGCTACTTCGAGCGCCCGGACAAGATGGATTACAGCACCACCGAAGCCATCACCGCCTGGGATTTTGCCTATCGCCCGGCGAACCTGGACCTGGTCTGGGTCAAACACGAAAGCGACGTGCCCAGCGGCTGGTATCGCTCGGTGAGTTTCATTCCCAACGTGTTCGCCGTGGAAAGCTTCATGGATGAACTGGCCCATGGCGCAGGGCAGGATCCGTTGGCCTTTCGCCTGGCCCACATGCAAGACCGGCCAAGGCATGTCGCGGTGCTGAAAAGCGCCGCCGAACGCGCCGGTTGGGGTAAGCCATTACCGGAGGGGACATCGCTGGGGATCGCCACCAATCAGGGTTACACCAGTTTCATCGCAGTGGTCGCGCGCCTGTCGAAGAAGGACGGCGCGATCAAGGTCGACAAGCTCACCTGCGTTGTCGATTGCGGCCTCGCGGTGTCGCCCGGTGGCGTCGAAGAGCAAATCTACGGAGGCTTGATGTGGGGGCTCGGCCACGCGTTGTTCGATCAAATGGACATCAAACAGGGCAGGGTGGTGCAGAGTAATTTCCACGATTATCGGGTGCCGCGCATGTCGGACATGCCATTAGTGGACATTCTGGTCGTCGACGGCGAACCGACTAAACCGGGTGGTGTTGGCGAACTGGGCAGCCCTTCGGTGGCCCCGGCCATTGCCAACGCGTTGTTCAGCCTGACCGGGGTGCGCCAGCGCTCGACACCATTGATTTTGGGATAACCGGGTATGGACTTGCGCTTGCTGCGTTACTTCATGGCGCTGGCCGAAGAGCTGCATTTTGGCCGCGCCGCCACCCGGTTGCACATTTGCCAACCACCACTGAGTCAGCAGATTCGTCTGCTGGAGGAGGAACTGGGAACACCGCTGTTCGAACGCAGTCATCACCGGGTTGAGTTGACCGCTGCCGGGCAGATGCTCAAGGAACAGGCGCCGCTGGTGTTCGAACAGCTCAACCGCGCCTTGGACCTCACCCGCCAGACCGGCCGTGGCCAGTTGGGCGAGCTGGAAATCGGCATGATCAGCTCGGTGATGGTCGGTGTGCTGCCCCGGGCTTTGCACCTGTTCCGCGAGCGTTATCCCCACGTCAACTGGCGTCTGCATGAAATGACCCCGGCGGCGCAGGTCAAGGCGTTGAAGGAGAAGCGCATCGATGCCTGTGTGTTTCGGGTTGGTTACGACGATCCGCAGTTGCGTAACGAACTGTTGATCTACGAGCCGATCCGAGTGGTCATGCCGGCCGATCATCCGCTGGCAACACGGGAAACCCTGGCGCCATCGGACCTGGCCCGGGAACCCTTTGTGGCGCTGGAGCTGAAGCAGTCGCGGTTCGCCGATTTTCTGTTTCAGTGCTGTATCCAGGCCGGGTTTACGCCGCAGATCCGCCAGCAAGTGATCGAGGTGCAAACGCTGCTGAGTCTGGTCCGGGCCGGTTTCGGCGTGGCGTTGTTGCCGGCGTCCATCGAGCAATTGGCACCGGCCGGACTGGTGTTTCGACGCCTGACCCCGGCATTGCCGGAAGTGCCGTTGTACGCCACGTACCGCGCAGACGATGACTCACCGGTGCTTAAGTTGTTCCTCGATACCTTACGCGAACTCGTCCTGCAGGACGCCGGGTAAACGCTGTACCTGTAGGCGCTGGCTTGCCAGCGAAGAGGCCGGCGAAATTGATGTAAAACTCAAGGCCGCCTTCGCCGGCAAGCCGGCTCCTACAGGGTATCTGGCGATCAGGAGAATCCTGCTCTTCGTAGGAGCTGGCTTGCCAGCGAAGAGGCCCCTGAGATTGATGCAAAACTCAAGGCCGCCTTCGCCGGCAAGGCGCCTGCAAAGGTTCTTCGCACGATCATAAACACCTGCGGTCGTAGTCTTCACAAGGGAGCACAACACTGTGGAGCCGCAATGAGCCAGGACGTTTTGACCACCGAAACCAACCGTCGCCAGTTGCAGCAGATTATCGCCGGACTGTCCGACGGTGTGATCCTGCTCGACCCCGACCAGACTATCCGCTGGGCCAATGAAGCCGCTTTGGTCATGCACGGCGTCTCGCACGTAAGCGATCTTGGTCCCAATGCCAAGGCCTACGCCAAGCGCTTCGGCCTTCGTTATCGCAACAATCACCGGGTGCCGGTCGATAGCTATCCGATCAATCGTGTTGCCCGTGGTGAGACGTTCAGCGACGTGCTGGTGGAAGTGGCGTTGACGGGCGATGAAGAACAACGCGTCTGGGTTCACCGCGTCCGCAGCCTGGTGTTGGCGGACAGTCAAGGCGAGCCGGACTCATTGGTGTTGATCATGGATGACGTTACCGAATGGGCCAGCGCCGAACAGCGCTTCGAAAAGACATTCGCCGCGAACCCTGCGCCAGCAGTGATCTGTCGCCTCAGTGATTTGCGCTATATCAAAGTCAATCCCGGCTTTCTGGAAATGACCGGGTACGCCCGCGATCAGGTGATCGGTGCCTCAACCTATGAACTGGACGTACTGGAACAGGCCGACAACAAGGAGCTGGCCAAGCAGCGACTGCGCGAAGGGGTGACCATCCCGCAGATGCAGGCCGAGCTGCGGTTACCGGACGGGGGTAGCAAACAGGTGATCGTCGCCGGCCAGCCGCTGGAGCTCAACGATGAGCCTTGCATGCTGTTTTCCTTCGTCGACATGGAGCCGCGACACAAGGCCGAAGTGGCCTTGCGTCAAAGTGAGGAGCGTTTTGCAAAGGCGTTTCGTTTGTCTCCGGTACCGATTTTGCTGTGCGGCGCGGCTGACCAGCTGGTGCTGGACGTCAATGAAGCGTTTCTCGACACGCTGGGTTATTCGAGTGAAGAGGTGATCGGGGTCAGCATTGCGCAGATTGATTTCATCGACGACAAGTCGGCCCGCTCACGGTTGTTCGCAGCGCTGGAGAAAACCGGTCGCCTGGATCGCATCGACGTGCGCCTGCGCAAGAAAGACGCTGGGTCGATCGAATGCGCTGTCTCGGCTGACACCGTGAACATTGAGGACAATCCTTGCTTCCTGCTGGTGTTGATGGACATCACCGAGCGTAAGCGCACCGAGATTGAGCTGGTGTCGGCCATCGAAGAAGTGATGAAAGACGCCTCGTGGTTCAGTCGCACGCTGATTGAAAAACTGGCCAATGTGAAGCGCGTCAACTCGCCGAAATTGCCCAGCGTGTCGTTCGCTGATCTTACAGCCCGCGAGCGCGATGTCCTGGGCCTGATCTGCGAAGGCCTGGCCGACAAGGAAATCGCTGCGCGCCTGAAACTGGCGCCCAACACCGTGCGCAATCACGTGGCGACGGTGTATTCCAAACTCGATGTACACAGCCGCAGCGAGGCGATTGTCTGGTCCCGGGAACGCGGTTTGTTCTCCGGTGAATGGCGCTCCAGGGGGCAACGGTAAAGGTGCAAATGCACCAGGGTGCGGGGTGCAAATTCATGTGTTGAGCCGGTGCGGTCGTTTCTAGGCTGGAAGAGTGCGACAGGTCTCTTCGGATACCCGACGTGTCCCTTTCGAAACCGCCAAAGGAACAGCCCTATGAATCAGCAGCATGAAGTCTCTTGTGACCAGGACCCCTCCCGATGATCACGTTGGCGCAGCTAAGGATGCTGATTGAACAGAGTTTTTCGCCGTTGGCCTGTGAGTGCAGCGTCACTGGTGACCATTCCTTGACCGTGAAGCTCTATCACCCGGTCTCGGGCCAAGTGGATCTGGTGGTCAGTGGCTTGAACGTGGCGACCCTGCAGTCAGCCGAGTCCGTCGCTGCCTTGATTGAGGAACTGCGCTACGAACTCGAGAGCACCAGCCTGCACCGTTCCGATGAAGTGATGTAAGAACTGTCAGTATTTGCCCGCGTTGGTCATTGAACCGGCCATAAATAATGAAAAAATAATTTTTTTGTGACAGCCCTGTGGATTTTACGCGCAGGTTCTGTTGTCACAAAAAAGTGTCTTTTCACTTATCGCGGGTCGACCTATGAAAACGCTTGGGAAACGCGTCTGTACACCGCTGTCGCTGGTTTTCTGTGCGGCAATTCTCGCTGGCTGCTCCAGCCCACCGCCACCTCCACCCCCTCTTCCACCGCCTGAGCGCACCTGTGAAACCCAGGATAAGACCGATGTCCTGGGTGATGTGCGGGGCGAAAACGGCGAGGTGACAAGAATGACCACGACTACACGGTGTGTCACGCAGTAAGCCTGACGCACGGCTTCTGTAGGAGCGAGCTTGCGCGCGATGGTGGGGTATCAGTCGACATCAACGTTGAATCTGATACTGCCATCGCGAGCAAGCTCGCTCCTGCGGGGATTTGTGGTGGGTCAGTCCATCAGGACAGGAAACCGCCATCGACATTCAGCGAAACACCAGTGGTGTAGCTGGACGCGTCGCTGGCCAGATACAACACCGCTCCCGCCATTTCACTCGGGTCCGCCACGCGTTTGAGCGGAATCTGCTGCAATGCGGTGTTGAGGATCGCCTCATTCTTCACCAGCGCCGATGCAAACTTGGTATCGGTCAGCCCCGGCAGCAAGGCATTGCAGCGAATCCCGAACTGCGCGCACTCCTTGGCGAAGACTTTGGTCATGTTGATGACGGCGGCCTTGGTCACCGAGTAGATGCCCTGGAAGATTCCTGGCGACACGCCGTTGATCGATGCGACGTTGATGATGCTGCCGCCGCCGTTTTCACGCATGAGCTTGCCGGCTTCGACCGACATGAAGAAGTAGCCGCGAATGTTCACGTCGACGGTTTTCTGGAAGGCGCTGAGGTCGGTGTCCAGCACGTTGCAGAATTGTGGGTTGGTGGCTGCGTTGTTGACCAGGATGTCCAAACGCCCGAACTGTTCCTTGATGCCGGCAAAGACCTGGCTGATCTGCTCCATCTCACCGATGTGGCAAGCGATGGCAGTGGCTTTGCCGCCGGCGGCGATGATCGCGTCGGCTACGTGCTGGCAACCCTCGAGCTTGCGGCTCGAAACGATGACGTGGGCGCCTTGCTGGGCCAGTAGTTTGGCGATGGCTTCACCGATGCCGCGGCTGGCGCCGGAGACGAAAGCGATCTTGCCGTCGAGGTCGAACAACTGAGTCTTGGACATGGGGTTCCCTTATAAAAGTCTTGTTATCGATTCAAATGCCGGGTTGCGGTTAACGCAGTACAGTTGGGGGCGGGCTTGCTGTGTTGGTCAATGAGCGAGCGTTATCGTTATCGACCTTCGCGAGCAGGCTCGCTCCTACAGGGGGATGGTGAGTAATCCGATAGAGTTACGGTCAGAGGCTGGATTTCTGGATGACCTGCAAGCTCATCTGCTCCAGCAGTTTGTTCATGTGAATGAACTGCGCGAAGCGTTTGTCCTGGGTCTGGCCGTGGTAGAAGCGGTAGTAGATCTGCTGCACGATGCCGGCCAGGCGGAACAGACCGTAGGTGTAGTAGAAGTCGAAATTGTCGATCTGGATGCCGGACCGCTGGGCGTAGTAATCGACAAATTCGCGGCGGGTCAGCATGCCCGGGGCATGGCTTGGCTGGCGGCGCATCAGTTGTACCGGCGCCGGGTCGTCGGCTTCGATCCAGTAGGCGAGGGTGTTGCCCAGGTCCATCAGCGGGTCGCCCAGGGTCGTCAGTTCCCAGTCGAGCACGCCGATGATCTGCATCGGGTTGTTCGGGTCGAGGATGACGTTGTCGAAGCGGTAGTCGTTGTGCACGATACTGGAGGTCGGGTGATCAGCCGGCATCTTGTCGTTCAACCAGGCCTTGACCGCTTCCCAGTGCGGAGCGTCCGGGGTGATGGCTTTTTCGTACCGATCACTCCAGCCCTTGATCTGCCGGGCGACATAGCCTTCGGGCTTGCCGAGGTCGCCCAGACCATAGGCGTTGTAGTCGACCTGATGCAGTTCGACGAACTTGTCGATGAAACTCTTGCACAGGGCTTCGGTTTTCTCCGAGTCCAGCCCCAGTTCCGGTGGCAGTTCGGAGCGCAGGATGATGCCATTGACCCGTTCCATCACGTAGAACTCGGCACCGATCACCGATTCGTCGGTGCAGTGCACGTAGGCTTTCGGGCAATACGGAAAACCGTCGCGCAATTGATTGAGGATGCGAAATTCACGGCCCATGTCATGGGCGGATTTTGCCTTGTGGCCGAAAGGCGGGCGACGCAGGACGAATTCCTGCTCGGGGTATTCCAGCAAATAGGTGAGGTTCGACGCACCGCCCGGGAACTGGCTGATCGTCGGCAAACCGCTCAAGCCCGGAATATGGGCCTTGAGGTATGGATCGATCAGGCTGGCATCGAGCTCTTCGCCGGTGCGGATACGGGTGGACTGGTCAGTAAGCGTCATGCTTATCCCTTCTGCTTATTCTGGAGGCCTGAAACTATTGGCTAATCTAATGCGCATACCCCCCAGCCACAACCGGCAACAGCTCTTATTGGTGAGCGTGTTGCCGGCCAATCATTGCTTTTGATACACACGTTTGAATTGTCCTACATAACGGCGCTACCGACGCTGATTGGCATTTCGATCGGGGTCAAAACCGGTTGACCGGCGAAAAATGCCGTGAGGTTCTTGCCCACCAGTTCGACAGTCGCTTGCGTGGCCTCCGGGGACAATCCGGCGACGTGTGGCGTGAGAATCACGTTGGTCAGGGTTTTCAGGGCATCCGGCACTTGGGGCTCTTCATCGAATACGTCCAGCGCGGCGCCGGCGATCCTGCGCTGCTCCAGGGCGGTGATCAGGTCGGCGGTCACAATCACGCTGGCCCGGGCGATGTTGACGATAAATCCGTTCGGACCCAGGGCATCGAGCACCTGGCGGTTGATCAGGTGTTTGGTACCAAGGCCTCCGGGCGTGGCGACGATCAGGAAATCCGAGGCGCGTGCCAGTTCGGTCGGGGTCGAGCAGAAGGTATAGGGCACGTCGCTGCGATGCTGGCGGTTGTGATAGCACACACTCATGTCGAATCCAGCGGCCGCGCGTTTGGCGATGGCCATGCCGACCGCGCCCAGGCCGAGGATGCCCAGACGCTTGCCGGCGAGGGAAGGGCGCATGATTTTCGGCCATTCACCGCGACGCACAGCGATATCGCAGCGCGGCACATCGCGCACCAGCGACAGCAGCAGCGCCATGGCGTGGTCGGCGACGGAAGACGCGTTGACCCCGGCGCCGTTGGTGACGCTGATTCCCCGGCTGGCAGCCGCTTGCAGGTCGACGTGCTCATACCCGGCGCCAATCACGCAGATAATCTTGAGATTGGGCAGTGCCGCAATTTCATCGGCATACAAGCCTAATGGCCCGCGGGTCAGTACGGCGTCGATCTGACCGGCATGCCGGCTGATGGCTTCGGCGCGCTCGGCGGGTGTGGGGGCCAGGATCAGGTGAAAGCCCTGATGTTCGAGGATGGGCAAGTAGTCATTGATGGTTTCAACCAGTACCAGAACGGTTGCGGGCATGCTTGGCTCCTTAGGGCATCGAAAAGTTGGGCCTAAACGCTCAATTTGAAGGTTGGCTGCGCGGTGCTTCGGTATTGACCAAAACCCGTCACTTCAGCAAGTCTCTTTACTTTTGAGTGTAGGAGCTGGCGTTGCTTGCGAGTAAATTTCTATTTGAGCCTTATCATCACTGAGCTAGCTCTCGTTCCTCTTTGAGAAAACGCTCTGCGCCCGCCTCGAGCTCCTCCGACAGCGCATCGCCGCGGGTTGCCCGGGCCAGGATCAGTGCGCCAACCATCAGCGAATATTGCACCAGCGCCTGTTGTCGCTTGAGCGGGGCATCGGGGGAATCCATCAGGCTGCCAAATTTGTCGAGCAGCCGGTTCAGTCCGACCATGAAGGTTTGACGCAAGGGACTGTCTGCAGCTTCGTGGCACATGTCACCGGCGAAGGCCACCACTGGGCAACTGTCACCCGGGTTATCACGGCTGGCAGTGGAGAGGTACGGTTCGATCAAGGCGCGGCGTGCGGCGGCGTTACTGTCGGCCGCTGCAATTCGTTCTTTCCAGTGAGCTCTCGACTCTTCAAATGCGCGACCGCAGGCTTCCGTCGCCAACGCCTCCCTGGATTCGAAGTGCCCATAAAAGCCGCCATGGGTCAGACCGGCAGCGGCCATCACATCGACGACGCTGATCCCGTGCAAGCCACGTTCGCGAAACAATTTCGTTGCGGCCTCAACGATGGTTTCGCGGTTGAGGTCGGCTTGCTTGCGGGAAACTCGAGGCATTGAGAACTCACAGCTATCAAAGGTTTAATTCAGAGGGCGTACTGGGCGATGCCGTGGCCAAACGACCAATTCTCTTTTTTTCACTTCCACCAAAGCTGATGAACACATCCTCCAAACGCAACGCCAGCTCGGACTCAAGGCGCTCTTTAAGGCGATGGTCATATAAAGCAGTTTTTCCTGCTCGACCGTGCGGCCTTCGCTCAGGGTGATCTAGATCACACTCAGACCATCGGAGCGCGGGATGCCTTTGTAGCCGGGATCTAAAATGAAATGTTGTTCATCGTGCTCTTTGAGGATCTGGAAGCTGTCGCCCTTCGGCACCTAATGGTGCTGCGCATCGCGGCGTAGATCAGTTGGCCGACGCGTTTGGCGTGTGTGGGGTCCTGGTGTTTCTTGATGTCGATGCGAACCAGTGGCATGGGCAACTCCGAAAGGCATGCAGGTTCATTCAAAATACATGTCGATGGACCTTTATCAAGTTGCGGATGCTGTTTGGCGATGAAATGCTCGCGAAACACCCTGTAAGAGCGAGTTTGCTCGCGGTGGTCGTAACCGATGACGCGCACTTGCAGCAGGTCGGTGTAGCCTTCGGATCAATCGCGAGCAAGCTCGCTCCTACAGAGGAGATTTTTACCAATCTGGCACCACCGTTCCTCACCTAACTCTTTGCTTCTGTTCACTAATCCTCCAGAATCGCGCCCCTGTTTCGACCAAGGCGCTGCCTGTCGGGTATTCCGACGCGTCGTGGTCGAGTGGCAAGTGACCGGAATGTGGAGATCCCACCGGATGAATGATCAGGCCAATAGCGTCAACAAACGCTATGTAGCAGCGACACCAACAACGCTTTCGAGCTGGAATCGTCAAGACACCACCTGGATGCTGGGCCTGTTTGGCACTGCAATTGGTGCGGGCACGCTGTTTTTGCCGATCAACGCAGGGCTGGGCGGATTCTGGCCGCTGCTGGTCCTGGCGTTGCTGGCGTTTCCGATGACGTTCTACGCCCACCGCGGCCTGACCCGCTTCGTCCTGTCCGGACGTGAAGGTGCGGACATATGGAAGTGGTGGAAGAAAGCATTTCGGGATCAAGGCTGGCGCCCTGATCACCTTGCTGTATTTCTTTGCTATTTTCCCGATCCTGCTGATCTACAGTGTGGCCCTGACCAATACCGTGGGCAGTTTCCTGCAGCATCAACTGCACATCACGCCACCTCCGCGCGCCGTGCTGTCGCTGGTGCTGATCCTCGGCCTGCTGGCGGTGGTGCGTTGCGGTGAGCAGATGACCGCCGCGGCGTATGAGCCCGATGGTGTATCCTTCATCGTCGCGTTGCTGTTTTTGGCGGTGTACCCGGTTCCGCACTGGAACCGCGGCATCCTCGCCACTGCAAGCCTCGTGCCCACAGCTCTCGGCGTTGCTGCATACCATGTGGCTGGCCATTCCGGTGATGGTGTTCTCGTTCAACCACTCGCCGATCATTTCGGCGTTCGCGGTGGACCAGAAGCGTCGTTATGGCGAACACGCCGAGGAGCGCAGCTCGCAAATCCTGTCCCGCGCCCACCTGTTGATGGTGGTGATGGTGTTTTTCTTCGTCTTCAGCTGCGTGCTGACCCTGTCGCCGGCACAACTGGCTGAAGCGAAGGACCAGAATCTGTCGATCCTGTCGTACCTGGCCAACCACTTCAGCAATCCGACCATCGCCTTTGCGGCGCCGCTACTGCACCCGTAGCCACTTCCAAGTCGTTCCCAGGGGAACGAAGCATCGGCGCCAGTGAAGGCCCCAAGGGCTTGATCGTCAAGAGCGGCAAGCGTCCGTCGGCCAAGGCCCTGGACCGCATGACTGCGGCATTCATGCTGGTGGTGTGCTGGATCATTGCCACGCTGAATCCGAGCATCCTCGGCATGATCGAGACACTGGGTGGCCCGATTATCGCGGCGATCCTGTTCCTGATGCCGATGTACGCGATCCGCAAGGTGCCGGCGATGGCGCGTTATCGCGGTCAGGCGTCCAACGTCTTCGTGACGGCGGTGGGCCTGGTGGCAATCACGGCGTTGATCTACTCGCTGACCGCCTGATTTAAAGGTCAAGAGATCGCAGCCTGCGGCAGCTCCTACAGGATCGAATCATCCGTAGGAGCTGCCGCAGGCTGCGATCTTTTGATTTTCAGCTACAGTGGCCGCTGCACGTGATACGTGCAGCGGTTTTTTTTCGCCTGGAGACACCGGATTGGCCAGCGCTTCAACTTCCCATTCCACCGAGCGACCCAATCGTTGGCAGGACCTGCTGGCCGGGTTGTCGATTGCCGGCCTGTTGTTGCCCGAAGCGGTGGCTTATTCAAGCATCGCCGCACTGGCGCCTCAGGCCGGGGTGATCGCCTTGTTTGCCGGGTTGCTGTGTTATGGCCTGCTCGGCACCAGCCGTTTTGCGATTGTCTCGGCGACTTCGTCGTCCGCTGCGGTGCTCGCGGCGGCCACTGCGACGTTGGCCAATGGCGACCCTGCGCTTCGCTCGACGCTGGCTATCGGACTGGTGCTGATGACCGGCCTTTTCTTTTTGCTGGCCGGGCTGTTCAAGCTCGGCAGCGTGACGTCGTTTATTGCCAAGCCGGTGTTGCGCGGGTTTGCCTTTGGTCTGGCTCTGACCATCATTCTCAAACAGGTCGCCAGCGTGGTCGGGGTGCATCTGAGCTATGCCAATCTGGTGCGGTTTCTGCCGCAGTTGCTTGAACAATTGCCGCAATGGAATTGGGTGGCTGCGTCTGTCGGCGCAGTGGCATTGGCTTTGTTGTGGCTGTTTGGGCGGCTTCGGCGTTTGCCGGGCGGATTGTTGGTGGTGGTGATTGGCATTGCGGCGGGCCAGTGGCTGGAGCTGCCGGCCTACGGCGTAAAGCTGATCGGCGTGATCGACCTGGGCCTTGAGGTGCCAAGACTGCCGGTGCTGCCGTTTTCCGACTGGTTGCGATTGGGAGAATTGGCGTTCGCCATGGTGATGATCCTGTACGCGGAGTCTTATGGTTCGATCAGCTCCTATGCGTTAAAGCATGGTGATCGCGTCAAGTCGAACCGTGATTTGCTGGTCCTCGGCGCGTCCAATCTGCTGTCTGGCCTGTTCCACGGGATGCCGGCGGGGGCAGGCTATTCGGCAACATCGGCAAATGAAGCCGCCGGTGCAACTTCGCGCCTGGCAGGCCTCGTGGCGGCGTTCGTTGTATTGGTGATCGTGTTGACGGTGCTGCCTTACATCGCGCTGACGCCCGAACCGATTTTGGCGGCTATCGTCATTCATGCGCTGGGCCGTGGCTTGAGCCTGCAACCATTGGGACGTTATTTCATTTGGCGCCGTGACCGTTTGTTGGTGATCTGCGCTGTGGGTGCGGTCCTGATGCTCGGAGTGCTGGACGGCTTGCTGGTGGCGGTGGCGATCAGTGTGTTGCTGATGCTCAAGCAGCTGTCGGCGGCGGATATCCAGATACTCGGGCGCATTGATGGCGGTCACGATTTTGTCGACGTGCAACGCCATCCGACGGCGCGAACAGTGCCTGGCGTATTGATTGTGCGGCCGGGAGAAGCGTTGTTCTTTGCCAATGTCGAGCGGATTCTTGGTGGGGCCTTGCGCTTGATCCGGCATTCGCCAACGCCGATTCATACGGTCATTCTCAGCCTTGAGGAGTCCCCCGACCTGGATGGCACCAGCATCGAGGCATTGCAGGAGTTTTTTGAGCGGGTACATCAGGAAGGCAAGCGGTTGATGCTGGCGCGGCTTAAGGATCAAGCGCAGTCAGTGTTGGCAGCGTTGCCGGAGGTGGAGGCAAACGGGGCGGTGCTGAGTGGGTTGAGTGTGGATGGAGCGGTGCAGCAAGCGCTCAAAAGGAACACATAATCGGTGGGAGGGTTTGTGTGGCGAGGGGGCTTGCCCCCGTTGGGTCGCGCAGCGGCCCCAGTATTTTCATGACTAAACAGTGTTTACCGAATTTACGACTGCTACGCAGCCGAACGGGGGCAAGCCCCCTCGCCACAAAAAGCGCTCACTTCACTGGCGAATTTTCAGGCATAAAAAAACGCCGCTCATCTCACGATGGGCGGCGTTTTTCATTGCGTTGCTACGTTAGGCTTGAACGACCGGGATGTTGGCGTTCGCAGCAGCTTCACGGAACTCGGCGATCTGGTCGAAGGACAGGTAGCGGTAGATATCGGCCGCCATGCTGTCGATCTTGCCAGCGTATTCCATGTACTCCTCGACGGTCGGCAGGCGACCCAGGATGGAAGCCACGGACGCCAGCTCGGCCGAAGCCAGGTAGACGTTCGCGCCGTCACCCAGACGGTTCGGGAAGTTACGGGTCGAAGTCGACACCACGGTGGAGTTGGCTTCTACACGTGCCTGGTTACCCATGCACAGCGAGCAACCTGGCATTTCCATGCGAGCGCCGGCCTTGCCGTAGATGCCGTAGTAGCCTTCTTCGGTCAGCTGGTGAGCGTCCATCTTGGTCGGCGGCGACAGCCACAGACGGGTTGGCAGCTGACCCTTGACCTGTTCCAGCAACTTACCGGCAGCGCGGAAGTGACCGATGTTGGTCATGCACGAACCGATGAACACTTCGTCGATCTTCTCGCCAGCAACGCTGGAGAGCAGGCGAGCATCGTCCGGGTCGTTCGGCGCGCAGAGCACAGGCTCTTTGATGTCGGCCAGGTCGATCTCGATGATTTCAGCGTATTCAGCGTCTTTGTCCGCTACCATCAGCTCAGGGTTGGCCAGCCAGGCTTCCATTGCTTGAGCGCGACGTTCCAGAGTACGAGCATCGCCGTAGCCTTCGCCGATCATCCAGCGCAGCAGGGTGATGTTGGACTGCAGGTATTCGGCAATCGACTCTTTGGACAACTGGATGGTGCAACCGGCAGCCGAACGTTCAGCCGAGGCGTCGGACAGTTCGAACGCTTGCTCTACGGTCAGCTTAGGCAGACCTTCGATCTCCAGGATGCGACCGGAGAAGGCGTTTTTCTTGCCTTTCTTCTCTACGGTCAGCAGGCCAGCCTGGATCGCGTAGTAAGGAATGGCGTGAACCAGGTCACGCAGGGTGACGCCTGGTTGCAGCTCGCCTTTGAAGCGAACCAGAACCGACTCAGGCATGTCCAGCGGCATGACGCCAGTAGCTGCGGCGAACGCAACCAGACCGGAGCCGGCCGGGAACGAGATGCCGATCGGGAAACGGGTGTGGGAGTCACCACCGGTGCCGACGGTGTCCGGCAGCAGCATGCGGTTCAGCCACGAGTGGATGATGCCGTCGCCCGGACGCAGGGAAACGCCGCCGCGGGTCATGATGAAGTCAGGCAGGGTGTGGTGGGTGTTCACGTCGATCGGCTTAGGGTAAGCCGCGGTGTGGCAGAAGGACTGCATCACCAGATCGGTCGAGAAGCCCAGGCACGCCAGGTCTTTCAGTTCGTCACGGGTCATAGGACCGGTGGTGTCCTGGGAACCCACGGTGGTCATCTTCGGTTCGCAGTAGGTGCCCGGACGAACGCCGGTCACGCCGCAAGCCTTGCCGACCATTTTCTGCGCCAGGGTGAAACCCTTGGTGCTTTCAACAGGAGCTTCTGGCTTCTTGAACAGGTCCGAAGGTGGCAGGCCCAGCTCGGCACGCGCCTTCTCGGTCAGGCCACGGCCGATGATCAGCGGGATACGGCCGCCAGCACGTACTTCGTCCAACAGGACCGGGGTCTTCATTTCGAAGGTGGTCAGGACTTCGTCGGAGCCGTGCTTGCAGACTTTGCCAGCATGCGGGTACAGGTCGATCACGTCGCCCATGTTCATGCCGGACACATCGAATTCGATCGGCAGTGCGCCGGCGTCTTCCATGGTGTTGTAGAAAATCGGTGCGATCTTGTTGCCGAAGCAGAAACCGCCGGCACGCTTGTTCGGCACGTAAGGAACGTCGTCGCCGAAGAACCACAGTACGGAGTTGGTGGCCGATTTACGCGAAGAACCGGTACCGACCACGTCGCCCACGTAGGCGATCGGGAAGCCGGCGTTGCGCATTTCTTCGATCTGCTTCATCGGACCGGTGACGCCTTGCTCGTCCGGCACGATGCCGTCACGGGCCATTTTCAGCATGGCCAGGGCGTGCAGCGGGATGTCTGGACGGGACCAGGCATCAGGAGCAGGGGACAGGTCGTCGGTGTTGGTTTCGCCGGTAACCTTGAACACACGCAGGCTGATCTTGTCGGCCAGGGTCGGGCGCTTCACGAACCATTCGCCGTCAGCCCAGGATTGCAGGACGCCTTTAGCGTGAACGTTGCCGTTCTTGGCTTTTTCAGCCACGTCGTGGAAGGCATCGAACATCAGCAGGGTGTGCTTGAGCTCTTCGGCAGCTACTGGGGCCAGTTCGGCGTCGTCCAGCAGGTTAACCAGAGTCACGATGTTGTAGCCGCCCTGCATGGTGCCGAGCAGTTCAACAGCGCGCTTCTTGTCGATCAGGGGGGAGTTGGCTTCGCCTTTGGCAATGGCGGACAGGAAGCCGGCCTTTACATAGGCTGCTTCGTCCACGCCTGGCGGAACGCGATTGGTGATCAGGTCAACGAGGAATGCTTCTTCGCCAGCCGGGGGATTTTTCAGCAGCTCGACCAGGCCTGCAGTTTGTTCGGCGTTAAGCGGCTGGGGAACGATACCCAGTGCTGCACGCTCTTCGATATGTTTGCGGTAGGCTTCAAGCACAGTTATTACCCTCATCAGTGGTCCCAAATGGGTGTCCGGGACGCTCATCCCGAAATTGCCGTACTCATGCGCTGCATGGCGTTGTGAGCCACTTAGCCAGAATTACCGACAATTCCTTACAGAAGCTGCTTTCAAAGTTTTACGCCTGCAGAACGGGAGCTGATGAGGGTTGGCGTTGGGCTTTTCCCCGCTGGAAAAACCCCTCGCCAACACCGCTCTGAAGGAACGACTGTGCTCGTGACGCTTTGAAAACAGCTTCTAACGGACATTGGCGCCTAAAAAGGCAGGCTGATTCTACGGCAAAAAAAAATTAAAGGTAAGTCAGTGTTTATTGGACTTTGGTGGTGGCCGTCGGCAAAGAGCCACCGAGCGCTTTGGCCCCGAACTTTGAGGGGTGATGAATATTCGACAAAGGGCTACCATGCCGACCTGTTTTGCTTTTTCGCGTTTTGCCTACCTATGCCCAATCAGACCATCAAGACGCCCTGCGTCGGCCTTTGCTCCACTGTCTACGGTGACCTGGTGTGCCGTGGCTGCAAGCGGTTCCACCATGAAGTGATTCACTGGAACGGCTACAACGAAGAAGAAAAACGCGCGGTGTGGCTGCGTCTGGAGCAGCTACTGTCCCAGGTGATGGCCGCCAAGGTGGAAATTTTCGACCCGGCGCTGCTCAGAATGCAGCTGGAACAACGCAAGATTCGCTTCGTGCCCCATCAGTCGGAATATTGCTGGGCTTATCAATTGATCGCCCGGGGCGCGCGGGTCATCAACAATCTGGAAGCCTACGGTATGGTGTTGTTGCCGGAATTCCGCGACTGGAACCTGCCGGAACTGCGCGATGCCATTGATCGGGAATTTTTCCTGCTGTCCGAGGCCCATTACCAGCGCTATATCGCGCCGGGGTTTCTGAAAGACGCCTTTGGCGGTTGAAAAGATCGCAGCCTGCGGCAGCTCCTACGGATATTCGGTGTAGGAGCTGCCGCAGGCTGCGATCTTTTTATTGGCTTCAATGCCTGTCGATCAATTCATCAAGATGATCCGCCACTTCCGCTGGCTTGAGCACCAGCACATCGCTCTCCACCTTATCCAGCACGACTTCCGCCGTATTGCCGATCAATGCCCCTGACAACCCGGACCGCGCCACGGTGCCGATCACGGTAACGGCGGCCTGCAGCTTGTGCACCATGAAGGGAATCAGCACATCCGCCGGGCCTTCCTCGATATGCAGGTGTTGATCGTCGATGTCGAATTCCGCCTGGAACGCCTTGCACTGTTCGCGATAACGCGCGGCGATGGTTTCGCTCAGTTGAAGCGTCGGGTCGGCGGCCGACAGCATCGGTGACGGATGGGCGCTGATGACGTGCAGGTGGGCCTTGGCGAGGCTGGCGATGTCGTAGCCATGATCGATGATGGTGTTGTGCAGGTGACGGTGTTCAAGGTCGGAGTTGCCGACATCCACGGCTGCCAGGATCACCTTGTCTTTCCACGAACCCGCGGTTTTCACCAGCAGTACCGGCGTCGGGCATTCGCGCAGCAGTTTCCAGTCTTCCGGCGTGAGCAGGGCCTTTTTCAAGGGGTTATCGGGGAAGTGCTGCTTGACCACCAGCCCGCAGCCTTCGGCCTGCTGCACATCGACGATGGTTTTATGCTGGCTGTCATTCCAGGCCTGCTCGGTGGTGACGCTGTAACCATCTTCAAGCAAGCCAGCCTTGAGCACAGTGAGCATGGCGCTGTGATCATGCTTGGGGTCGCAGACCAGCAGGTGCAAATGTGCCTGGGTCACGCCGGCAATCAATTTGGCTCGCTTGAGCGCCAGGCTTTCCGAGTGCTGGGGTTCGATGACCACCAGGATGCTGCGAATGGCTTGCATGATCGGGATCTCCTGAAATTAAAAACGCACGGCGTTGCACAACTATAGTTGTTGCCCGGCATTCGGGGACTTGATGCATATCAACAGTTGGTGTCTGGTGGTCTGCGGGCAGGCCGGTATAATCGGCGCCCTTCGTTTTGAACCTTTTATCCGTGAGCCCCATGATCCTTCCCGAAATTCACGAGTTCCTTGGCTGCCGCACCCCCGACGGCTGGGTTCAAGCCGCGCTGGCCGATCAGGAAACCCTGTTGATCGATCACAAGAACTGCGAATTCAAAGCCGCCAGCACGGCATTGAGCCTGATCGCCAAGTACCACTCCCACGTCGACCTGATCAACATGATGTCGCGCCTGGCCCGGGAAGAGTTGGTGCACCACGAACAGGTCATGCGTTTGATGAAACGGCGCAAGATCGAACTGCGTCAGTTGTCCGCCGGACGCTACGCCTCGGGGCTGCGCAAGGTGGTGCGCAGCCACGAGCCGGTCAAGCTGGTGGACACGCTGGTGGTCGGCGCTTTCATCGAGGCTCGCAGTTGCGAGCGTTTCGAGGCGCTGGTGCCGCATCTGGATGAAGAGCTGGGCAAGTTCTATTTCGGTCTGCTCAAGAGCGAGGCCAGACATTTCCAGGGTTACCTGAAGCTGGCCTACCAGTACGGGGACGCGAAGGACATCGCCCAGGTGATCGACAAGGTTCGCGCCGCCGAGCAGGAACTGATCGAATCGCCGGATGTGGAGTTCCGCTTCCACAGCGGCATACCCGCCGCCGCATAACCCCTGTAGGAACGAGCCTGCTCGCGAAGAACTCAAGCGCGGCGCGTGCATTCAGACAGAGCGCGTTATCGTTGACGTCCATCGCGAGCAAGCTCGCTCCTACAGGTTTTTTTGGTTTAGGCGTTCAGCTTAGAAATCCCACTTGGTGGTCAGCATCACGTTGCGTGGCTCGCCGTAGTAGGTGGTGTCGAAGTTGCCCAGACCCGTCAGGTAACGCTTGTCGAAGACGTTGTTGGCATTGAGGGTGAAGCTCAAGTGCTCGTCGTATTCGTAGCGGCTCATCAGGTCGACGAGGGTGTAGCCACCTTGTTTGATCCGCGTGTAGTCGCCCACGGTCGGGCTGTAGATCTTGCCATAGAACTCGCTCTGCCAACTGATGCCGCCACCGACAGTCACCTGATCCAGTGCGCCTGGCAGCCGGTAGGTGGTGAACGTGCGGACGACGTGTTCCGGTTTGGTGGTCGACAACGGGAAGCCATAGATCCGTTGTTCTTCAGCGTCACGGGTGCGGGCGTAGGTGTAGCCGGCCGACACGTTCCAGCCATCCGCCACTTCACCGGCCAGTTCCAGCTCGACGCCCTTGGTGGTCGCGCCGTCGATGGCTTTGTAGATGCCCTCGTTGGTGACCGCATTGGTGCCGATCGATTCGGCGACGTTGTCTTGTTCGATGCGGAAGAAGGCCAGGCTGGCGTTCAGTCGACCGTCGAAGTAGGCGGCTTTGAGCCCTGCCTCGTAGCTGTCGCCTTCGACCGGTGCCAGGGTCGAACCCGCAGCATCCTTGTAGGTTTGCGGCTGGTAGATGCTGGTGTAGCTGGCGTATACCGAATAGGTGTCGTCGAGGTCATAGACCACACCGGCGTAAGGCGTGACCACACCATGTTCCTTGTAGCTGGCGTGGGTGTCATCGAGCCCGGCACCCGGATAATACGAATAGTCTTCGTTGTACTTGAACGTGCTCAAGCGGCTGCCGAGGATGATCGACAGGTCGTCGGTCGCGTGCAGGCGCGTGGCCAGGTACAGGCCGTTCTGGCTTTGGGTGCGCTCGTATTTGCCGTTTTTCGGGAAGTCCTGTTCCGGCAGATCGCCGTTCCAGTCATAGATGCTGCCCGGGACCATTTCGAAGGCGCTGGTGTCGTAGGTCGCGCCGGTCTGGCGTGAGTGCGACGCCATGAACCCGGCCACCAGTTCGTGCTCTCGACCACCGAGGCTGAATGGACCGGTGACGTTCACGTCGGCGGTGTTCTGCACGCGATGGCCTTCCCAGCGCCCCCAGTACAGGAACATGCCTTCACCGGTGGCGCGGTCCGGGTTGCCGCCGCTGGCCGAGGCCAGGCGCGTGTCGTGATCGGTGGTTTTCTGGTCGAGGCTGGCCTTGAATTTCCAGTCGTTGGCCAAGGCTTGTTCCAGGGACGCGAAATAGGTGATGTCGTCGAAATCGCGTCGGCTCCAGTCGGCACCGGGGTTGAAGTGACGGGAGAAATCGGTACGGCCACCGTCCGAGAAATACACCGGGTTGCCGGTCCAGGACGAACCTCGCGGCGTCGTGCTCGACTTGTCGATACCGAACGTCAGCAGGGTGTCGGGCGTCAGGTCGGCTTCGAGCACACCGTAGAACAGGTCCTTCTTTTGGCTGTAATGATCCTGGTAGGAATTCTTGTCCGAATAGGCACCGACGAAGCGGCCCCGCACGCTGCCAGTCTCGTTCAGCGAACCGGAAATATCGCCGACGCCGCGATAGGCATCCCACGAGCCGACGGTGCCGCTGATGGACGCCTTGAACTCCTTGGTCGGCTTCTTGCGGATCAGGTTGACGGTGGCGGACGGGTCGCCCGAGCCGGTCATGAGGCCGGTCGCACCCTTGACGATTTCGATGCGATCCAGGCTGGATGCGTCGTCGCCATTGTTCGGGTTTTCACCGTACACGCCGTCGTAGGGAATGTTGACGCCGTCGTACTGGAAGTTGGTGATGGCAAATCCACGGGCGGAAAACTCGGTGCGGTCACTGTCGTACTTCTGTGTCGAAATGCCAGGTGTGTTGCGCAGCGCGTCGCTAATGCTCTGCACGCCGCGGTCGTCCATCTGCTGACGAGTAATGACGGTCACCGATTGCGGCGTCTCGCGAATCGACAGGGGCAGGCCGGTGGCCGAAGACGTCGAGCCGGTGGTGTAGGAGCGGGTGCCTTCGGTGGTAGCGCCCAGTGCCTGGCCGGAAATGGTGGTCGCGCCCAGTTGCAGGACGCCGTCGTCCTTGGCCGGTTTTTTCTCGGCCTCGGTGTCAGCGGCGTAGGCAGCGGGGGCGAGGCTCAGCAGGGCGGCGGGCAAGGCCAGCGCCAGAGGGCACAAGGCAAATCGAAAACGGGCGGCAAGCTGGTGCGACATGGGGATCCCTATGCGTCGAATCGGTCGGTAGTTGAAGTGCTTCTGAGGGGTTAACCGAACGAAAAACGCAAAGGGGAACTGCCGCGTGAAAAAAATTGATAATTATTCTCAGCAGGCCAGTCCGAGCCGCTCGTGCCACTGGGCGATGGACTCTTGCGGGTAGGCATCGAACTGCTTGTCGCCGGGCTTCACCTCGGCCTCGACCCACGATGCCTTGGAGTCCAGCAACAGGTGCGTGTGTTCCGGCGGCACCGGCAGCGGGGTATCAATGGCTGAAGCGAACGGGTGAATCAGCTCCGGCCATTGCGGGCTGAAGAGCCATAGACCCGAGCCGCAGACTGAACAGAAATGCCGCTCGGCGCTGCTGCGGTGGGCGCGCTTGTCGCCGTCGCTTTTGATCAGCGCGTGGTAGATCGCGATCTGTTTGCGCCCGCGCACTTTCAGGCTGTTGGCGTCACCGGCAATGTTGATCGCAAAGCCGCCGCCGCCCTGGGTCTTGCGACAGATCGAGCAGTAGCAACGCTGGTAAGGGTAGGGATGGGCGCTGGTGAGGCTGAACGACACCGCGCCGCAATGGCAGGAACCTTCGAGTTGCATGAGAGCCTCCGGCGGTCTTGAACGTACTCAAGACAGCCTAGACCGTCAGGGTTATTCGACGGGCACCAGAATCGCGTCGCCGGTCGCCACCAGTTTCAACTGATCGCCGGTTTGCGCGAACAACTCGGCCCGGGCGAACACTCGCTTCTAAGCCAGCCCTTTCACCAGGCGTCCTTTGGCGAGGAACACTTCACCGACCGCAGGCGAAAGTTCACTGACTGAGAGGCGCGACGCCAGCACGCAGCCGGCGACCGTCCCGGCGGCGAATCCGCAGGCGGTATCGAGCATCGCGCCAATCAGCCCGTCATGCAGGAAACCCATGCATTGTGCCATGTCTTCTCGCCGAAATGCCGTGGTGAGCTCGGCTTCACCGCTTTTATTTTGGGTGACTTTCCCCCCCGCCACGCGTTGTGCCAAGTTGTAGGTCGAGTTGATCTGTTTGAGTGTGTTGTTGAGGCTTGACGAATCTCTCCTGGTTTGCGCAGCACTCAACATGCGCCGGGATGTGGGTGCCATAATACCACCATAAGAGCCGGTGAGCAGGCAGGCCATTTTGGTGAATGGGTTGGCCCCTTCGCTGGCTTGCCAGCGATGAACCATCACGCGGTTTTCCGGCCTTGCCAGTACTCGCCACAGATACCACGCCGCCACTGTCCGATTACGGACTCCACGCCTCGCCGATTTCGATCATCTGCTTGCGCTTTGGCTTCTTCGCACCCTCCAGCCCTTGAGCCGCCGATAACCCTCGCGTACGCCGAAGTCAACTGCGGGCAGAATGTCCGGCCGTTCGAGGCTGTAGATCAGCAGCATTTTGACCGTCCAGTTCCTCACGTGCCGCGCAGGGGTCGCATTTGTGCGCCTGACGGCGCTTCATTGTCCATCGCCAGCGCCGAGGCGTAGTCGGGAACGATGCCGTCCAGCGCCGCTTGGGCGATGCCCTGAATGGTTGCAATCTTGCTGGCGGAAAAACCGCAACCGCGCAATGGATCGAAGCCTGTGGCGACAAGCTGTTGCGGTCGTGGAAAAGCGCCGGTGCCAAACAACGCCACCAATCGCCCGGACACCCGCGTCCCTGGCCTTGCGTTTGCCCTTGCTGGTAGGCAACGCCCGTACCAGCGATTCGGTCGCGACCGCGCGCCGGATGCGGTTGATGCAGGCACGGTGCCGCCCCGCCGATATGGCGTCTCCAGTCGTCATCGAGTTCCGCCGTGAATTTACCGGCGGGGGAGTAGAGGTCGTGCCTGGTCATCGAATCCTTCTTGAGCAAAACGATCAGAACGCCAATTGACGGGTCATCTGCGTCTTCGCGTTTTCCAGCCTGAGCAAGAACGCCTTGCGCGGTTGGCCGCCGCCGTAACCGGTCAACGAACCGTCGGCGCCAATCACCCGGTGGCAGGGCACCACAATCGACAGCCGGTTGTGCCCGTTGGCCAGGCCCACCGCGCGACTGGCGCCGGGTTTGCCGCCGGAGAATCGCCGCGCGATGGCAATTTTCGTGGTGGTCTGTCCGTTCGGCGATTTTCGCCAGTCCGGTCTAGACTCTTGCCGGGAAAGCTCGGTGCTGGCATGTGCAAGGGCACGCTGAATTCGGTGAGTTTGCCGGCGATGCACGCCGCCAGTTGTTCCTCTCCATCTGCTGCAAATGCGCTGTTGTGCCCTCAGCGCCATGGGGTGTAGCCATGGTGGGAGCTGCAGGGCTTCGATTTCCACGGGTGCTCGCGGGGCTACCTTGAGGGGGTCTAGCAGCACCAGTCCACGACGTTCGGCCATGGCGATCATTGGCCCCAGCGGCGTGGTCAGTCGCGTGAACAGCAAGGGCTCGCTGTGGGCGGCACGCCCCGGCGTGGTGTGAAAGGATTTCTGGAACGCGTCGCGAAAACCGCTCAGGGATTCGTAGCCTGAATCGAACGCGGCGCTGTCGATGGAATCGCCTTGTTTGATCCCGCCCAGTGCCATGCCCAGTTGTCGGCCCCCCCCCAGTGTGAAAGGTCATGCCGAAATGCTGCTTGAACCAGCGGCGCAGTTTCAGCGGTTCGATGCCTTGGGCTTGCAACTGGGCATCGGTCCAGCGCAGCTCGGGATCGGCGTCCACCGATGTGAGCAACCTCTGCACCCAGTCGGGGGCGATGGCAGCAGCATCCAACGGTTTGCAACGCAGGCAAGCGCGATAGCCGGCCGAGAGGCAGTCGTCGGCGTTGGCAAAGAACTCGACATTCTCTGGTTTCGGGCTGCGTGCGGTGCAACCGGGGCGGCAGAAAATGCCGGTGGTCCTGACCGCCGTAAAGAACACCCCCTCGTAGGCGGTGTCTCGTTCGAGCATGGCGCGGACCATCTCGGCATGGGGTGGAAGCTGCGTGGTTTGTAGGTTCATGGGCGCAGCATAGAACGCGTCACGTGCTGCCTCCACCGGAAAATCGACAGGGAATTTCGCGAGGCAGCGCAATTCCCCCTGCAGGAGCGAGCCTGCTCGCGATGGCGTCATATCATTCGCTATTGCAGTGACTGACCTGGCGCCATCGCGAGCAGGCTCGCTCCTACAGTTACAGGGTTACTTCAGGTACGTCGCGCCATCAGCAACACCGAAGCCGCCGCCGACAACAACCCCGCACAGCAGCGATTGAACATCCGCTTGCCCGACGGCTTGGCGAACCAGCGACGCATGTGCAGGCCCATGTAGGCGTAGGCGCCGATGGCAATCCATTCCAGCATCAGAAACAACGCGCCCAACACGAAAAATTGCGGCGCGATGGCCTGGGTCGAATCGACGAACTGCGGCAGAAACGCCGTGAAAATCAGGATCGCCTTGGGATTGCCGGCCGCCACCAGGAATTCCTGCCGGGCCAATGCCAGCGTACCCACGGGGGCGCTGGTCACCACGCTTTCAACGCCGGGATCGGCGCGCCACAATTGCCAGGCAAGGTAGAACAGGTACGCCGCGCCGAGAATCTTGATCGCGTAGAACAACAGCTCGGAGGTTTGCAGCACGACCGCCAGGCCGGCCGAGGCGAGAGCGATCATCCCGGCAAATGCCAGCAACCGCCCGATGCCGGCCACACACGCCGTGCGGTAGCCGTAGCGGGTCGAATTGCTGACCGACAGCAAGTTGTTCGGGCCTGGCGCCATGTTGAGGGCGAAGCAGGCGGGCAGAAACAGGGTGAGGGTGGCGATGTCCATCGGTGGCTCCTGAAGCAATCGCCGTATTTTTATCACAGCCCGGCGCTGGCTTGACCGATACAGTCATGGGCGCAAACCACCGTACAACGCCTATTTGGCGAATTTCTTCGCGCCGACGACACACAGGATCACCGCCACGGTGACGCCCAGCATGCCGATGCTGACCTGTTCGTGCAGTAAAGTGGCGGCCAGTGTCAGGCCAAAGAACGGCTGCAACAGTTGCAGTTGCCCGACGGCCGCGATTCCGCCTTGAGCGAGCCCGCGATACCAGAACACGAATCCGATCAACATACTGAACAGCGACACGTAACCCAGGCTGAACCAGGCCGGCGTGCTGATGCCGCTGAACGACGCGGGCATGCGCATCCAGGTCAGCACCGCCACCAACGGCAACGACAACACCAGTGCCCAGCAAATCACCTGCCAGCCACCGAAGGTGCGGGACAGCTTTGCACCTTCGGCATAACCCAGACCGCACGCCAGGATCGCCAACAACATCAAGAGGTCGCCCTCGGGTGAGGCGGTCAGCCCTTGGGACAGGGCAAATCCCACCACCAGCAAACTGCCCAGTACCGAGAAAATCCAGAACGCCGGCCGTGGCCGCTCGCCACCGCGTAACACGCCGAACACCGCCGTCGCCAGCGGCAGCAGGCCGACAAAGACGATGGAGTGTGCGGATGTCACGTATTGCAGCGCCAGTGCGGTCAGCAGGGGAAAGCCGATCACCACGCCCAAGGCGACAATGGTCAGGGGCACGAGCTGATCGCGAGCTGGACGTTTCTCCTTGAACAGCCACAACAAACACAGCGCCAGGATGGCGGCGATAGTGGCGCGGGCAACGGTCAGGAACACCGGGTCGAATTCGAGCACCGCCACCCGGGTCGCCGGCAACGAACCGCTGAAGATCACCACACCGATCAGGCCATTGATCCAGCCGCGGGTGGCGTTGTCCGATCGGTGTTTTTGCAGTTCCGAAGTCCGTTCCATTTCGTGCTCGCTCAGTGTTTTGATTGCATGTAATCCATCGTATGATCGACTCCCGATACAATCAAAAAATTGTCATGGATACATCTCCCCATGCCGCGATCACGCTATAAAACCCTGGTGGATGCCTTTGCCGCCGACATCCGTTCGGGGCGTCTGGCACCCGGCACACGCCTGCCAACTCACCGTCAACTGGCCACAGAGCACGGCCTGGCGCTGGTGACTGCCAGCCGGGTGTATGCAGAACTTGAAGGCATGGGGCTGGTCAGCGGCGAAACCGGGCGCGGAACCTTCGTCCGGGAGACATCGCTGCCGCCTGGTCAGGGCATTTCGCAGTCAGTGGTGGCGGCGGGGATGATTGACCTCAACTTCAATTACCCATCATTACCGGGCCAGGCTGATTTGTTGCGAAATGCCCTGCGTCAGTTGGCGTTGTCCGGTGACCTTGAATCCCTTTTGCGCTACCAGCCCCATGCGGGTCGCCTGCACGAGCGAGCCTCGGTTGCGCGACATCTGGTGGAGCGAGGGGTGAACGTGCCGGCCGAGCAGGTGCTGATCGTCAGCGGCGCGCAGCACGGCCTGGCGGTGACGATGATGGCGTTGCTTAAGCCCGGCGACGTGATTGCCGCCGATGCGTTGACCTATCCCGGTTTCAAGACTCTGGCCGAAACCCTGCACCTCGAAGTCTTGCCCATTCCAGTCACCGACAATGGGCCGGATTTATCGGCGCTGGCAAAACTCTGTCAGAGCCGATCGGTTCGGGCGGTCTACTCGATTCCCACCCTGCATAATCCGTTGGGCTGGGTGATGGGCGCCGATCAACGCGAGCATTTAGTGGCGATTGCGCGCCAGCATGACCTGTTGATTATCGAGGACGCCGCTTACGCGTTCCTCGCCGAAAACGCCCCACCTCCCTTGGCCGAGATGGCGCCCGAACGGACGGTGTACGTGTCCGGTCTATCGAAAAATGTCGCCACCGGATTGCGCGTCGGATTCGTGGCGGCGCCCGCCAAATGGATGCCGGCGTTCGAGCGCACGATCATGGCGACCACCTGGAACACCCCAGGTGTGATGACCGCCATCGTCACTGCCTGGCTCGACGACGGCACCGTCAGACAACTGGAGGCGCAAAAACGCGCCGATGCGCAGGCCCGGCAAGCCTTGGCCCGCGAAGTCCTGCAAGGGCTCAACTGCATCAGCCATCCCTCTTCGTATTTCATCTGGTTGCCGTTGTCCGAAGACGCTCGGGCCGATCAGGTGGCCATGGCATTGATGCGTGAGCAGGTGTCGGTTTCGCCAGCCGAACCCTTTGCGATCACGACCCACGTGCCCCACGCGATACGTCTGGCGCTGGGTTCGGTGGACATGAACTCGCTGCGCGAGGCGTTGGTGAAGGTGAAGCGGATCGTCAGCCTGTACGCGTAGATTTTTCGGATTAATCCGCCGCAGGGCATTTTTCTTCAATACGGGGTTGCGGCAGGTCTTTACCTTCACGCCTGGTTCAACTCAATGGAAGAAGGTGTGTGATGAGTCTGATGATATCGATGGCGGCGTTTGCGTTGGTCGCTTCAATCACGCCGGGGCCGGTGAACATTGTGGCGTTGAGCTCCGGGGCACGGTTTGGCTTCAGGGCGAGCCAGCGGCATGTGGCCGGAGCGACGCTGGGGTTTGTCTTGTTGTTGGTGTTGATGGGCCTGGGGCTGCACGAGCTGTTGCAGTTATGGCCGGCGCTGACACAAGTGGTGCAGTGGGCGGGCGTGGCATTTTTGCTGTACATGGCCTGCAAACTCGCCGCCGACAATGGGCAGGTGGAGGCCAGGGAGTCGGCGCGAGCCCCGTCGATGTTGTACGGCGCCGTCATGCAATGGCTCAACCCGAAAGCCTGGCTGGCCTGTGTGGCCGGCATGGGCGCGTTTGTTGCCGACGGTGAAGCGCGGCTGGTGTGGCAGTTCGCGGCGGTGTACCTGGTGATCTGTTATTTGTCGGTCGGTTGCTGGGTGTATGCCGGGACGTTTCTGCGCGGGTATTTGAACAATCCGGCGGGGATGCGCTTGTTCAACCGGGTGATGGCGGGGTTGTTGGTGGGGAGTGCGGTGTATCTGGTGTTGCCCTGAACAGGGGGCTCACCCCCGATACTGCCCCGGCGTAGCCGCCAAATGCTGTTTAAACGCCCGCTGAAAATGCGCCTGATCGGCAAACCCCGCTTCCAGGGCCACGTCGGCGATCAGTTTGCCGCTGCGCAGTTGGTCCTGGGCGAACTGGATGCGGCGGTTGACCAGGAAAGCGTGAGGCGTCATGCCGAAGTGTTGTTTGAACGCCCGGATCAGGTAGGACGGTGACAGTTGTGCCGCTGTGCAAATGTCTTCGAGCTTGAGCATGTGCGTGCAATTGTCGCGGATGTACTCGGCGGCGCGTTCCAGCTTGAAATTGGGTTCGCGCAGCGGTTGGGCCACCGGATTTAGCTGCAATTGCACCTCGCTGAAGAACTCCACCGCCAGGCTCTGTTTGCGCAAGACGTCCTGCTGCGGATCGACCAGCACCTCATACAAATCGTTGAGGCCGGCAAACAGACGGGCATCGCGCGTATGAGTGACCGAAAACCGACGAAACGCCAAGTCGTCACTGAACCCGAGTTGATGCTGCAAGTCGGTCAGCCACGGCGTATCGACGTACAGCATCACGTAGGACCACGGCTGGTCATCGATGGGATTGCAGGCGTGGACATCATCCGGGTTCATCAGCACGACGGTGCCGATGCTGACCGCAAATTCCGACTGCTCATGGATGTAGGTGCTGCTGCCTGCGGTGATCGCACCGATGGAAAAGTGCTCGTGGGAGTGCCGTGTGTAGCAGACCTCGCGCCCGTCGGCGATCGATCGGGCTTCGATGAAAGGCAAGGCATCATCGCGCCAGAAGCGTGGGGCCTTGTCAGCGTCTTTGGCGACGGTGTGTTTCATGCTCGGTTCTCGGCAGGTCAGGGGCCTGAGTGTATTAGCTCTCGCCGTCAAAGGCTCGTTGCAACGCCGCGATGTCGAGTTTTTTCATTTCCATCATCGCGGCCATGGCGCGCTGGGATTTTTTTGTGTCGGGGTCTTTGATCATGTCCATCATCGCGATGGGCACGATCTGCCACGACAGCCCGAATTTGTCTTTGAGCCAGCCGCATTGCTGCGCCTCAGGTACGCCCCCGGCCGACAGATTGCCCCAGTAATGGTCGACTTCTTCCTGCGTCTGGCAATTGACCTGGAATGAAATGGCTTCGCTGAACTTGAACAGCGGTCCACCATTGAGCCCGGTAAAGCTTTGACCGTCGAGTTCGAAGCTGACCGTCATGACCGAGCCTTCGGGGCGGCCGTGGAACTCGAACCCGGCGTGGCCGTAGTAGGTAAGGCCAGTGATTTTCGAGTGATCGAAGATCGAACAATAGAATTTCGCGGCGTCTTCGGCCTGATCGTCGAACCACAGGCAGGGTGTGAGTTTTTGTAGGCGTTGCATGGCAGGCACTCCTCGGCAGGTTATGCAGGCTGGATTTAAAGCGTAGCCAGCCTGAGCCCGTTCGGCAGTACCGTAGATCGACCCGTGGTCAGAATTGCCATTGGGTGGCCAGTTGCAGCGAGCGAGGTTCTCCGTAGAAGCCGGTGCCAAAGTTGCCCAGCCCGGTGTAGTAGGTTTTGTCGAACAGATTCTTCACGTTCAATGTGGTGCTCAGGTGCTCGTTGAACCGATAGCGCGCCATCACGTCCACCAGCGCGTAGCTGTGCTGGGTGATGGTCGAGTCCTGGCCGACGTTGACGCTGTCGGCGGGGTTGGGCTGGAACACGTTGCCGAAGAACTCGCTCTGCCAGTTCACGCCGCCACCGAGCGTCAGCGCGCTCCACCGGCCCGGCAGGCGATAGGTGCTGAACAGCCGCACCATTTGCTCCGGCGTAGTGGTTTGCAGGATCGAACCGTAAATGAAATCGCCCTGGGCATCGCGGGTATGGTTGTAGGTGTAGCCGGCCGAGAGGTTCCAGCCTTCGCTCACTTCCCCCGCCAGTTCGACTTCAAAGCCCTTGGTCGTCGCGCCCTGCACGGCACGGTAAACCGACTCGGCGTCGACGCCGCTGACGTACTCGGCGATGTTGTCCTGTTCGATGCGATAGACCGCAAACCTGGCATTCAGGCGACCGCCGAAGTACTCGGCCTTGATTCCGCCCTCGTAACTCTTGCCCTGCACCGGGTCGAGCAGTTGCCGATGGGCGTCCTTGCTCATTTGCGGCTGATAGATGCTGGTGTAGCTGGTGTACAGCGAGTAAGTCTCGTCGAGGTCGTAGACCAGCCCGGCGTAGGGCGTGACCACGCCAGTCTGACGATAGCTGTCACGGATGTCGGCGGTGTCCGGGTCGCTATAGTCCAGATCATCGTGGCCTTTGAAATCACTGACCCGCGTGCCGAGGATCAGCGCCAGGTCATCGCTGGGCTTGAGCCGGGCGGCCAGGTAGACGCCCGTCTGGCGCTGCTCGATGTCATTGTCGCCCACCCGTGGAATGTCCGGTTTCGGGAACTCGCCGTGCCAGTCGAAAATACTGCCGCCCACGGGTGGATAAACCGAGCCGTAGACCGGGATGTCCTGGCGAGTGTTCATCGACATGAAGCCTGCGATCAGTTGATGTTCGCGGCCCAACAGAGTGAAAGGGCCGTTCAGGTTGATGTCGATATTGTCCTGGACCTGATCGCCTTCGAACTTGCCCATGTACATGTACATGAACATGCCGTCGCCGGTGACCGGGTCCGGATTGCCGCCGCTGGCGGAGGCGAGGAAGGTGTCGTGCTGGCGATGCTTGCGGTCGTAACTGACTTTGAGGGCCCAGTCGTGGGACAGTTGCTGATCGACCGAAGTGAAGAGTGTCTGGTTGTTGAAGTCACGACGGCTCCAGTCCGTTGCCGGGTTGAACGAGCGCGAGAAATCAGTACGCGAACCATCGCTGTTGTACATCGGGAAACCGGTCCAGCTGGCGCCCCGGGAGCGGGTGTGCTGTTGGTCGATGCCCAATGTCAGCAACGTATCCGGTGTCAGGTCGGCTTCGACAATGCCGTAGGCGATGTCCTTGGTGTTCTGGTAGTGGTCGGCGTAGGCGCTGCGGTCCTGGTACACCCCGACAAATCGTCCGCGCAGGTTCCCGCTTTCGCTCAGCGGACCGGTGATATCTGCCTCGCTGCGGTAACTGTCCCAGGATCCGGCGGCAGCGCTGAGCGAGGCTTTGAACGCCTGGGTCGGCCGCTTCCTGATCAGGTTGACCGTCGCCGATGGATCCCCCGAGCCGGTCATCAGGCCGGTCGCGCCCTTGATGATTTCGACACGGTCGAAGATCGCCATGTCGGTGCTGGTGGTGCCGTAATCGTAGACACCGTCGTAGTCGGTGTTGACGCCGTCGTACTGGAAATTGGTGATTGGCAGGCCGCGGCTGGAGAACTCCCAGCGCTCGCTGTCGTAGTTTTGTACGCTGATGCCGGGCACGCGGCGCAGTGCGTCGGCGATGCTGGTGGAGCCCTGGTCGTCCAGAAGTTGACGGGTGATGACCGTGACCGATTGCGGCGTTTCGCGCAGGGACAGGGGCAATCCGGTAGCCGAAGTGGTCGAACCGATGGTGTAGGAATGAGTGTCTTCGCTGGCCGGGCCGCAGGCTTGTCCGGATATGTTCGTGGCGCCAAGTTCCAGCGTGCCTGTTGCGGCAGGCGCGACACGCAACACGTAGCCGCCCGGGCCTTGGGCCTGCGCTTGCAAGCCACTGCCTTGCAGCACTTGATACAGCGCTTGCTGCTCGCTGTAGTCACCGTTCAGACCGGGGCTGCGTTTGCCGGCGGCAAGATCGTTATGGCCGGCAAGAAACACGCCCGCCTGCTCGGCAAAACGGTTGAGTGCGCTGACCAGCGAGCCGGCAGGGATCGCGAAATGGCGTTGATGCCCGCCCGCCAGTTCACTGTTCGAAAGGGTGTCGGCCCGCAGTGTCGTTGCTTCAAGCCCTGACAAGCCGAACGCCAGGGCCAGCACCGACAGGTGCAAAGGGCAGGGGCGGCGAGTAAGGGTGAAGCGCGACATGGAGTTCCCGGCAATCTGACGGCTTTAAGGGTTAACCGAGTGAAAATCCCAAAAGGGCACCGGCACGACGAAAAAAATCTGCTTCAAACCTTTGGGGCAACGTTGACCCACCAGTCCAACGGCTTTTCCACCCGTATCGGCAACGCCGCTTCCAGCAGTCGCAAGGCCTGGTCGGTGTCCTTGAGCGGGAACGAACCCATGACCGGCAACCCGGCAACGGCCGGGTCGCAGCCAAGATGTCCGGCGCGGTAGCGGCTCAGTTCTTCGAGCAACTGGCCCAGTGGCAGGTTGTCCGCCAGCAATAGTCCCCGACGCCAGGCTTCACGGTTTGGCGTGGCAGCGGTCGGGGCAGGGAGGTGGTGTTCGCTGAAGGACAGTTGTCGTCCGGCCTCGACGTTCTGCACCCACCCTTGGTGGGTACGGACTTCGACGGCGCCTTCGTAGACGTTCAGCAGCGTTTGCCGGTCGTCCTGACGGACGCTGAAACGCGTGCCCAGCGCACGCATTCGACCCTCGTTGGTTTGCACCAGCAGCGGGCGCAAGTTGTCCTTGGCGGTGTCGATCAACACTTCCCCGGCCTGTAACAGCAGCAAGCGTTGCGTGGCATCGAAACGTACATTCAGCGCGCTCAAAGCGTTCAGCCAGACCTGGCTGCCGTCACTGAGCTGTGTTTCGCGGGTTTCGCCAGTGCCGGTGGAGAGGTCGGCGTTCCAGCGCGCGAGCGTGAGCGGCAAGGCGTTTTCCCTCCAGGCGCTCCACCCCAAAAAACCGCCCGAGGCCAGGATCAGCAGGCTCTTCACGGTCTGGCGACGGCTGATTGGCGTGCGTGCGGCGTTGCGCAACACTTGACCGGCCGCTTGCTGATGATCGTCCTGCAACGCGGCAAAGCGCTGGCCAACCCGCTCGACATACTGCCAGGCCGCCTGATGCTCACCGCTTTGCGCCAGCCAGGCCTGCCAGAGCTGACGGTCCTGCTCGTCGACCTGTTCATCATTGAGCTGCACGTACCAGTGCGCCGCGCGCTCAAGGCTGGCATGGCTGATGGCGCTGGTGGCGGTCCGGCTCATTGAATCAGCAGACCGTCGAGTTCGGCCTCAAGGATCGCGCAGTGCGTCAAGGCCTGGGCCAGGTACTTTTTCACCATGCGCTCGCACACGCCGATTTCCTCGGCGATGACGCGGTAAGGCAGCCCGTGCAGTTGCGCCAGAATGAACGCCTCGCGCACACGCTGGGGCAGGCGTTGCAGCATGGCGTCCACTTCATACAGGGTTTCGACGATGATCGCCCGCTGCTCCGGCGATGCCTGCACCGCCTGGGGTTGCGCGGCCAACGTATCGAGCCAAACCTGCTCCAGTTGTCGACGTCGCCAGTGATCGATGCACAAGCCACGGGCGATGGTCGCCAGGTAAGAGCGCTCGTGGGTTTCGCCGTCGAATACCTGCGGGCGCTTGAGCACGCGGATGAAGGTGTCGTGGGCCAGGTCGGCGGCATCGAACGCGTTGTTCAGGCGTCGGCGCAGCAGCTCGTGCAACCAGCGATGATGGCTGGTGTAGAGGTCCTGGACGCTGGAAATGTCGGCAGCCGTCATCGTGAGTGCATGTCCGTGGGCGATCCGCGCCCTTGTGCAAATAAGAATGGATCGCGATTAAAGCAAAAGGCCATGCACTGTGCAAATGATATTGGTTTGCTTTTAGGTGGATTTAGGTCTGATGCAGTCTAAATGACTACGTATGAAGTCATAAAGACTAATTTTGATGGTGGTCATAATGACCTCTTGTGTCTGCAAGGCCCAATCTGCAAGGGCTGCTCACATGGCACGGATCGTGAAGCAGCAAGCGTACAACTGAACGACTTCAGGAGTACCGGAAAATGTCCCATTTCTTCAGCAACCCTCAGAATGTATTGCAGCTGTCCAGCCGAGTGCTCGGTGTAGGCATGGCCATGTTACTGGTTGGCATCTACGGGGCTTATCTGTACGCCGGCGCGCTATCGATCCCGGCCCTGGTGTCGATGCATGCAATGACCATCCTCGGTCCGACCTTGCTGAAAATCGGTTATGTGATGCGGTTGCTGTCGCAGTATCGACTTGACGCACGGGCAATCGGAGCGGCCGCTTGATGCGCCGGTTGGCCACCGCCCCTGTGTTCAGTCTGGGCTTTCGTCCATTCTTTCTGGCGGGTGCGGGGTTCGCGGCAATTGCCGTGGCGCTCTGGGCCGCCTGGCTGTACGGCCATTTAACCGGTCTGCAGCCGGTGGGCGGCATGCTTGCCTGGCATCGGCATGAAATGCCTTTCGGTTTTGCTGGCGCGATCATTGCCGGATTTCTGTTGACCGCAGTCCCGAACTGGACCGGACGGCCAGGGCTCAATGGCTGGCCAATGATCGGGCTGGTGCTGATATGGCTGCTGGCGCGGGTGGCGTGGTTTGTGCCGCTGCCTTGGGCGCTATTGTTCGTGCTGGAAATTCCATTTCTGCCCCTGCTCGCCTGGGTGCTTGGGCGAGATCTGGTGGCTGCCCGCAAGCGCGAGAATTATCCGATCCTGCTGATGATCACGTTGCTGGCTGGCTGTCAGGCATTGACGCTGACGGGGATCGCCCTGGAGGACGCCAATCTGCAACGACACGGAGTGTTGGCGGCATTGTGGTTGATCGGCGCGCTGATGAGTGTGATTGGCGGTCGTGTGATTCCATTTTTCATCCAGCGTGGCTTGAATCGTCCTGCCGCGCCTGCGGTGAATCCGTTACCCGGCAAATTGCTTATGGTCGGCGTCATGCTCGCGGCGGTTTCGTTTGCCGGTGGTTTGAATGACGTCCCCCGGCTTTGGCTGGCCGGGTTGTTTGGGCTGATCAGCGTGCTGCACTTGCTGCGGCTGTGGCGCTGGCATGATCGGGGATTGTGGCGGGTGCCGTTGTTGTGGTCGTTGTATCTGGCCTATGCCTGGATTGTGGCCGCAACGCTGGCCATGGCGCTGTGGCATGCCGGTGTACTTGATCAGCAAACCCTGGCCACTCATGCGCTGGCGGTGGGCGGTATTGGCGGATTGATCCTGGCGATGATTGCGCGGGTCAGTCTTGGTCATACGGGGCGAGAGTTGAAACCGTCCAGGCTGATCGTGGCGGGTTTTGTCTTGTTGCTGGCGGCCGGGGTGTGCCGGGTTGTGCTGGTGGCATACTCCAGCGATGGACTGGCACTGTCGGCACTGCTCTGGTGTACGGCGTTTGGCCTGTTCGTGTGGCGTTATGCCGCAATCCTGTGGCGCCCGAGGCTCTAAATCAGGCGTCCATAGCCGCCCATTGAGGCGGCTTTTTTGTGACCGGTGGTCGATGCATCAGGTCACCGGGAAAAATTGCGCTTAGCTAAAGGGATAACCCGAGGCGCGCGTAGGTGTTGCAAGGCCACAGCGACGCCCCTTCAGATCACCTTGAGTCTGAGGAAGTGCGCCATGCTGACCTTGAACATCAATGGCCAGGATCAGGAGCTGGATGTCCCCGCCGACATGCCGCTGCTGTGGGTCCTGCGCGACGTCGCTCATCTCACCGGCACCAAATTCGGTTGTGGCATGGCCCAGTGCGGAGCCTGCACTGTGCATGTCGATGGTGCGCCGCTGCGTTCCTGTATCACCCCTGCCACGGCCGTGGCCCATGGCCAGAAAATCCTCACCATCGAAGGACTCTCTGCTGATGGTTCGCACCCGGTGCAACGAGCCTGGGCAGAGCTGGACGTGGTTCAGTGTGGCTACTGCCAGTCCGGGCAGATCATGTCGGCGGCAGCCTTGCTGGCGAAAATCCCCAAGCCGAACGACAACGATATCGATCAGGCGCTCTCCGGCAACATCTGCCGCTGCGGCACTTATCCAAGGATACGTGCGGCGGTCAAGCGTGCGTCCGAGCTGGGTTGAGGGGCTGAATCATGAACGACATCAACGCTGTCTCGCGTCGTGGTTTTCTCAAAGGCAGTGCCGTGCTCGGCGGGGGGCTGGTGGTCGCGTTTGTCATGCCCGGCGCCCATCGTTTTGCCCTTGGCGCCGAGAACCAGGGCAATGTGTTCGCGCCGAATGCCTTCCTGCGCATCGGCAATGACAACAGCGTCACGGTACTGCTCGGGCATTCGGAAATGGGCCAGGGCATCTGGACTGGCCTGACCATGCTGATCGCTGAAGAACTGGATGCCGACTGGTCGAAAATCCGCGTGGAGCATTCACCGGCATCGGCCGCCGATTACGGTATGGCCGGGTTTGGCGGGATGCAAATCACTGGTGGTTCGACCTCGACCTGGATGGAGTTCGACCGCTACCGTCAGGCAGGGGCGGCCGCACGAATGATGTTGATCGAGGCGGCGGCCAAGCGGTTCAACGTCGCGCCGTCCGAAATTCACACCGAATCGGGCGTGGTCATTGCCGGTGAACACCGCGCTACGTACGGCGAACTCGCCGATGACGCGGGTAAGCTTCCAGTGCCGGATCCCGCGTCGATCAAGCTCAAGGAATCGAAGGATTGGCGCCTCATTGGTAAACCCACCCCGCGCCTGGACACACCGGAGAAAATCACCGGCCGCGCGAAATTCGGCATGGACGTGCAGTTCGACGGGTTGATGACCGCCATGGTCGCCCGTCCGCCGGTGTTCGGCGCCAGCGTCAAATCCTTTGAAGGCGCCGATGCGCTGGCGATTCCTGGCGTGCACAAAGTGGTGCAAGTGCCGACCGGCGTGGCGGTGATTGCCGATCACTATTGGGCGGCGAAACTGGGGCGCGATGCGCTGAAAATCGAGTGGGAGCCGGGGCCGAACGCCGGACTCAACAGTGAGACATTGCTGGAAACCTTCCGCAAACTCGCCACGACCCCCGGTTTGAATGCCGGGCAGTCGGGCGATACCAAGGCTGCGTTGGCCAAAGCGACGAAAACCATCGATGCCGAATACAGCGTGCCGTACCTGGCCCATGCGCCAATGGAACCACTCAATTGCACAGTGCGCATCACAAAGGACAAATGTGAAATCTGGACCGGTACGCAGTTCCAGACGCTGGACCAAATGATCGCGGGGAAAATCACCGGGCTCAAACCCGAGCAGGTCGAGATCCACACCGAGTTTTTAGGCGGCGGTTTCGGACGGCGGGCCAATCCGACCTCGGATTTCGTCAGCGAAGCGGTGTACGTCGCGAAGGCCGCGGGTGGGCCGGTGAAAACCGTGTGGGCGCGGGAGGATGATATCCGTGGCGGTTATTACCGCTCGGCATTCCTGCACCATGCGCGCATTGGCCTGGGGGCAGACGGCCTGCCATTGGCCTGGAGGCATGTGATGGTCGGGCAATCGATCATGGCCGGTACTTCACTCGAAGCAACCATGGTCAAGGACGGCATCGACAAGACCTCCGTCGAAGGCGTGGCCGACAGCCCTTACATCGAGGGCTTGGCCAATCACCAAATTGAACTGCACTCGCCGAACACCGGCATCAACGTGCTTTGGTTGCGTTCGGTGGGGCATAGCCATACCGCGTTTGTCATGGAGTCGTTGATCGACGAACTGGCCACAGCGGCGGGCAAGGACCCGGTCGAGTACCGACGAACGTTGCTCAAGGACCATCCTCGTCATCTCGGCGTGCTGAACCTGGCCGTGGAGAAAGCCAACTGGAAGGCGCCGTTGCCAGACGGTCATGCGCTGGGTGTGGCGGTGCATGAGTCCTTCGGCAGCTACGTAGCGCAGGTGGCCGAGGTGTCCCAGGACAACCTGGCCATCCGCGTGCACCGCGTGGTGTGCGCGGTGGATTGCGGCATTGCGGTGAACCCGCAGAGCATCGCCGCGCAAATGGAATCGTGCATCACATTCGGCCTCGGTTTCACGTTGCACAGCAAGTTGACCCTGAAGAACGGGCAGGTGGAGCAGTCCAACTATCACGACTATCAAGTGCTGCGACTCAACGAAATGCCGGTGGTCGAAGTGCATATCGTGCCCAGCAGCGACAAGCCCGGTGGCATCGGTGAGGCTGGCGTGCCACCGACGGCGCCGGCAGTGGCGAATGCGGTGTTCGCCCTGACCGGGCAACGCTTGCGGGAACTGCCGCTGCAATTGTCGGGGGTGTGAGATGAGGCGACATCATTGGGTGCTCGGGTCGGTCGTTCTGATCTGTCTCGCAGCCTACGCATCACATGTATTCGCCCAGGACCGGGAAGCCTTGAAGGCGTTCGAGACCGTACAGAAAGTCTTTCAGAGCCCGCGTTGCCAGAATTGCCACATTCCCGGGGATTCGCCACTGCAATTCGATGCGGGCGTGCCCCATGCCATGAACGTCGTGCGCGGCCTGGACGGTAAGGGCTCGGCGGGATTGCCCTGCGCGACGTGCCATGCCCAAAGCAATCCACCGGCCAGCTACGGCCCCAATGCGCCACCCGGCGCACCGCACTGGAGCCTGCCACCGGCAACCCACCGCATGGCCTGGATCGGCCTGCCGCCGGACCGCTTGTGCGCGATGATCAAGGACCGCTCCAGCAATGGCGACAGGGACTTCGCCGCCCTGATCAAGCATGTCAGCGACGACAAACTGGTGCTGTGGGGCTGGAACCCGGGTGGCAATCGGGCGCCAGTGCCGGTGCCCCACGACATTTTTGTCACGCAATTCAAGCAATGGGCAGACGCGGGTGGGCCGTGTCCGGTTGCGGAAAGCTGACCAGCGGCGCGTAAACAGGGAGTCAATGCGGTTATGGGCGACTCTAAGTTACATAGCCGCCACGGGAGTCAACGATGTTAATTCCAGGCAAACCGGTAAAAACCGGCCGATATGCGAACCCGTTGCTTACGCCGCAACAGGAACGGGAACGGCTGCGCTACCTGGCGCGACAGGCTGAGCAAGCGTTGATGGGCGTGCAAATGGCGAGCATGGACGAGCTGACCTTGCTGTCCAATCGCCATGGCTTTATCGCGCTGGCCCAGCTCGGGCTCGACGCCTGCGAGCAGTTGGATACTCCGGCAACGCTGCTGTACTTCACCCTTGATGAGTTCAAGCACATCATCTACCTGTATGGTCGACACGAAGGCGATGATGTACTCAAGACCTTCGCCGATGTGCTGCGCATCGGTTTTCGCGAAAACGACGTTGTCGGACGTATTCAGGGGGGGCGGTTCGCCGTATTGTTGACCGGTTCCAGCGCGGTGGAAATTGCAGCCATCAAGACGCGGATTGACGAAATACTGGCTGAACGCAATGCCACAGCGCGCCGCAGTTATGACATTCGCTTCAGTGTCGGGCAGGTTGAGTACGACCCGACGCTTTATGGTTCGGTGGAGGATTTGTTGTCTGAGGCGGAGCGGGTGATGGGCCTGTAGTGCGATGTTGTCTGGGCTTGCCTCTTCGCCGGCAAGCCGGCTCCTACAGGGGGGCGCATTTCAAATGTGGGAGCGAGCCTGCTCGCGATGGCGTCGCTACAGACACCGACTATTTGGCAAACAACTGCCCAATATCCTTGAACGCCTTGAACTCCAGCGCATTGCCGCACGGATCAAACAGGAACATCGTCGCCTGTTCGCCCACCAACCCTTGAAATCGAATCCCCGGCTCGATCACGAAGAGAGTTTCCAGCGATTTCAACCGCTCGGCCAGGGCCTCCCATTCCTTCATCCCCAGGACCACGCCGAAGTGCGGCACCGGCACGTCATGGCCATCGACGGCGTTGGTATGAGCGGCTTCCTGAGACGCATTCTTCGGTGCCAGGTGAATCACAAGTTGATGGCCGAAAAAATTGAAGTCGACCCAATGGTCGCTGGACCGGCCTTCCTCCAGGCCGAATACCGAGCCGTAGAAGTGTCGCGCAGCGGCCAGGTCGTAGACAGGGATGGCCAGGTGGAAAGGGGATAGTTGCATTGGGTAGGGCTCGGCGATGGGTTGAGTTGATAAAAAAACAATAGCCGATCAAACACAATCCCTGTAGGAGCAAGCTTGCTCGCGATAGCGGTGTCTGCGCCACGACCGATGGTGAATGTGCTGACATCATCGCGAGCAAGCTTGCTCCTGCAGGGATTTCACCGCGTTCAAGAAATCACAGGGATAAAAAAACCCGCCAGGATTGGCGGGTTCTTTTATATGGCTAGCCGAAGATTACTCTTCGATGTTGCCCATGGCCGTGGTGTTGAAGCCACCGTCCACGTACATGATTTCACCGCTGATGCCGGACGCCAGGTCCGAGCACAGGAAGGCGCCGGCGTTGCCGACTTCGTCGATAGTGACGTTGCGACGCAGCGGGGTTTGAGCTTCGTTCGCGGCCAGCATCTTGCGGAAGTTCTTGATGCCGGAAGCGGCGAGGGTGCGGATGGGACCTGCCGATACGCAGTTGACGCGGGTACCGTCCGGGCCCAGGGATCCGGCCAGGTAACGGACGCCGGCTTCCAGCGAAGCCTTGGCCATGCCCATTACGTTGTAGTTCGGCATGGTGCGCTCGGCGCCCAGGTACGACAGGGTCAGCAGGCTGCCGTTGCGGCCTTTCATCATTTCGCGGCCAGCCTTGGCCAGGGCCACGAAGCTGTAGGCGCTGATGTCGTGAGCGATGCGGAAACCTTCACGGGTGGTGGCTTCGGTGAAGTCGCCGTCCAGTTGGTCGCCCGGAGCGAAGCCCACGGAGTGCACGATGCAGTCCAGGCCGTCCCACTTCTTGCTCAGCTCTTCGAAGACCTTGGCGATTTCTGCATCGCTGGCCACGTCGCACGGGAAGCACAGCTCAGGGCTCGAGCCCCAGCCTTGTGCGAACTCTTCGACACGACCCTTGAGTTTGTCGTTCTGATAAGTGAAGGCAAGCTCAGCGCCCTCGCGATGCATGGCGGCAGCGATGCCGGATGCGATGGACAGCTTGCTGGCGACACCGACGATCAGTACGCGCTTACCGGCGAGAAAACCCATGTGTTGCTCCTCTTTTCAGGTTATTGCGCAGTGGCTGGTGCCAGGAAAGCGGCTTCCAGCAACTGCTGTGTATACGGATGTTGGGGGGCGGCAAAAATACTTTGCGCGTCTCCCTGTTCGACCACTTGGCCATGCTTGACCACCATCAGCTGGTGGCTCAGCGCTTTCACCACAGCCAGGTCATGGCTGATAAACAGATACGTCAGGTTGTACTTGGTTTGCAGTGAACGCAGAAGCTCCACCACCTGGCGTTGTACGGTGCGGTCGAGGGCCGAGGTGGGCTCGTCCAGCAAAATCAACGCCGGTTTTAACACCAATGCCCGGGCAATGGCGATTCTCTGCCGTTGCCCGCCGGAAAATTCGTGGGGGTAGCGGTGCCGGGTTTCCGGATCCAGACCTACCTCCTTCAGTGCCGCAATAATCGCCGCTTCCTGTTCTTCTGTGGTGCCCATCTTGTGAATCCGCAGGCCTTCGCCAACGATGTCGCTGACGCACATCCGCGGGCTCAGGCTGCCGAACGGGTCCTGGAACACCACCTGCATCTCCCGACGCAACGGGCGAACCTCGTTCTGCGTCAGGCAGTCTAGCTGCTTGCCTTCAAAGCGAATGACGCCTTTGCTGCCGATCAGCCGCAAAATCGCCAGACCCAGGGTCGATTTTCCGGAACCGCTTTCTCCCACAATCCCCAAGGTCTGACCTTGAGGCAGGCTGAAATTGATGCCATCGACCGCCTTGACGTAATCCACCGTGCGTTTGAACAGGCCTTTCTTGATCGGAAACCAGACTTTCAGGTCTTCGACCGCCAGCAACGGCGGGCCAATTATATTGGTCGCAGGCTTGCCGCTGGGTTCCGCTGCCAGCAGTTCCCGAGTGTACGGATGCTGCGGCGCGCGGAACAACTCTTCACACGATGCCTGTTCGACGATGCAACCTCGCTGCATGACACATACGCGATGCGCAATTCTTCGCACAAGGTTCAAATCGTGGCTGATCAGCAGCAATGCCATGCCCAGGCGAGCCTGCAATTGCTTGAGCAGTTCGAGGATTTTCAGCTGAACGGTCACATCCAGCGCGGTGGTCGGCTCGTCGGCGATCAGCAGTTCCGGCTCGTTGGCCAGGGCCATGGCGATCATCACGCGCTGACGCTGGCCACCGGACAACTCGTGGGGCAGGGCCCTGAGGCGCTTGTGGGGTTCGGGAATGCCGACCATCTCCAGCAGCTCCAGAGTGCGTTTGGTCGCCACTTTTCCCGTCAGACCCTTGTGGATGCCGAGCACCTCGTTGATCTGCTTCTCGATCGAATGCAACGGATTGAGCGAGGTCATCGGCTCTTGAAAGATCATCGCAATCCGGTTGCCGCGAATTTGGCGGATGGTTTTCTCGTTCAGGCCCAGCAGGTTCTGCCCGGCGTATTCGATGGTGCCGGACGGATGTCGGGCGAGCGGGTAGGGCAGCAGGCGCAGGATCGAGTGCGCGGTCACCGATTTGCCCGAGCCGCTTTCACCCACCAGCGCCAGGGTTTCGCCACGCTTGATGTCGAAACTCACGCCTTCGACCGCGCGTTGACAGCGTTTGCCGACGACGAATTCGACGGAAAGGTCGCGCACTTCGATCAGATTGTCCTGATTCATTTCACTTCCTCGGGTCGAAGGCATCGCGAGCGGACTCGCCGATGAACACCAGCAAACTCAGCATCACAGCCAGCACCGCAAAGGCACTGATGCCAAGCCACGGCGCTTGCAGGTTGGATTTGCCCTGGGCCACCAGTTCGCCCAGGGACGGGCTACCTGCCGGCAAACCGAAACCGAGGAAATCCAGGGCGGTCAGCGTACCGATGGCACCGGTGAGGATGAACGGCATGAAGGTCATGGTCGAAACCATTGCATTGGGCAGGATGTGGCGGAACATGATCGCACCGTTCTGCATGCCCAGGGCGCGAGCGGCGCGCACGTATTCCAGGTTGCGTCCACGCAGGAATTCGGCACGTACCACGTCCACCAGGCTCATCCAGGAAAACAGCAGCATGATCCCCAGCAGCCACCAGAAGTTCGGTTGCACGAAGCTGGCGAGGATGATCAGCAGATAGAGCACGGGCAAGCCGGACCAGATCTCCAGAAAGCGCTGCCCGGCCAGATCGACCCAGCCGCCGTAAAAGCCCTGCAAGGCCCCGGCGATGACGCCGATGATCGAGCTGAACACAGTCAATGTCAGAGCGAACAATACCGAAATCCGGAAGCCATAAATCACCCGGGCCAACACATCGCGGCCTTGGTCGTCGGTGCCCAGCAGGTTATCTGCCGAGGGCGGTGCGGGCGCCGGGACTTTCAGGTCGTAGTTGATGCTCTGGTAGTTGTAGGGAATCGGCGCCCACAACACCCAGGCGTCCTTGGCCTTGAGCAATTCGCGGATGTACGGGCTCTTGTAGTTGGCTTCCAGTGGGAATTCGCCACCGAAGGTGGTTTCCGGATAGCGCTTGAGCGCCGGGAAATACCAATTGTTGTCGTAGTGCACCACCAGCGGCTTGTCGTTGGCGATCAGCTCGGCGCCGAGGCTGGCACCGAACAGGATCAAGAACAGCCACAGCGACCACCAGCCGCGCTTGTTGGCCTTGAACAGTTCATAGCGTCGGCGATTGAGAGGGGACAGGTTCATCTCAATGCTCCCGGCTTTCGAAGTCGATGCGCGGATCGACAAAGGTGTAGGTGAGGTCGCCGATCAGTTTCACCACCAGCCCCAGCAGAGTGAAGATGAACAGCGTGCCGAAGACCACCGGATAATCGCGGTTGATCGCCGCTTCGAAACTCATCAGGCCGAGGCCGTCGAGGGAGAAAATCACCTCCACCAGCAACGAGCCGGTGAAGAAGATGCCGATGAACGCCGACGGGAACCCGGCGATCACCAGCAGCATGGCGTTGCGGAACACATGGCCGTACAGCACGCGATGGTTGGTCAGACCCTTGGCTTTGGCGGTGACGACGTACTGCTTGTTGATCTCGTCGAGGAAGCTGTTTTTGGTCAGCAGTGTCATGGTCGCGAAATTGCCGATGACCAATGCGGTGACCGGCAGTGCCAGGTGCCAGAAGTAATCGAGGATCTTGCCGCCCATGCTCAGTTCATCGAAGTTGTTCGAGGTCAGCCCGCGCAAGGGAAACCAGTCCAGGTAACTGCCACCGGCGAACACCACGATCAACAAAATGGCGAACAGGAACGCTGGAATCGCATAACCGACGATGATCGCCGAACTGGTCCAGACGTCGAAGTGGCTGCCGTGTCGCGTGGCCTTGGCGATCCCCAGCGGGATCGACACCAGGTACATGATCAGCGTGCTCCACAGCCCGAGGGAAATCGACACGGGCATCTTTTCCTTGATCAGGTCGATGACCTTGGCGTCGCGGAAGAAACTGTCGCCGAAATCCAGGCTCGCGTAGTTCTTGACCATGATCCACAGGCGTTCCGGCGCCGATTTGTCGAAGCCGTACATGTGCTCGATTTCCTTGATCAGCGCCGGGTCCAGGCCTTGGGCGCCGCGATAGGCGGAGCCGGCCACCGAGACTTCGGCACCACCACCGGCAATGCGGCTGGTGGCGCCTTCGAAGCCTTCGAGCTTGGCGATCATCTGCTCCACCGGACCGCCCGGGGCGGCCTGAATGATCACAAAGTTGATCAGCAGAATCCCGAACAGGGTGGGGATGATCAGCAACAGTCGCCGAAAAATATACGCCAGCATCTGATTACTCCGTGCCCGCAGGGTCGGCTTGCAGTTTGGTTTCGACTTCTACAGCAGGTTTCGCATCGGGCTTGACCCACCAGGTGTTGATGCCGATGTCGTAGTCGGGGGAGTTTTTCGGGTGGCCGATGTGGTTCCAGTAAGCCACGCGCCAGGTCTTGATGTGCCAGTTGGGGATTACGTAATAGCCCCATTGCAACACGCGATCCAGCGCGCGGGCGTGGGCCACGAGGCCCTTGCGCGAGTCGGCATTGATCAGGTTCTCAACCAGTTGATCGACGACAGGATCCTTCAAGCCCATGGTGTTGCGGCTGCTGGGCTTGTCGGCGGCGGCGCTCATCCAGAATTCACGCTGCTCGTTACCCGGTGAGTTGGACTGCGGAAAGCTGCCGACGATCATGTCGAAATCACGGGAGCGCACGCGGTTGATGTACTGCGAGACATCGACACGGCGGATCACCAGATTGATGCCCAGGTCGCTGAGGTTGCGCTTGAACGGCAGGAGCACGCGTTCAAATTCGGTCTGGGCCAGCAGGAACTCGATGACCACCGGCTTGCCCGTGGCATCGACCATTTTGTCGTCGACGATCTTCCAGCCGGCCTCTTGCAGCAATTGATAGGCCTCGCGCTGCTGGTTGCGGATCATACCGCTGGCGTCAGTCTTCGGATTTTCGAAGACTTCGCTGAACACCTGAGCGGGCAGCTTGCTGCGAAACGGCTCGAGGATCTCCCGTTGATCGGCGTCCGGCAGGCCGGTGGCGGCCATTTCCGAATTCTCGAAGTAACTGCGGGTGCGCGCGTAGGCACCGTTGAACAGTTGTTTGTTGGTCCATTCGAAGTCGAGCAACAGGCTCAGCGCCTGGCGCACCCGCACATCCTGGAACACCGGGCGGCGCAGGTTGTAGACGAAACCCTGCATGCCGGTCGGGTTGCGGTTGGGGATCTGTTCCTTGATCAACCGACCTTCGGTGACCGCCGGGATGTTGTAGGCATTGGCCCAGTTCTTCGCGGTCATTTCCAGCCAGTAATCGAACTGCCCGGCTTTCAGCGCTTCGAGGGCGACGGTGTTGTCGCGGTAGTAATCGGTGTTCATGGTATCGAAGTTGTAGAAACCGCGATTGACCGGCAGGTCCTTGCCCCAGTAATCCTTGACCCGCTCGTAACGCACCGAGCGGCCAGCCTTCACGTCGGCCACTTTGTACGGGCCGCTGCCCAGCGGGATTTCCAGATTGCCCTTGTTGAAATCGCGGTCGGCCCACCAATGCTTGGGCAGCACCGGCAACTGGCCGAGAATCAGCGGCAGTTCGCGGTTGTTGCTGTGCTTGAACTTGAACAGCACCTTGAGCGGGTCTTCGGCGATGACTTCGGCCACATCGCTGTAGTAGCCGCGAAACAGCGGCGAGCCTTCCTTGGTCAGCGTGTCGAAGCTGAACACCACGTCTTCGGCACGCACGGGATGACCGTCGTGGAAGCGTGCTTCGGGGCGCAGGTAAAAGCGCACCCAACTGTTGTCCGGCGCTTTTTCAATCTTGCCGGCGATCAGGCCGTACTCGGTGAAGGGCTCGTCGAGACTGTGCCGGGTCAGCGTGTCGTAGATCTGGCCGATGTCATCGGCCGGTACGCCTTTGTTGATGAACGGGTTGAGGCTGTCGAAGCCGCCGAACCCGGCCTGGCGGAAGATCCCGCCTTTGGGGGCGTCAGGGTTGACGTAATCAAAGTGCTTGAAATCGGCCGGGTATTTCGGCGGCTCGTTGTACAGGGTCACGGCATGTTGCGGAGCGGCGCAGGCCAGCCCGGCGAACAGCAGACCACTGGCCTGCAGGAGCAGGGCACGTACGGGTTTCATCGATCTTTCTCCGAAGACTTCAGCCACCACGCGCTCAGGCCCAGGGTATAGGGCGGCGTGGTGACAAAGGCCAGCCGGTTGCGGTAGGCCAGACGGTGATAGTTGAGGTACCAATTGGGGATGATGTAGTGCTGCCACAGCAACACGCGGTCGAGCGCTTTGCCGGCGGCGACCTGCTCATCGCGGGTCTGGGCCGCGAGCAACTGATCGAGCAGGTGGTCGACCACGGGGTTGGCGATGCCAGCGTAATTCTTGCTGCCCTTGACCCCGACCTGACTGGAATGAAAGTACTGCCATTGCTCCAGCCCCGGGCTGAGGGTCTGGTTGAGGGTCATCAGAATCATGTCGAAATCGAACTGGTCGAGGCGTTGCTTGTATTGGGCGCGATCGACCGTGCGCAGGCTTGCGTCGATTCCGATGCTGGCGAGGTTCTCGACGTAAGGCTGAAGAATGCGCTCCAGGTTCGGATTGACCAGCAGCAGCTCCAGGCGCAACGGTTGCCCGGCCGCGTTTTGCAGGCGCTGGCCATTGAGCTTCCAGCCGGCTTCATCGAGCAGGCCAAGCGCCTTGCGTAGGGTTTCCCGGGGGATGCCGCGGCCGGCGGTCTGCGGCAGACTGAACGGCTCGGTGAACAGCCTGGCCGGTAGTTGCTCACGATAAGGTTTGAGCAGCAGCCATTCATGGCCGACTGGCACACCTGTGGCGGAGAATTCGCTGTTGGGGTAGTAACTCGTGGCGCGTTTGTAGGCGCCGCTGAACAGCGTGCGGTTAGTCCATTCGAAGTCGAACATCAGGCCCAGGGCTTCGCGGACCTTGGCATCGGCGAATGTCGATCGGCGGCTGTTCATGAACAGGCCCTGACTCTGGGTCGGGATCTGGTGCGCAATCTGCGCCTTGATCACCTCGCCGCGACGTATCGCCGGGAAGTTGTAGCCGGTGGCCCAATTTTTCGCCTGATGCTCGATGTAAATGTCGAACTCATCCGCCTTGAAGGCTTCGAACGCGACGTCACTGTCACGGTAGTATTCGACTTCCATGCGGTCGACATTGTATTTGCCGCGATTGACCGGCAGGTCCTTGCCCCAGTAATCCTTGACCCGTTCGAAGACAATCTGCCGCCCTGGCGTGACCGACGTGATGCGGTACGGTCCACTGCCCAGTGGCGGCTCGAAGGTGGTGGCTTTGAAGTCGCGACCCTTCCAGTAATGCTGCGGCAGCACCGGCAATTCGCCCAGGCGCAGGATCAGCAGCGGATTGCCGGCGCGCTTGAACACGAAGCGAATGCGCTGCGAATTGAGAATGTCGACCCGCAACACTTCCTGAAGGCTGGTGCGATACAGCGGGTGACCTTCCTTGAGCAGCAAGCGGTAGGAAAACGCGACGTCGTAGGCGGTGATCGGTGTACCGTCATGGAAGCGCGCTTCGGGGCGTAGATTGAACACCACCCAGCTGCGGTCTTCGCTGTATTCGACCGACTGGGCGATCAGTCCATAACTGGACGCCGGCTCATCCCCGGACGGCGCATATTGGCCGGTACCGACCATTAACGGCTCGTTGAGCTCGTTGATGCCGTATTGCAGGAAACTCGGCGTGGTGACCGGGCTCGTGCCCTTGAAGGTGTACGGGTTGAGCGTATCGAACGTGCCAAACGCCATCACTCGCAACGTACCGCCCTTGGGCGCTTGCGGGTTGACCCAGTCGAAATGGGTAAATCGGGCCGGATACTTGAGCGTGCCGAACTGCGCATAACCATGGCTTTCGCTGATCGTCGCGCTTGCGCTGGAGCTTAAGGCCAGGCTGATCAGTAGCAGGAGGAGGGGACGCTTCAAATAGGGGATCCGATCCAGGCGGCTTGGGCTTTGTGGATCGTACAGTAACAGCTTGTCTTGGCAGGAAAAAGACGGGGGAGTAATCAGTCATTTCGGCCAGGCCACCATCCTTGTAGGAGCAAGCTTGCTCGCGATGAAGGTATGTCAGTCGCCATCGATGCAAACTGATAAGCCCTCATCGCGAGCAAGCTTGCTCCTACAGGTCTTGTGCTCTCCATGAAACTGCGCAGGCATAAAAAAGCCCCTGAATTCAGGGGCTGTTTTTTAGCGTGGATTGGCGACTGTCAACATCTGCCCCGGCTTCAACGCCTGGCCGACACGCGGGTTCCAGCGTTTGAGGTGCTGCATCTCAACGTTGAAGCGTTTGGCCACGATGTACAGCGAATCGCCTTGCTGAACCTTGTATTTGGTCTGCTGCTGCTTCTTGCTGTTGGCAGCGACCACGGTATTGACGCGACCGGAGTTGCTTTTGCGGGTGTCGCGCATGACCAGGGTCTGGCCGGCCTTGAGGTTCTTGCCGCTGAGGTTGTTCCAGCGTTGCAGATCCTTCACGTCGACGTCGTTGGCCTTGGCGATGGAGCCGAGGTTGTCGCCGCGCTTGACGCGATAACTGCGTTTGGCACTGGCGACTGCAGTCGTGTCCGCGCGGTCGAATACCGGCTTGAGCGGCTTTTTGCTGATCAACTCTTCAGGACGCATGGTCTGCAGGCTGGTGGTCAGCAGCTGTGCCTTGGAGGTCGGCACCAGCAGATGTTGCGGGCCATCAAGTGTGGTGGTGCGCTGTTTGAAGGCCGGGTTGAGCTGGAACAGTTCGTCTTCGTCGATATTGGCGACTTCGGCGACTTTGGACAGGTCCATGCGCTGATTGATTTCGACGGCCTGGAAGTACGGCTCGTTGGCAATCGGGTTCAGGTTGACGCCGTAGGCTTCGGGGGCCATGACCACTTGCGACAGCGCCAGCAACTTTGGCACGTAGGCCTGGGTTTCGGACGGCAGCGGCAGGTTCCAGTAGTCAGTCGGCAGGCCGAGCTTTTCGTTGCGCTCGATGGCTCGGCTGACGGTGCCTTCGCCGGCGTTGTAGGCTGCCAGGGCCAGCATCCAGTCGCCGTTGAACATGTCATGCAGGCGAGTCAGGTAATCCAGCGCGGCGGTGGTCGACGCAGTGATGTCTCGACGGCCATCATACAAGTTGGTCTGACGCAGATTGAAGTAACGCCCGGTGGAAGGGATGAACTGCCAAAGACCTACCGCGTTGGCCCGAGAATAGGCCATCGGGTTGTAGGCACTTTCAATCACCGGCAGCAGCGCCAGTTCCAGCGGCATGTTGCGCTCTTCAAGGCGCTCGACGATGTAGTGCATGTAGAGGCTGCCACGTTCGCCGGCATTTTCGAGAAATGAGGGGTTGCTGGCGAACCACAGGCGCTGTTGCTCGATGCGCGGGTTCACGCCCAACCCGTCCTGCAACTGGAAGCCCTGGCGCATGCGCTCCCAGACGTCCTGGGGGATTTGCGGACTGGGTTTTTCGCTGAGCCAGATCGGCTTCTGTTTGGCGCGTGCGGCGATGTTCGGAGTGTGCGTCGCATCAGTCTGCGGCGCATGGCTGGAACAGCCCGCCAATGTGGCGGACACAGCCACCGCTATGGCTTGAGCCAAGCGGGTCAATGCGTCTGAATTGATGGCTTTACGAATAGGTGACGACATTGGCTGGAAGTTAGTTCCGAACAAAAATGTCGGGCGATTCTAGAAAGCGCACCCCCTGCGGTCAACCTTTCAGAACTGCGAGACTCACAAGCAAGCTGTTTAGAACCGGTCTTTCCAAGCCCTTAGCGCAGCAAAAACCATATCCGGCGCCAAGTTATCGGTGCCGGTCCGTTCGTCCGCTTTTTCTTTAACGGATGTTTCACCGGTACGCAAAAACGGATTTGTGAGCTTCTCCAGTGCCACCGTCGAAGGCAGCGTCATGATCCCGGATTCCCGTTGCCGGGTGACTTTGGCCAGGCGTTCGGCAGTGTCCGGATTGTTCGGTTCGACCGCTGCGGCAAACTTCAGATTGCTCAGCGTGTACTCGTGGGTGCAATAGACCAGCGTGTCCTCCGGCAGCTCGGCCAGGCGGGTCAGAGAAACGTACATTTGCCCAGGCGTGCCTTCGAACAGGCGTCCGCAGCCGGCGGCAAACAGCGTGTCACCACAGAACAACAAACCAGGGTGGTAATAGGCAATATGCCCCAGTGTATGGCCGGGAACGGCGAAGACATCGAACTCTCGTCCGAGCACGGTGACACGGTCGTTGTCCTTGAGCGCAACGTCCCGTGCCGGGATGTTTTCACTGGCAGGGCCATAGACCTTTGCGTTTGTCGCTTTCTTGAGCTGTTCGACACCGCCGACATGGTCATGATGGTGATGAGTGATCAGAATATCGCTTAATGTCCAGTCGGAATTGGCCGCCAGCCAGGCTTGCACGGGCGCGGCATCACCCGGATCGACGACCGCGCAGCGCTTGCTGACAGGGTCTTGTAACAACCAGATGTAGTTATCGGTGAAGGCGGGCAGGGCAGTGATCTGTATCATCGTCGGATTCGCCAAGCAGAAAACAAAGGCGCATCTTAGAACTTCCTGGCGCG